>JBILLA010000106.1:0-8580 GCA_044376365.1 Bdellovibrionota bacterium | reverse complement strand
AGTTGGCTCAGGAAGGATAAAGACATCTTCAAGGCTCGAGAGTTGCTCGCGCAAGGCTTGCCAGTTTGCTCGTCGTGCAGCAATAAAGCTATCAATCTTATCAAGCTGGGCAAGACCAATCGCAGCCTGCATATCAGTTACTTTCAGATTAAAGCCTGCATGACTATAGACATACTTATGATCATAGCCTGGAGGTAGATCACCGAGCGTCTGACAGAATCGTTTACCACATGTATTATCTTTACCAGCAGGACACCAACAATCACGTCCCCAATCACGAAACGACTCAACAGCTCGTTTGAGTTGCAAACTTTTTGCATATACTGCACCACCTTCTCCCATCGTCATATGATGGGGCGGATAGAAGCTTGATGTTGCAAGATCGCCAAATGTACCAGTGAGCTGACCATGATAGGTTGAACCAAGAGCATCACAGTTATCTTCAACAAGCCAAAGATTGTGCTGCTTACAAAATGCAACAACCGCATCCAAATTAATGGGATTACCAAGGGTATGCGCCACCATGATTGCACGAGTACGGTTTGAGAGGGCTCCCTCAAGGAGTGACGTATCAATGTTATAGGTACCATCGTCTACTGTAATGTCTACAAAAACGGGAACACATTGATTTTGTAGTACAGGTGTCACTGTTGTGGGAAAACCTGCTGCAACGGTGATCACTTCATCGCCAGCTCGTATAGCACGATCGCCAAGAAGCGGAGATGTAAGTGCGCTAAACGCAATAAGGTTTGCAGACGATCCAGAGTTTACAAGCGCTGCAAAACGAACTCCTAATTTCTGTGCAAAGCGACGTTCAAACTCATCAGAGAATCTTCCAGTAGTAAGCCAAAAATCAAGCATGGAATCACCAAGCTTAAGCATCTCTTGCTCATCGAAGACACGTCCTGCGTACGTAATACGGTCACCAGGGGTAAACGGTTTTTGTTGTGCCGGTTGATGCCGTGCTACATAGTAGCGCTCAATCCCAACACGAACAGTCGCACGCAAAATAGCATCACACGCTGCCTCGTCAAGCTGACCTTGCACCTGTACGACGTCACGTGCACATGATACCAGATGCGCGCAATCAACCATTATCACTTCAGAAGCAACTGAAATTTCTAGAAGAGCATTGTTAGCTGCTTTTACTTGATCGCAAATTGGAGCTATATCAACAAGCCCTGCTTGCTGATCGATAGCCACGACAATGCCACGAGTTGAGCCATACTGAACAAGAGATCCGATGATAAGTTCAAATGATGGAGCTGTTATCATAGTGACCTTCTATATAGTCCTGGTAGCGTTTGGTACCTACTCACTTGTTGCTTTGTAAGTGCAAGGCATGCATCTGGCTGCTCGATAAAAGTTTGATACCAACTCGCAGTCCATTCTACAGCAGTTGTCAGATCGAGCCGTGGCTGCCATCCAAGTTTTGTTTCAGCAAGACTTGAATCAAGGCGCAACTGATGATGCTCCGCAGGATGCTCACCTGTATCAATGCCCCATGTGAGAGGAAGCTTCCAAGATTGAGCAAAAAGCTTTACCAGGTCTTCTACTTCACAATGTGATGCACTTGGAGGACCAAAGTTCCATGCGCAGGCATGCGCTGCTGGCTCTTGCCAGAGTCTCTCTGCAACAGCGATATAACCAGAAAGAGGATCAAGGACGTGCTGCCATGGACGAATCGAGTGTGGATACCGCAAACGAAGCTCTTGGCCAGAGACAGCAGTGCGAATCATATCAGGAATCAGTCGACCCGCTGCCCAGTCACCACCTCCAAAGACATTGCCCGCTCGAACAGAGGCGATAGCGGCATCACCTGGCTTTTGGAAAAAAGAACGACGATAGCTTGCAGTAATAAGTTCAGCTGCAGCTTTGCTGGCGCTGTATGGATCAGAGCCACCAAGCAGATCATGCTCGCGGTATGACCAAACGCTCTCGCGATTCTCATAACATTTATCTGACGTCACAATAACAATCGCACGAACAGCATCATGGTTTCGCAATGATTCAAGCAGATGTGCAGTACCTAAAACATTTGTCGATATTGTTTCTAGGGGCGATTCATACGACGTGCGCACAAGTGATTGCGCTGCAAGATGAAATACAATTTCGGGACGGCACGCGTCGACTGCTTTTTGGAGTTCATCACGGTGCGTGATATCAACAAAACAAGATGATGCCATCCAATGTGCGCAGGATATGACTGAATATAAGTTGGGAGCAGATGCATCGGGTGGTAATGCAATGCCATGCACGTGAGCACCCATTTGGTGCAACCAAAGTGCGAGCCAGCTTCCTTTAAAGCCAGTGTGTCCTGTAATAAGAACTCGTTTACCAGACCAAAATGAAGGGTCGGGAGAGTTAGCGATCATGTACTTTATATCCCTGGTTAAGCATCGAACTATGCTTCACGTTGACGATCCCAGATACGCCATGGAGCTTTATCGTCCTGCCACATGCGATCAAGTGATCGTACATCTCGCAATGTGTCCATACAAGCCCAGAATCCATTATGCATATAGGTCATAAGCTGACCATCAAGTGCAAGTTGCTTCATTGGTCCGTATTCAAACGGCATCATATCATCGGTCAAGTATGGAAGGATCCCAACATCGACCACAAAGAATCCTCCATTAATCCATCCTTCACCAAGTTGTGGCTTTTCTTCAAAGGAAGTTACTTGATGACCATCGATTTTCATAACACCAAAACGTGCAGGAGGTCGCACAGCGGTGACCGTGACAAGCTTTCCATGTGAACGATGAAACTGAAGTAACTTCTTGAGATCAACATCAGAGAGTCCATCACCATAGGTCAAAAAGAATTCTTTTGAAGTAAGCTGCTCACAGATCTGACGGATACGTCCTGTCGTTTGTGTATGAAGACCAGTTTCAATGAGGTCAATATTCCACGCTTCTGTATCAGATTTCGTAACCGTCGTCGTGCCCGTCTTTAAATCGATTGAGAGGTTGCTGCGCATCATATGATACTTAAGGAAGTAGTCTTTGATGACATCTCCGCGGTAACCGAGCGCAATCTTGAAATCTTGAAAACCAAATGTCGAATAGTACTTCATGATGTGCCAGAGCATTGGGTACTGTCCAATCTCAACCATCGGCTTTGGTTTATCCTCAGTTTTTTCGCTGAGCCGCGTCCCTAGTCCTCCAGCCAACAGACAGGTCGGTATGTGGTCAACCATGATTATCTCCCATAAATGGCGATACTAGTATTAGATGATCTGAAAATCTATGCAGGTTCACCTTTGCACACAGAACAACAACAGTGTTTTCGCTGGATTATACAAGGGTTTTAAGCCCAGCTTCGAGCTCATATTGTGGCTTCCACCCAAGGGCTTGCAACGGTGCTGGATGAGCACATGAGACCATGAGCTCATGCTCTCGGTAGGGTAGCGCGCCAAAATTGAGCTGCGAGCGACTCTGCGTGAGCAGCTTTAAGCGCTCCACCACTGCTCGAATCGTGTGTGTGGTTCCAGTTCCCACTTCATAATGCTGAAAGGTCGTTGGAAGCGTTGGTGCTCGAAGTACGGTAGCAACTGCTGCAGCAACGTCAGAGACATGGATGAAGTCTCTTTGCTGTTCACCAGCGGTCAGATCAATGTTCGGCTCGTGCGCCTTAAGCTTAGCAACCATAGCACCAAGAAATTTGGTCGTACTCTCACCTGGTCCATACATGTGCTCAAGCTGTAAGTTGATTATGTGCACAGGACCCTGGTATGCACGAAGCTGTTTTGTCACTTCACGCTTTGATGCAATGTAGCTTGCTTGATACGGGTATCGTGGATCTTGCTTGGTAAAAAAAGTATCAATAGTGACAAACCGCGCACACTGATACTGCTCTGCTAATGAAACAAGTTGGAGCGGCAGCTCTACATTGGTTGCTGTAATATCAGCTGTTGACTCTCCATGTTGATAAGCAACGGCACAATTCACGCAGGCAAACGGACGATGTTGTGCAAAAATATCCGCAAGACTTGTTGTTGTAAGCGATAGTGGTACACCACAATCTTTACCTAGAGCATGCTCTATGTCCGCAACTGATCTTCGGGCGACTGCAAACACCTGCCACGATTGACTCAGTAATCGACAAACATAGGATCCTAAATGCCCTGTTGCTCCAATAACAAGAACTGATGGCTGTGATGCTTGCATGATTTAGCTACCATGAAAGATAGATTCAATAGAAACTGAAGCAACATACTGATCGAGCCATACACGTGCTCGCTCACGATTGCAGGTAAGATTTTTCAGAAACACTCGAATTATCTCTGCTGCTTGAGCTGTATTATCTGGAAGCTGAAGCGCAACATCATCGGGAATCACTTTCGAAAACCCATCTGTTGTTTTCAGTACAGCAACATTGCCATTCACTTTGAATGATTTTAAGAGCGCACCTTCCACTGCCGCAGACCACTGGCTGGGGCACAACACCAAGCGACAAGCAGCAACAGCATCGCGCAGCCCCGAAGTCCATCGAAGGGCGCGTAGTGTTACATTAGGAGCAATTGCACCATCATACTTTGACGTACGTATCTCTTCCTCAGAACAGGGAACCAGTATGGAATATTCAGGAAGAAACGATGCAAGCTGCAATACATAGTGGAGCCCTTTTGCTGCAAGTGCTTCACCATGGAATACCATATCGAATCTTGATTCTGGCGTCATACCAGGCTCACTCAAAAGATCTGATGGAACCATCCCAACCGTCATAGCACGCGTAGATGGTCCAAAATGCTTGAGCACAAGATCGCGCTGCGGATCGGACTGACAGTAGAATCGAAAGCTTTGGCTGTGCTGCTTGAGCCATTCAAGGAATCCGATATTTTTTTGCTTCTCATAGGGAAAAGGACGCGGTGTGCACTCTTGCGCGCACCCAGCAAGATTGCCAAGACAATCAAAACACTCGCCCCGCTTTGATGGTCGATGATTAAATGAATTAATACAGAAAAAGCTATTATCAAGCACATAGAACGAGAGCGTATTGCCTGCAGTATGGAGCGATTTAACAAGATCCCATCCAATATTTTGAGAATGAAGCACCAATATCTCGCACGCTTGCAGTTGTCCAATGCAGATCTTTTCCCCTGCATTAAAGCCAATATCTTGTGGATGAATAATTTCATAGCCTGCAGCTTTCGCTACAGGAATTAAACTTGATAAGAAACGACCCGTACCTGTGTCACCTGGACAAATACCACAGAGGAGCACTTTACGTGGACGGTTAGCAACCACAGCAAGTGAGCTATTCATAGCCGCAAGCTGTTTAATCTGCGCATCAAGCTGCACGGCATCTGCATTGCCTGGAAACTCTTGCAACTCAAGAGCAAGAAGCGGTGCTACCATGTAATACTGTTCAAGAGACAGATGACAGACGGCTCTTAAGTAGTTTGCTCCTTGGATACGAAGCCCTGGAACCTCCAAAATCTGAAGCTGCGAAAGCGCCCCAGCAAAATCCTGGCGCTGGAATGCTGCAACGGCTTCGCTGATAGCTTTTTCTACGTGGATCTGCTCCATGGCGTGACTATATATCCTGTAATTTCAACTTCTTTCGGGCGTTTCTGATGCCAGCAAGTAAGATTCAGCTTTAATCATCTTTGGATCCAATAAATTACGCCATAGGATGATTTTATAAGAATTTAACAGTCTTAAATTTCTTGAACCAAACTTACTCCTGCGCCAGATAGGAGATTAAGGGAAAGACCGCAGCATAACCGCGTCAGTATCATTCTCATGGTAGCATTACGATTAGTTGGTGCCGTACTCAAAGAGCTCGCTGCACCGAAAGCATCTGTCGAAAATACTTCGGAACAGCCGAGTAAACTTCCACCTGCCCGCCCAAGCCCCAAAACAGCACCCCAGACCGAGACGAACCAACGACCGCTCGTCGAACGAATCGAAGAGATAGCAGATAAAGCATTTCAGAAGGGCCTCATCCCTCAAGAGAGCAAACTATGGCTGACAACTGATCCAAAAGAAGTCACAAAACCTGATGCCTTTATCTCAACACGGGATAGGCGCATTGAAGAGCTAAAGATTCTGATGGAGGCTATCGAAAAAGGTATCCTCACATTGTCAGCGGACCCTCAAAAGCGTCAACAGGATGCCAATCGCTTCCGTACACTAAAACCAAAAGAAATTTTGGATTTAAAGAATCAGCTTGATGGGCAAGATACAGGTTTAACACACGATCTCGGTAGCGCACCTGTTCGTAACGACAAAGCCCCTCCTCTTCTTCGCACCGCACAGTCAGCATTTGCGAAATGTAAGCAGAACGCGTCATTTACAGAGATTGCACCTGAGCTTGAAAAGGCAAAAAAGATTACATATGCGTTACTAATGAAGGATTCCGCACTCGATCCAGGAGAAGCTCTCTTTAGAGCCTTTGCAAAAGTCTTCGGTGCTAACCTTATGAACCCAGAGCATATAAGTGCTAAGGCATACCGCACCGCCATGAGTACTCTACAAGGTAAGGCGCGCTCATAGATTTCTGTTGATTGCAGTGCATGGGCACACTACCATATCCATGACCGTGGCTCTTCCTTTACGTATTTTTCAAGCTGTAGCTTTTTTCTTGAAATATACCTAACTCATTATGCAACCAAGTTTGCCTGCAACATCTCTCAACCCTGACAATCAAGATCTTCTTGCTTCGCTCCATACAGCGATACCTCTGTGGGCTCCTCATGAAGTTGAGGCAGCACGAGCCCGTTTTGAATCATTCCTTGCATCTGGGAGGCTCTACACACTCTTCCCTACCACTTCAAAAGTGACTGAACAAGATATCCGCGCACTCGTTCCAGAAGGAAGAGTCTTTGCCTGTGATTTTTATGTGCAAGGATTTGAAGATGGTCACATCAAAGACAGTGGTATTTATAAAAACGATATCTTCAATATTGATCACCATGCTGATGTTCCTTCAATGCGACAAATGATTTCGAGCGGCACACTGGCGATTCGACACGTCAAAACACATGGTATAGACAACACAGCTCCAATTTTCATAAATCATACCGATGCCGATTCGATACTTTCGTCATTAATTATGGCAGGAGTACTTCCTCCAGACGAAGCACTCTTTGGTACGGCTGTCATTGCTGCAGATCATACTGGTGAACAAAATAGCATCGCAGACCTCTTACAATCGCTTGATAACAAACGTAACTACCTTCTATCTGTAGAATCTCTTTTCGCTCTCCTTGCAGGAGACCCTCTCAACACAGAGGCACAAGCAGAGCTCCTCAATCGCTATGCGACACGAAAGCAAGCATATGACATAGCTCTTAATGAAACACAGATTACAAAGCTAGAAAATATTGTACTCATAGAGACAGATCAAAAAATTGCTGGTGAAATGTTCACTCAACTATTCCAAGAACACTTGGCTATCTTGCTCGTTGAAACTATAGAAAATAAAGCTGTCTGTAAGATGCGTCTAACAACGAAAGGGATGGAGTGTTCGTTAAATCTTCACGATCTCAAACTCTATGAGATCCTTCCTGGATGGGGAGGTCGCTGGAATGCAGGATCAAATAATCGAGCGGGAGGATGTGAGCCATCTTTTCATATTATCGACATAGCACATGCTATTGATGCACGCTTTATGGATCAATATTCATAAGCATTAACGCACCAATCGATGCAAGCTCTTCATGAACGTTACAAACTGAGCTCTTTAAAATCTTACCCCGTACCACCGAAATACCACTCTCTTGATCACGCACATAGTAATTTTTATATATTTTTATCAGTGCTTCTTCTGCATCCGTAGGATTTTCTTTGCTAAGTAGTCCCTCAATAACAGCTTGATTCTCTTCATGTGTGGCAAGACGAGCTCCTAAAGTTTTAGCTTCCTCATCTTGATTAAGAGGACTCTTACCAAAGGACGTTTCAGGAACTGCAGCAAGCATTTTCACGCCATCCAGCTCAACTTCGATTGCGCCAAACGAAAGAAATTTTTCTTGTTTAATTGCAACAAAGTTATCAATCTTTGCTAAAAATACCTTAAGTACCTCAGGTGTCATAACCTCGAGTAAACGCTCAAGGACCACTGCCTGACTTTCACGAGTCATGCCCTCAAAGAGCGCTTCAAAGACTTTTCGTCTCTGCTCAGGCCAAAACCCATCCATAATTTTGAGCATCGCCGGCACGGCGGCTTCATTATAAGACACCTCGCTCATGGTACCTCCTTCAATGAGATCTGATTTGTATCAGATGCCAAGACATCCTGCGCGATGGAAATAACCTCATCAATAGAGATAAGGTTTCGCTCACAAAGCAATGCAACATGCTGCATGATTGCAGCGATAGTCTGCTGATGTTGGTCTTGATCACCCACTGTCATAAAAAACATTTCACGAGAAAGGTACTTATAAGAGCACCTCTAGGGTTATACGCTTTAAACTTTGTGTAGTGACTTAAGTTTGCTACTACGATAAAAAACGCAATAAATACAGAAAATTACGCAATCAATGTCTGGAGTGTTTGAGCAATCGCAGCCATAAATGCTTCTGTTGTTACATACTGCGACCTATCGACGCTGTCTCCGTGTATGCAGAGCGCA
>JBILLA010000105.1:0-8685 GCA_044376365.1 Bdellovibrionota bacterium | reverse complement strand
CCTTCATTATTCAGGCGCAACGCATCAACTTCTGCTTCAGGTACAGCCTGCTGCCTGGTTGACTCTTCAGGCGCCATAAAGCAGCCCATCATAACAAGGCTTGCCAGCATAGTTGATGTTGCAAGGAATGATTTCATAGAGACAGGCGTTTAAATATCGGCTCGGGAAGCATTTTAATAAGGAATAAAATAAAACGCCAAAACCAAGGAACATAGACAATATCTTGGCGCCGCTTGATAGCTTTATGAATGATTGCGCCTGCTTGAGCAGCACTGACAAAGAGAAGATTTTTGGGGACATGGGCAGTCATTGGTGAGTCAACAAACCCAGGCTTGATAGTCATCACCGAAATACCGTGCTTGTATCCAATGTTGCGCACACCACTCAAAAAAGCATCGAGTCCGGCTTTGGTTGCACCATACAAGAAATTAGATCCCCGCCCCTTATCACCTGCAACCGATGAAATGACGGCAAGGGTACCAGGACGTTTTGCTTCTATAAAATAGTCATACCACGCACACACATGATCCATCGCAGAGAGTAAATTTGTTTGAAACAACTCGGCTCGCTTTTGCGCATCGCAGAACACCACTGCTTGTTCGGGTAATGCACCGTACCCTAGGTAGACAATATCAACTTCTTTCCCCAATGCCTGCACTTGATCCAAAAGCTTTTCTGCCGAGCCAGCCGTTGATAAATCGTTTACAATAATATCGACTGATTGCGCACCGCGTGCTGTAAGATCCTGCGCAAGCACATCCAATTTTTCGCGAGAACGACCAACCATAATAATTGATGCATGCTCAGTTGCGAATGGGCGCAACGTTTCAAACACAATAGCCGAGGAAGCACCAAGCGCAAGTATAGTTGTCATAAAACTCTCCGACTAAAAGACGATGAAAAAGCAGGATCAACGTAAGGCATGAAGCGCTCAAGCTGTGGATACATCCGATGAAAACTCTCTCTGCTCATCAGTGCATCCTTTGCTGGATACAGCGCTCCGCCATAATCAACAGTAATACGTTCTAAAATTTGGAAAAGCTCAACGGTCTCTTTTCCACGATAGGGGAAATCAAGAGCCAACGTTGGACCTGGTCTTGGGAATGAGAGCAACCCTGGCGATGGTAAAGAGCCAAACTCTTTAAGGACTGCCAAAAACGATGCAGAACCACGCTTCTTAGCCTCTTTCAAGATACGTTGAAGCCCCTCCTCTTGCGCTGCTGGTGGAAGCACACATTGAAACTGTAAAAAACCATTTTTGCCATAGATACGATTCCAGTCTTTGACTCCATCAAGTGGATAAAAGAACGGATCATAGTGAATGCGATTACTTGTAATCTTATGCCGCAAGCGATGGAAATAGAGCGTATTAAAGATCTGAATACCAGTTCGTTGCAAAACCCATCCTGGTGCATCAAGCGGACACGATAAGATGGGATCTCGATGCGTCGTCAATGCTCCGACGCTTGCATGCTCACCCGTAATAAAGTGACCTCTCCCGATACCATCGTTTTCAGTCAAGCAATCGAGCCATGCAACTGAGTACGTTGCTGTTTCGTCTTTTGAGAGAGAAAAAAATTCTGCAAGTGAATCAAACTTTTCAACACGCTGATCAATAAAAGCAGACTGTATAGGCAAGAGTGAAATAGTTGCATTCAAAATCAAACCAGTCAGCCCAAGACCAGCAATCGTCGCTGCAAAGTACTCAGGATTTTCATCTGGACTACACTCAAGAACCTCACCTGTTGAGCGCAGCAATGAAAAACGCTTCACCGATCGACCAAACGTACCAGCACCATGATGGTTTTTTCCATGAATATCATTTGCAATTGCACCACCAAGAGAGACAAATTTTGTTCCCGGAGTGACTGGAAGAAAGAATCCTCGCGGCACAATCAGCTTGAGCACTGCATCAAGAGTCATACCTGCTTCAGCAGTGAGCAGACCACGCTCAGAATCAAATGAGATAACTCGATTCAAGTGATCAGTGTGGATTAAAAGCCCACCATCGTTTAAGCACAGATCGCCGTAACTTCTTCCCTGCCCTCTCGCAATGACTGGGGCTGGGTGCAGCGCAATATCAGATGCCCAATAAGGCGTTTGCACCTTTTGGTTTTCGATTCGAGGGAACCTTCCCCATGACTGGAGTAATGGAGATCGTTTCATAGCTATAACGACACGCAAATTATTCCAATCAGCATCAAGCCGACAACATAGCTCGCTTGATCTTTCAGTGCAAAGACAACAGGATCCTCATGCATGTCGCCCCGCGTCGTTTTTAACCACACACGACAGACCCAGTAAAAAAACAGTGGGCATACAAACCACAGATACTCAGCATGTTCATAGAGCAATGTGACTTCTACACTATTAAGGTACAGCGCTAATACGAGGATAGAAAGAAAACCACTCGTGATGCCAAATTGACTAATAATCGAAAGATCTTCAACCCGGTATCCACGACGACGGAACGACAGATCATGTTTGTCTGCAAGCGTTGCTAACTCGTCATAACGCTTCACACAGGCAAGGCTAAAAAAGAGGAACATTGAAAAGGCAAGAAGCCACTGTGAGATAGGGACATCACAGGCAACAGCTCCCGCGAGTATGCGCAGTGAATACAACGAAGCAAGGGTAAGAATATCGACGATAGGAATTCGTTTCAGTAAAAAGGAATAAATCGTCGTGATAAGAAAGTAGAAAAGAATCACTGAGAGAAATCTGGGGCTAATTGCTAAGGCCAATGAGAATCCGATAGAGAGCAGAAAAGGAACCGCAATGAGCCCCATCGTGCGAGAGATAGCGCCTGAGGCAATGGGACGTGTTTTTTTCGTCGGGTGGGCTTTGTCAGCTTCGATATCGACAATATCGTTGGTGATGTAGACGGAAGAGGCGATGAGCGAGAAACTAAAAAAGGCAACAAGCGCAGCACTTGAGAGTAAAAAATCATCCCATCGATGCGCCATAATAATTGGTACAAAAATGAGCAGGTTCTTAACCCACTGATGTACGCGAAGGAGCTTAATGAAAGGTTTCACATTCATAGACAACAACTGACTAAAATCGAACGGTGTTTAGCAATACCTTTACCTGAGCATCGCAGCCACGTTTACCTAAAAAAGACTGTAATCTTATGTAGTTATTTTTGCTACAATTTTGGGTCAGTACAGTCTTTTTTTGCATCTTACTCGAATATGAACAGAATCCGAAACATCCTTATCATACTTACCTCTGTCTGTCTTTTAAGCTGTGGCGGTGGTGGAGGCTCTGGTGGGAATGAACCTGCCGACGCCGCTGCATATATTAACCTTGTAGCACAACCAACTGCCCTAGATGCAGGGGATAAAATCAACGTTACTGTCTACATCCAAGAAGTCAATAAAGATGGCATAGTCTTGAAGATTCGTGTCCCCTCCTCTGTTCTCTACTTCAATGATTCAGGATATCTCACTGTTAATGGTAATGAGCAGAACATCGATCCTGAGTTTTATCAATCCGCCAACAACTTGAACTACCTCGTCTATATTCTGAGCCGTGATCAGTTTGGCACCAGTAACGAAGGTGAGCTTCGAGTACAGTTCCAAGCAACAGCAGCAGTCGCTGCTGGCACCGTTGCAGTTGATGTCGATTTTGATGACCCAAGTGTTCCAAGTGCACAGGAATTCGATGTGGCAAACCCTCAATTTAGCGCCGTTGACTCAGTCAATATTGTGGTAACCAACAATTAAATGCTTGGTAAATTATTTGGCGGCTTTGCCAAGAAAAAAGATGCTGCGTCTGAAAAGGTTAAGCTCTCGACTGGAGTCGGCGAGCAGATCCTCTCTTATGTCGGCGCTCGTGGCATTCCACCAATGCCAGGCAATGCACAGAAAGCGTTCTCACTTGCAGTGAACCCGAATGCCGAAGCTCGAGACTTTATCGATCTGATTAAATCAGACGAATCACTCTCTGCTCGTATTCTTCGCGTATCTAATTCAGTGTACTTTGATAGAGGTAAAAAAAGCACTTCAATTGAAGATGCTGTTGGCGTTATTGGGCTCAATGAACTTCGCTCACTCTTGAATGCGTCATCTCTGACTGCATTATTTCCATCTTCTCACCCCGCAAGAACATTTGCTTGGAATAATGACATTGCGACTGCGCTTTTTTCGAAATTTCTGTGCGACCGATTTTTGCCAGATATGTCCTCAAGCGCATTCTTAGCAGGCCTTATGCACGACATTGGCAAGCTCTTGCTGATTCAACGCACGACTGATGAATATACAAAAGTCCTCAAACGCGTTGAATCAGATGGCATACCCTTTCATCTTGCAGAAGCAGAGCAATTTCCCTTTGATCATACTGAAGCAGGGTTGCTCATCGCAGAGCGATGGAATTTTACCGATGAACTAAAACTTGTCATCCGCAATCACCACCTCCCCTTTGAACAGCTTACAAACAGCCGCTTTGTTGGCTTAGTGAAAGTCGCTGATATGCTAAGCTATGCCACAGGCGTTGTGGGTGGACCAGCTTACAACCGATTTCGACATACGATAGAAGAACAAAACAGCTCTATTTGGCAGTACCTCGATATATCTGCGGTTGAGGGCTCAGAGCTGTGTAAGCAACTCAAGCACCTCTATGATTCAGAAGCAGATCTCTACCGACCTCACCCATAAAAGTACAAACGATGGATATCAACATTATTACCATCGGATTATTAGTAGGCTTCGGGTTCATACTCGCCTTTGCCGGTGGCTACTATGTTGCTGATAACTTCAGGAACGAAGATGATCTCGAACCAGACACTTCACCTACTTCTCCACCGACTGCAGTATTGCAGCACGTCGCTGCTGCCGTCATCGAGCGCAATAAAGAAGGAAAGATCGTATCCTGTAGCCCATACACTGAAGTACTCACGGGCTATAGCCTCAAAGAGATCTTTGAAGCGCCCGAAGATTTTTTTCTGACGATCTGTCCTGCCGAACACCGCGAGCGTATCTTCCGTTCACTTAAGATCTCTGAGCTCAGCGGTGAACCTTTTCAATTTCAATTTCCTTTCCATCACAAAAGTGGCATCGAAATGTGGGCTGAATCTCGAGTCGTTCCACTCTTCGATAGTGCACAGGAAGTGTGTGGAACAATCGCCGTCACACTTGATGTTACGGCCATGGTGTTGCAACAAAAGCTTGTTGAACAAAAAAATAGCGAGCTTAAAGAGTTTACCTCTATAGTGTCACATGATCTCAAAGCACCCATCTATACCATCAATGGGCTCATTAACGTTATCAAAGAAGATTTTACCGAAGAGCTTCCTTCTTCTGCTATCGAAATATTTTCAACTATTGAACACGCAGGGCGTCGTCTCGAACAGCTTGTGCAAGCGATTCTTGATTATGCACGGCTTGGAGTAAAAGAGTTTGCAATGGAACCCCAGCCGCTGGATGTCGTCTTTGAAGATGTTCTTGCTGAACATCACCATGCTCTTGAAGCACATAAAGTTCAGCTTACAAAAGAATCGCTTCCCGAAGTACTGGGCGACCGGTCTGCATTAATTCAAATCTTTAGTAACTTAATTGGTAACGCTATTAAGTATCGTAAGCCTGACGCTCCTCTCAGTATTACCATCCGATCAGTCTCAACACCGACGCCGAAACAGATAAAAATCCAGATTGAGGATAATGGAATAGGTATTCCTGCCGACCGTGTCCTCGATGTCTTTAAACCTTTTGTCAGAATTCATGAACACGAAGTTGAAGGCTCTGGTATTGGACTTGCGACCGTTAAGAAATTAGTTGAACGATTTAGCGGCTCAGTCTATGTTGAGTCAGTATCGACTGGCTCAGTTTTTAACGTCATACTAAGAACTCCATGAAACAATATTTTCGCTTTTTACGTTCCACTCAAGTACTGACGCTCCTTACCGGCATGCTGCTGTTCCTATCGTTGAATCATGCACATGCTCAGTCTATTCGCTACATGGATGAATCTGGTCAGCTTCACTTTGTCGACTCACTCTACCAGGTGCCGATGAAATATCGTGACCAGGTCGTTGCGCCCACTCCCGTCCCGACCGGAAAACCTCGTCGTGTGCGTCCAACGCCTACTCCCAAGCCAACAAAGACCCCCCGCCCCCCAAAAGGCAACAAAAAGCAGCAAGGTGGTCGAACAAAGGGTGGACTTCCCCCATTACCACTCAATAACTATCCAGCTCCCGGTCAACTGCCACAGGGCAACATCCCCAATGTAGGCGCCTCAAAGCCTGGCGAATTTCCCCCACAATACGCTGCTCCTGTGCCTGCTGGTGTCCCCTCTGGCGTGATTAATCCAGCACTCTATACTCCGACAGCTACTGCAACCCCTACAATCACACCAACTGCCACAGAGACACCACTGCCTCCAACGCCAACTCCACTCCCAACTCCAACAAAAGAACCGACATTTGAAGAAAAGCTGCTGATGGATCAGCAGATGTAGCGCCACAGTCAAACAGGGTTACCTACTTTCTCATCAAGAAAATTACCAAGCGATACGAATCCTCCTGTGAGGAGATCCCATGGGAGTTATTGGTGGATATATTGGCGTACTTGTTTGCGTAATTGTAGGACTTGTTGGTCCAGGCGGTAACCCTATCGTCCTTATTCAGCCATTCGAGCTTCTCGTAATCGGTGGTGGTGGTCTGATGACACTCTTCATCTCTACACCTGGCCCAGTTATCAAAATGATCGTCCCAACGATTGTACTCTCACTCAAAGGCAGCGGTGTAAACAAAAATAAATACCTTGAACTTTTAGGTCTTATGGCAAGTATCTTTGACGTCATGCGACGCGAAGGTGTACTTGGTATTGAAGGTGATCTATCTAATCCTCATGATAGCGCGCGATTTAATAAGTTTCCCCTTATCTCACATGACCATCACGTGATGGAAACGCTATGCGGAGCACTCCGACTTTTCGTCGATGGTGTTGTGAATGCATTCGATCTTGAGCGACTGCTTGATACAGAGATCGAAGTACACCATGAAGAAGCACTCCTTGTTCCAAGCACCGTTACAAAAATTGCAGATGCCTTCCCTGCTCTTGGGATCGTTGCGTGCGTACTTGGTATTATTATTACGATGGGTCACTTGGATGGACCGCCAAGTGAGATCGGACACCACGTAGGAGCTGCGCTTGTAGGAACGATGTTAGGTATTCTTTTATCATACGGCTTTGTAGGACCACTTGCTACAAACATGGAACACGTCGTTCGCGAGCAAACTGGTGTCTATAAAGCAATTCAAGCAGGACTGGTATCCTTTGCAGGAGGATCCCCTCCGCAAGTTGCTCTTGAATTTGCTCGAAAAAATATTCCTGGAAACCTTCGTCCTTCATCAGAAGAACTCGAAGAACTCATTAAGGCTGCAAAAGCTAGGTAAGCATAATGGCTGACGATAAACCGATCATCGTCATAAAAAAGAAAGGTGGTCATGGTGGCCATCACGGTGGTGCATGGAAAATTGCTTACGCAGACTTTGTAACAGCGATGATGGCATTCTTCATGGTTATGTGGCTCCTCAGTGCTGCACAAAGTACCGTGCGTAAATCGGTTTCAAGTTATTTTCGACGACCAGGTATTTTTAACGAAGGTTCTGGAACACCGCTCATGATCGGAGCCAATGGTATTTTGAGCGATGGCGTACCACCAGCGCAGTATCGTGGAACGATGGAGATCAATGGTGTGGTACAAGAGCCCCCCAAGCGTGTCGAAATGATTGCAGGAGAAGAACTCGCAGAAAAAATTGATATGAAAATCGCAGAGCTCAAAAAACTGCTCGAAGAGCTCAAAAAACGTGGCGATGTAGAAGCTGAAAAATTCTTAGAGAAACTTGCTGAAGGCGAAAAAGAACGAAAAGCCGAAGAGCAAAAGATGAAAGAGCTTGCAGAGGAAATAAAGCAACAAATTGTCTCGTCACCTGAATTAAAAGAGCTCCTTGGAGCAGTCGATGTTAAAATAGATGCTGATGGACTCAATATTGAGATCATGGATACGGCTAATAGCTCTATGTTCTCATCAGGCAGCGCCGTTATTCTACCAGAAGCAGCAAAAGCATTTAGCAAGCTTGCAGGTATTCTCAATCCAGTTCCAAATAAAATAGATATCATCGGACACACCGATGCGAAACCATATCGCAGCAGAACCGGAGCATATACAAACTGGGAACTTTCAGCAGACAGAGCAAATGCAGCTCGAAAATTCCTTGAAGCTCAAGGACTCTCTGCAGGAAGAATTGAAAGCGTCATCGGCAAAGCAGATTCAGAGCTTCGTAATAAAGAAGCACCAGAGGATGCTTCGAACAGACGTATTACATTAAAAATTCGCTTCATGAAGAAATCACAGATGGATGTATCAAAAGCACCAGAGTTACTCAAAAACTTCTCATCAATGGAGAAGAAATGGCAGAAGGACTCTGAGAAAACTGGCGGAAGAGAAGAACCGATTCATTCTATGACTGTCGATGATGTTATTAATGAAGCAAAAGCTGAGAAGCGCAAAGACGAGCTTGAAATTGAAAGAAAGTTCTTGCACCCAACAGAGATCGAGAAAGGGATGATCTTTAAAGAGAATCCTGTCCTTGGGCCTGCAGAGTTCTTTGATCGTTAGTAACGGCTGCAATGGCTGTTACAGGGGGGCCAGATCTTGATTTCTGGTCAACACACAGCGATT
>JBILLA010000104.1:0-8732 GCA_044376365.1 Bdellovibrionota bacterium | reverse complement strand
GCATTGCAAGAGCAGCAGCAGTTTCAGTCATACCAAACGAATTGATAAGTGGCCAGCCAAGATTGAGCGCGCGTTCCGCAAGGTGACTCTGTAAAGATCCGCCGCCAATCAATACTCCTTTGAGTGTCGATGGAGCGCGTCGGCGTGCTTCGATAAGATCAAAAAGTTGTGTGGGAACAAGTGAAGTAAATGCTATCGAATGCATGACAAGTTGTTCATGAAAGACAGCGGGATCCCATGTTGTATGTGAGAACAATGCTGCACCACTGAGGAAACTGCGAGCAAGTATTGATAATCCACCAACATGAAAGAGTGGGAGAGGGTTAAGCCAACTATCGGCAGCAGTTGCCCCAAGATATTCGTTGACAGCGTCGGCAGCAAAAAGAAAATTTTCTTTTTTGAGGGCAACAATTTTTGGTTGTGCAGTTGAACCAGAAGTTGCAAGCAGTATGAGTGATGAGCCTGCTTGAATGCCGCGCACAATATTGTTGCAGAACGTAAGCTCTGCCGAGCTGAGACGAGGATTAAAGAGGGCGCAGTTTTCAGATGATTCAAAGTCAATCATGGTACTCATGGCTTATATACTAGAAAGAGTCTCCCAGCGACATTGTGCAAGAATCTCATCAAAGCCAAAGCCTGTTCCCTCTGCGGGGCGAAAGAGTTCATTATCTCCGGTGATTGCTTGTGAGAAGGGATCAGGCTTATAGGCGGAAAAACTTGCATAGCCGCCTGCGAGTACAAAATTTGGATAGCGCTCATAAAGCTCAGCGCTGACCCAAGCAGCAGCAGAAACTCCAAGAGGATGATCGAGTGCGCTGGTGACGACGATCTTGCGGCCCCGCGCAACTTCAGCAGCCGCAATACTTTGGTAGGGCTGTATCATCGGTTTGATAATCCGCACTTGATAGTGGTCCTGAATATCGGTCGATGCATAAAAATCATAGGCAAGTGGTACGTGGTGTAATGAGGAAAGCTGTTGCCAGTGTTGTGCATTGTAGGCAACAGGATCTTCTATAAATTCAATCTGTTTTTTTGTTTTATCTGTGAGGCTAGACCAAAACGTAAGAAAGGTATCAAACGTATAAGCTGCATTGGCATCAAGTCGCAGTTGTGAGCAAAGAGGAATGCACTGGAGCACTCGTTGTTGGTCGGTGAGTGGATCGCCCGTGAGTTTAAGCTTTATGTGCGCTACTGGAGTAGTGTGCTGCTCTGTATGCCATAGAGCAGGATCAGTTAAGAGGTAATGACTTGGAGGAATGTGGCGACCCTCAAAGAGCCAACGCCTCTGGCTGCGCGCATGAGCATCAATTTGGGCGAAATAGAGGGTTGCTTGAAGGAGGGGGGTGAGGGGAGCGCCCTGCAAAAGACGATTGAGTTGCTGGTTAAGCGGCTCGTCGCCAAATTCGGGCCACGGTAGAAGAGAAGCGAAACCACCGTGATGTGCAAGGATAGCTCCCTCGCGAAGAGCTGGTTGCCGTGTGTGAGCATTGAGACCTGCTTTTGGCTCTAAAAAAAACCGACAAATTGCTAGGGTTTTGCTCATAATTAGCTTAGCATTCTACTCGGTGATACCTTTCCTGTGAAGCGTAGAAGCTGAAGTAAAAATCATATGACAGATGTAGTAAATCAAGCGAGTGTCCCCCAAGAACCTTCTTCGCTAGCTGACCTTTGCGCGCCAAAAAAGCCAAATGGTATTCCCTTTGATTCAGAATTACCTGTTGTTGCGTTTATCAAAGACATCATAAAAGCGGTTCTCATGAATGATGTGACAATCGTTAGTGCAGAGACCGGTGCAGGTAAAAGTACCGTCGTACCGTGGTCGTTGTATGCATTGGCAAAACTTAAAACCTTTGTCACTGAGCCTCGGCGTGTTGCTGCTCAGGCGCTCGCTGGGTTTGTTGCGCAGCAAGATGAATCAGAGCTAGGAGAGAATGTCGGTGTAAAGACTGCGATCCATAATAATGCTTCTTCAAAGACAAAGCTTCTCTATGCAACTGATGGATGGGTGCTTTCAAAAATATTAGGCAATACAAAAAGAGGTCCTCGTATTGCGGATGTACTCGTTCTTGATGAAGTGCACGAAGAAAATAAAAATCTTTCTCTCCTCATCGGCCTGATGCGCAAGTGGAAAGCTGAAAAAGTGGACGTGCCAAAGCTGCTGCTTATGTCCGCAACTGTTGCGAAAGATAAGCTCTTAAAGATCTTTCCAACCGCGGCGCTCTTTGAAATTCCTGGACGTTCCTATCCAGTAGAAAAGCGATGGGAGCCCACAGCTTCTATCGAAGATATGGTCGCTGAGCAGGTTGCAGTTGGAAAAGATACGATGATTTTTCTGCCTGGTAAGTACGAAATTGAAGAGATGCAGTCCAAGCTTCGTATGATGAAGCTTGATGCTGAGATTCTACCGCTGCATCGTGAAGTTGAGTGGCCTCAGCAACAAAAGGTCTTTCATAAATATGAACGACCAAAAATTATACTCTCTACTGATATTGGTCAGACAAGTATCACTCCTGACGTTGATACCGTTATTGCTTGCGGTATTAAGCGTCGTGTAAAGCTTCTTGATGGTATTCAGCGATTGTGTGATGTTGACTGCTCACTCTTTGATCTTATCCAGCAAGCGGGGCGTGCGGGGCGAACAAAGCCAGGGCTTTTTATTCTTTGTTCTCCGAAACCTTTTGCTCTGTCAAAAGATTTAGCTACTGATGTATTTGACCGTATTAAAATGTATACAGGTCCGCGGCGGGAACAAAAAGAAGTTGCGCAGATACACACGACACGTCTTGAAATGGATTACCTGCGATTGAAAGCTGCAGGTGAAGACTTACGTCACCTTAATCCTTATTTACCAGAGCCTGTTTCAAGGGATCGAATCCAAGAGACGATGAAGCGACTCTTGCGATTTAAAGCCATTACTCCCGAAGGTGGTATTACTGAGACAGGGCGCCAGCTTCTGAAGTATCCATGCGAAATTGAAACGGCTGAAATTATTCGCCGTTCGAAAGATGAAGTACTCGGTATCTGCATAGGAGCGCTCCTGGAAGTAGGAGGTGTCTTAGAGTTCGAACGTAATGTGCCAGCAGAGAAGCAGGCTTGGAAGCCTTACTTTGGTAATGAGCAAAAGAGTGAGCTTGTAGGGCAGCTCAACGTATTTCTTGCAGTGCTTTCAAAAGTTATAACGCAGCATCCTGAGCTTCGAGGAATAGAGCTTCGCCATGCTATTGAAGATCATGGAAAGCTGATGGGTCTTAAGAAGCGAAAGGTGGCCCTCTTTTTCGATACGGTCGAAATGCTTGGTAAATACAAAAAAGCCACAGGTGCTGAGGCGGGCTGGGTCTTTGATGAGCTTATTGCGCGTGTTTCCAAACAGCCTGACTACCGAATCGTTGGTTCTGAGCGAGACAATACGAACTATGCGATAGCGTGTGGCTTGCGTGAGTTTATTTTTCTTCCAGTTGATAATTCTAAAAATAAAAAGCTTCACGTGCGTATTGCCGGTAAAGATACCAGTGATAGTGAGCTGCTCTATGAAATTAGGCCAGCAAATCCTATCACTCCTAAGCCGCAAGATGTTGTATTTGGAGTTCCTTTTCAGCTTGAGCGTGATGAGCTCAAGGCGATGATTAGCGGCGCTTTATGCTTATCGCGAAACGAGCTCTCGAATATTCCAGATGTTATAGTGCCCGAAGTGCCACGAACAAAAGCGCCGAAGCGGGGCAATGGTTTTAATCAGGGGCGCAGAGGTGCTGCATGGAAGCGTCGTCAAATGGAGCAGAGCAGAAGCAAAGATACGAGCGCTGCGCAGCGTCCTAAGCGATAATAAAAAGAAGTACGACAGTTGTGGAGATCGTAAATACCATCTGATTCAGAGCAATGAATCCAAGCAGCTTATTGGCTGAGCGGGAGGGTTGCAGTGCGCTGAGTTGTTTTGCAATAAAGAGACCAATTATAAGTGATGGTGTCATGACTGCGCCAACTGAGAGCAAAGAGGATGTCGACAATGAGCTTTCAGAGTTGAGTGAAGTAAAAAGAAAAAAGTATGGCATCATTAAAAAGAGAGCCATGCAGATTTTGGCAAAGCGCTCGCCAAACCGTACTGCCAAAGTTTTTTTACCAGCTTTTTTATCTTGATGCAGATCTCGGAAATTATTCAGCGCAATCAGAGCCATGCCAAAGGATCCGCATGCTATGCCAAGTGGTATTGTCAGCGCAGCATTCCATTGTTGTACTTGTAAGTAGTACGTGCCGCATACGGCTATAATACCGTAGTACAGAAGCACAAAAAGTTCGCCTAAGCCGTTGTAGGCAAGAGGATAGGGGCCGCCTGTATATGCCCAGCTAAAAAAAGCTGCTGATAAGCCGATAGCAAGAATCGGTAAGCCACCCTGTGTGACCAGAGGAATTCCAAGGAGTATGGCGAGTATGACGCACGCAAGTCCTACTCGCTTCACTGCAGATGCGTTCAGGAGCCCTGCTTGCGTGACGCGTTGTGGGCCGAAGCGTTCAGCGGTATCTGCACCTTTTTCAAAATCAATGACATCGTTGAAGTAGTTCGCAGCAATTTGGAGCAGCACAGCTGCTCCAAGAGTGCAGAAAAATATTGGAACCCATCCTAGCGCAGCACTGCTCGCCGTGGTCTGCTCGAGCGGAACATGAGATCGCGTATACACAGCAAGCGCTGTACCGAGTACCACTGGTGCTACGGATGCAGTGAGCGTTTTTGGCCGTGCGGCTTGGATATAGGCAGACAGAGTGCTCATCATCGAAGTGCATGCTAGCGATCAAGTATGGGCACTAGCAAGTGCTTGATTATGGGAGTCGAGGGAACTTTTTAAAGTTTGGCTTGCGTTTCTCAACAAAAGCTTGCTTTCCTTCCTTTGCCTCTTCAGACATATAGTAGAGAAGTGTTGCATTGCCAGCGAGGTCCAAGAGACCCATTTGCCCATCGCAGTCAGCATTGAGTGACGCTTTTAAGCAGCGCAAAGCAAGCGGGGAATGTTCGAGCATTTCACGGCACCATTTGAGCGTTTCTTCTTCAAGCTGCTCATAGGGCACAACGTGATTCACAAGACCCATCTCAAGGGCTTGCTTGGCATCATATTGGCGACAAAGGTACCAGATCTCTCTGGCTTTTTTCTGGCCAATAATGCGAGCCAGATAGCTTGATCCCAATCCGCCATCAAAGGAGCCAACTTTAGGACCTGTCTGACCGAACTTCGCATTGTCAGCAGCAATTGTAAGATCGCATACCACATGCAGTACGTGTCCTCCGCCGATAGCGTATCCAGCAACCATGGCAACCACTGGTTTTGGAATTTGGCGAATCTGTTTTTGGACATCTAAAATATTTAAGCGTGGCACCCCATCGCTACCGATGTAGCCAGCATTGCCTCGAACTTTTTGATCGCCACCAGAGCAGAATGCTTCTTTGCCTTCGCCGCACAAGATAACGACGCCGATGTCACTATCTTCGCGTGCGAGGTGAAATGCTTCTTGGAGTTCAAAAACAGTTTTTGGACGAAATGCGTTGCGAACTTCGGGACGGTTAATGGTAATTTTACCAATACCGTCATCTGTTTTTTCGTATTTGATATCTTCGAATGCTTTAATCTGTTTCCACATAAGTGCGTATAAGGGTATCAAGAATTTGAGGTTTTTCCCACATGACGCGGTGCCCTGCATCTGGAACGACTTTTAGTTGCATATGGTTCGCAATTTCAGCTGCTTGCCTACCTAATTCGACAAATTTTTTATCATGTTCCCCCACGATCCAAAGTATTGGTACGGACGCATTGGCAAGCTGAGGTATAAGATTTTCCTGCTCGCCAAGTGACCATGAGGTAAGGGCATGAGCAAGTGCTGTGCGACTGTAAGACTGTTCTAAGCGAGTTGGTATATGTGCTGAGTGCAATACTGGCTGTTTATTCCAAGCATCAACAACGGCATCCCATGGTTCGTGAAGAAATCGTTTTGACCACAGCGTGTCATGCTCACGACGAGAGATTTTCTCAGACTCGTTGGTGAGTCCTGTATGAGCTGCGATGATAACAATTTTTTGAAAGAGATGAGGCTGCCTTAAAGCGCAGTGCAGCAGTAACCTTCCACCAAGTGAGTAGCCAATTGCGACTGTATGGTGTGATTTGATCTGAGATGATTGAATCCTGTCTGGAAACTGATCAAAAGGAACGAGCAGATTTTGTTGTTGCATGTTTTGCTCTGATGAAGGAGCAAAGTATTCAACGCAGTCAAATGGCATAGAAAGGAATGAGAAATCGCTGCCTGCGCCCAAGAATCCTGGAAAACAGATCGCACGATGTTTCATCGAAGCGAATCCCAAAACATATTCCAGGTATCCCAGAAAAGATTTGTTTGTTTCGGATCAGGGATAACTTCTATGAGCGATTTGCCAAGGGTGCGTAGTGGTTTATCAAAATATTCTACCTGTTCGTACCGAAGATCCCATAGTGCTGCGACTGCTTCAAATCGCTTGTGATGTTCATTGGTAATCAGCCTTTCGAGTCGTGGATTTGTTTTAAAGCTTTGTTTCAATTGGGGAAGGCGTCTAAAGATATCGCCTCCAGCATTATTGATAACAATCACCGCTACTGGTGCCGATGGAAATTCTTTCAGGATCCAAAAGGCATTGAGTCCATAGAGTGTCGTAAGATCTCCAAAAATACCCCAGTTATGGCGGTTTCCATCGAGGTTTCCAAAAAAGTGAGATAGTTGCCCATCGATACCATTGGTGCCGCGCTGCACGGTTATCATTGGGTGTGGAGTTTTGTGTGAAGCAGCAAGATCCCATTCCCGAATAGGCAGGCTGTTGCCAAGGAATACGGAGTCATTCGAATGAATTAAATGAGATAATGAGTACACAAGAGCTGGTTCAGATCGCGGGTACTCATACAGCAGACGGGCAAGCTCTCGTGCGCCACGGCTATCAATATGCTGCACGGTCTCATGTATTTGATATCTATGCTCAATAGTCAGTGAGGTTAGGTACTCAGAGATATTCGTTTGGAGGATATGGCCATGAGGCATACCGCTGAATGGTTTTGCGTCTATTGAAAAAACAGGAGTGCCAAGAGTTTCAAGATCACGCCAAACACGCAGTGTCGGTACAGAACCAATCCTGACGAGTGCATCAACAGTGCCAAGTTCTAGTAATTTTTTTACAACACGGTCAGAACCTTTTAGTAAAAGCTTTTCAAGTTGCTTTGATTCTCGTAAGCCAGAAGAAGCTTCGGCATAGACTGGTGCACCGAGCTGTAGAAGGAATGACTCAACAGTTTTTTGATCCTGAAGCGGAAGTTCTCCGAGAATAACAATTGGTTGTTTTTTATCAGATAGAAAGCTGGGTAGTGATGCTGCACTATGTTTTTGTGAGGTACTAACCTTAGAGAGTGTATTTTTTTCTGAGGACTCTTCGATGCAGATGTTTATATGAGATGGACGATTGCCTGGGACAGAGAGTGATTCAATATCAAAACTATCGTCATCGATATCAATTGCATCCTGTACATAGGAGCCAAAGATAGCGCTTTGTTCAATTGTTTGAGGCGCACCGCTTCCACGGAAACGTTTTGGCCTATCAGCACTTATGATAACAAGAGGTGTGCCGCTGTAGTGCGCTTCGATCACTGCAGAGAAGCACTCACTGACTGCAGTGCCAGATGTACAGACGACAGCGACGGGTCGCTGAAGTTTTTTGGCCAGCCCAAGCGCGAAAAAGCTAGCCTCACGCTCATCAAAGTGAGGGATGATGCGCAGCCGCGGGTTTGCGCTGAGCCGTTCAATCAGGGGACGGTTTCGGGAGCCAGCACAGACAATGAAAAAATCTAATGGTTTCAGCATACTAGGCATCATTAAGCCATGAATTACTTAGGTATTTAGGATGTATTGTCGAGAATAAGTCAACTTTTGATTGAAGCTTGCCATAACGTTAAAGTAGCCATTATCAGAATAAGGTTTTGAAGTTGCCAGCAGTGAGTCGCAGAAATCAAACGCAACGAATCCGATTGAGTGATTCGAGCCAGGTTAGTCCTGGACAATGGAGCTTTGGTAGTCGTCAGGATCTTGGCTTAGATGAGCATAAGAAAAATCCAATTCGATTCATTCAACAAGGCATTACACAGCTTACCTTAGCGCCCTATCGTAGTGCGATTGCTGAACTGTTGACCTTCTTTGAGATTAGTCCTGAGTCATTCACGGACCTTCCACTTGATTTAAAGCGACCACACAATAAGGGGTACTATTTTTCTATCCTTGATGGGCTCTATCGAGCTCTTGATAGAGGGTATGGCTCGGGAACAAAAGATAAACTTTCACTTGATAAGCTGTCAGTGCAGTTGAATGATGTGCTTGGCGATACGCGCAATGCAAAGCAGTTATCGTACTGGCAAGAAAAGCTAGCTGACGTTTCTATTGAAATTTTACCAAATAAATCTCAATGGGCGCTCAATAAGCAGCATGCATTTGCGTATGATGGCTTTGTGAAAGGGCCTGCAGGTGTAAAGCGTCGAGTACTTTTTATCGCTCCGCATCTCTTAAACCCTGTCATTAGTGAGAAAGCAAGAAAGTTTCTTTTGACCCTTGTTATCTCTAAGTTTATGGCAGAGGACTGGGCCAAGAAGCAACGCGAGAGTGAACGTCCTCATAAGCTTTATAAAGCAGTTGCACGACGCGCCAAATTTCTAGGTATAAAGCATGGTCCAGAGCTAGACAAAGCAGTT
>JBILLA010000012.1:0-26219 GCA_044376365.1 Bdellovibrionota bacterium | reverse complement strand
TTGTTTTTGGCCTGATTGCATGGGCACTTGCCTGGTACCTTTTTCATTTTATCCCGATTCAATATCGTTTCTATGAGCTTCAAAATGCGATGCATAGTATCTGCAAAGTATCGAAAGATATTGACGATAAAGAGATGCGCTCTCGGCTACTTTCTCAGATGCGAGACATTGGAACACCTGGTGATATTCAAGCGATGACCATGGAGCGAACTGCTGAGTCTGTGCGGGTGCAGTATCAGTATCACGAAGATATTCGTCTTTCCGTTTTCGGTCGAGATTTTCTGCTGCAAAGCTTTTCTTTTACTCTGGATGTAACTGATTCGCCGCAAGTATAGAGTGATTGGTAGGGGGCTTCGGTGAGTTATCTTTTTCTTTGGTACGGGGTAACTTTTTATATTCTCCGTATGCGCTTAAAATAGAATTAGGTACCATTATCGAACATATTTAGCTTACAGTTTCCCAATTGATATTAAATAATAAAAAAATAGCTACCCCGTACCAATAAGTTATCCAGGAGCATGGGGGTATCACATTTTTGATAGCCCTCACCGAATTCTATTCACCTTGACTACCGTTACAGGATAGCAGAGAATATGGGACGCTCCTTTAATTGTGAATCTGTGAGTTCGCAAAGGATACGAATCGGTCATATCTCTTAAGATACTACCAACAGTCTCTCTATGACTGCTGCCAATCTTGACCGTCCTCGCTCTTTCCTTTGCACATTCCACAGCACCTCACAATTACCTCGACTTGAAGTAATTCGACTCGAAGATAACTTTTAATATCGGTGAGGATCTATGACTGATCAAACGAAACAAACACTTGTATCGAGCTCACAACAACCAGTCCATGCAATTCCTAAGTACTGGCATCAGATTCTTGATGAAGCTTCTATATCAAAAGCAGTATCAAGGATTTGTTATGAAATTCTTGAGCGTGAAAAGACCTCTGCAAAACTTGCTATCGTTGGTGTGCGCACTGCTGGAGAATACTTAGCTCGTCGAATTCATAAACGCATTCAAGAGATAGAAGCCACAGATGTGAGCTTCGGAGTTGTTGATATTACGCTCTATCGAGATGATCTAGCGACAAACAATGCCCCCATACTAAAAGGCACAGAGATATCATTCCCTATTGCGAATGCACGAATCGTTCTTGTTGACGATGTTCTTTTTACTGGACGTACTATTCGCGCTGCTTTGGATGCGATTACTGATTTTGGTCGCCCAAGAACGGTTGAACTTGCATGTCTGATTGATAGAGGCCATCGAGAGCTGCCAATTCGTGCGGATTATGTTGGTAAAAATGTACCAAGTTCCCGTGAAGATTCTGTCAAAGTAAAGCTCAAAGAGATGGGATATGCAGAAGATGGGGTGTATATCGTGAGCAAGGATAGAGGAGCTGTATGAAGCATTTAATTGGGATTGAAGACCTTTCTAAAGATGATCTCCTTGGTCTTTTGACTGATGCTGATAATTTTATTGAAGTATCCGAGCGAGAAATTAAGAAAGTTCCTGCGCTACGTGGAAAAACAATTATTAACCTCTTTTTAGAGAACTCAACCCGTACTCGGGTGAGCTTTGAGATTGCTGGCAAACGGCTCTCTGCTGACACGATAAATGTATCGTCATCGGGTTCATCTGTTTCAAAAGGTGAAACTGTACTTGATACAGTATGGAACCTTGAAGCGATGAATCCTGATATCGTCGTTATTCGCCACAAAGAAAGTGGTGCTCCAAAGTTTCTTGCTGATAACTTGAAAAATGTCTCCATCGTTAATGGTGGTGATGGCATGCATGAGCATCCAACTCAGGCACTGCTTGATTGCTTAACAATCCAAAAGCACTTTGCAAAAGCAGGGCGTTCTCTTGAAGGCCTTAAGATTGCGATCGTTGGGGATGTGTTTCATTCACGTGTTGCACGAAGTAATCTTTGGGCGCATAAACTTTTAGGGAATAAGGTTTCTGTTGTTGCGCCTCCAACCCTTGTCCCACGCGGAGTTGCAGAGGTATACGGTGATAATGTTTCAGTTACACATAATCTTGCAGAGGGAATTGAAGGCGCAGATGTTGTGATGTGTCTTCGTATGCAGCTTGAAAGACAGGGGAACTTCTTTGTTCCAACGCTTGATGACTATACGAGGAGATTCTGTGTGACTGAAAAGTTGCTAAAAAAAGTTGCTCCTCATGCCGTAGTGCTTCACCCAGGACCGATGAATCGCGGCGTTGAAATCTCTAGTGATGTTGCTGATGGTCCGCGCTCGCTTATTGGAAGTCAGGTCAATATGGGTGTTGCTGTTCGGATGGCAGTGCTCTTTAAAGTTGGACGAGGGCAGCTACACGAATAAATTTTGTAAGGAACTACAATGAGAAAAGTCATACGGAACGGAATAATTATCGACCCATCGCAATCACTTGAAGCACCGATGGACCTTATCATTGACGATGGTGTGGTACTTGATATCGTGAAACCAGGAACTGCGGTCGCCGAAGCAGAAACATTTGATGCGACAGGAATGTGGGTGACGCCTGGTCTGATTGATGTGCATGTACATCTTCGTGAGCCTGGTTTTGAGTGGAAAGAGACAATACAGACTGGCTCTGAAGCTGCAGCGCTTGGTGGTTTTACGACGATCTGTTGTATGCCAAATACAAACCCTGTCAACGATACCGCAGAGATCACTGACTTTATCGTCCGTCAGGGTAAGAACGCTGGTCTTGTTAATGTGCATCCAATCGGTGCTGTCTCGAAGGGACTGAAAGGAAAAGAGATGGCGCCACTTGGAGAACTTCGTGATGCGGGTGCGTGTGCATTCTCTGATGATGGTGAGCCTGTATGGGATGCTGGCATGATGCGAAAAGCGCTTGAGTGGTGTCAGATGCTTGATTGTGTGATCACTGGTCATGAGGAAGAGAAGTCTCTTTCGCATGGTGGTGTTATGAACGAGTCCGCACTGTCAACGAAGCTAGGTTTGGCTGGTTGGCCAAAAGTTGCCGAAGAAATTCATATTGCTCGAGACATTGAACTTGCGCGGTATACCGGGGGTAAAGTTCATTTTTGTCATGTCACAACTGCACGTGGTGTTGAGCTTATTCGCCGTGCAAAACATGATGGTATTCGTGTGAGCGGGGAAGTTTCGGCACACCACTTGCTGTTAACCGAAAGCCTTGTAGAGGGCTACTATACTGACGCCAAGATGAGTCCACCACTTCGCAATATTGAAGATTGTGAAGCGTTACTTGCGGGACTTGTTGATGGCACTATTGAAGTCATTGCGAGCGACCATGCACCGCACGAACTTGATAAAAAGAAAATCGAATTTTCTCTTGCTGCTTTCGGTATCCTTGGTTTGCAAACAACGTTCCCTATGCTTGTTGAATTAGTGAAAGCAAAAAAGCTCTCACGTATGAGATTCATTGAATCAATGACTTCAAAGCCCTCGGATATTTTTGGACTCAAGCGGGGCACGCTCAAAAAGGGCGCTGTTGCTGATGTAAGCGTACTTGATCCAAATTACCAGTGGGTCTTTGATTCGACTACCTGCCGCAGTATTTCTAAAAATTCACCATGGCTTGGACACACGATGACAGGACATGTCGATGCGCTGTTCCTTGCTGGAAAAACAATCGTTAAAGATAAAAAACTATTCGGATAAGCTCTATGCCAACACAAAAGAAAACACCCGCAGTACTCGCACTTAGTGACGGCACTCTCTTTCGGGGTTATGCCTTCGGTGCTCACGCAACGACAGAGGCTCCCTGTGTCGGTGAAGTTGTATTTAACACATCCATGTATGGGTATCAGGAAATCTTATCTGACCCAAGTTATGCTGGTCAGATTATGACCTTCACCTATCCACACATTGGAAATGTTGGTGCTAATAATGAGGACGAAGAAGGTTCTAAGCTTTTTATTGAAGGGCTTGTTATTCGTGACCTTTCAAAGGTCGCTTCAAACTTTCGCTCTGAGCGAACCCTAGATGAGCATTTACGAATGCACAACAAAATGGGGCTCTTCGGTATTGATACCCGTGAACTCGTAACGCACCTTCGTACAAATGGTTCTCAAATGGGAGCAATGGCGGCAGGAGAAAACATTGCTGTTGATACCCTTGTAGATGTTGCTCGCAAGAATGGTTCGATGCTTGGTAAAGATTATGTCTCGCAGGTAAGCTGTCATGCTCCGTACACATGGCATGAGCTTCCGTGGCACCTTGGTGTTGGTGCGCTTAAAACTGATGTTGCTGCCGAAACAAAGCTTCCCCATGTTGTCGCACTTGATTGCGGTATTAAGTGGAATATCTTGCGTTTGCTCCGTGGCTCTGGAATGCGCGTGACGGTGCTTCCAGCATTTTCAACTGCTGCAGAGATTCAAGCACTAAAACCTGATGGGTTGTTCCTCTCAAATGGTCCAGGCGACCCCGCAACGCTTGGAAGTATTGTTGAGACGGTACGAGCGTTTATCGGCGTGGTACCAATATTTGGTATATGTCTTGGGCATCAAATACTGTCGCAAGCAGTTGGTGGTTCAACCTATAAACTTAAATTCGGCCACCGTGGTGGAAATCATCCAGTCAAAGATCTGAAAACTGGAAAAATTGAAATCACTGTACAGAATCATGGGTTCGCTGTTGATCCAAAATCTTTACCAGATTGGGTGTATCCGCGATTTATCAACCTCAATGATAACACCATTGAGGGACTTGATCTTGAAGAGAAAAAAGCTTTTTCAATTCAATATCACCCCGAATCTTCACCTGGACCACACGATGCGCAGCATCATTTTAACCGTTTTAGAGATCTTGTTGTAGGAGCTTAATGTACCATGCCAAAACGTACTGATATAAAAACAATCCTTCTTATTGGTTCGGGCCCTATTGTGATTGGGCAAGCATGCGAATTCGATTACTCGGGTACGCAAGCTATTAAAGCGCTCAAAGAAGAGGGGTACCGTGTCATTCTTATAAACTCAAATCCTGCGACTATTATGACGGATCCTGAGTTTGCCCACCGAACCTATATTGAGCCTATTACTCCTGAATTCGTTGAAGAAGTCATAAAAATTGAACGCCCTGATGCAATCCTTCCAACGATGGGTGGTCAAACTGCGCTCAACACTGCTCTTGCCCTTGACGAGATGGGTATCTTGAAAAAATACAATGTAGAGCTCATCGGTGCGAAAGTTGATGCTATTAAAACTGCAGAAGACAGAGAGCTCTTTCGTCGTGCTATGGATGAGATCGGTCTTGAGAGTGCAAAGTCTGAGTTGTGCACTGCTGTATCAGAAGTTGAATCAATTTCGAAAAAGATTGGCTTCCCAATTATTCTTCGTCCTTCAAGAACACTTGGTGGTACTGGAGGTGGTATCGCGAATAATATTGATGAACTCAAAACTCTTGTCTCTCGTGCTCTTGTATTAAGCCCAAATGGTGAAGTGCTCTTAGAAGAGTCGCTCATTGGCTGGAAAGAGATGGAGCTTGAAGTAATGCGCGACCTTAAAGATAACGTCGTTATCATATGTGGTATCGAAAATATCGATCCAATGGGCGTGCATACAGGAGACTCAATAACAGTCGCCCCAATTCAGACCCTTACTGATAAAGAGTATCAACTGCTTCGTGATGCATCGATCAAAGTAATACGTCGCATTGGTGTTGATACTGGTGGTTCGAATGTGCAATTTGCCATCAATCCAAACAATGGACGCATCGTCGTTATCGAGATGAATCCACGAGTATCTCGAAGCTCTGCACTCGCTTCAAAAGCAACTGGATTTCCTATTGCAAAAATCGCGGCAAAACTTGCAATTGGCTACACATTGGATGAGATTCCGAATGATATTACCAAGCTTACCCCTGCGTGCTTTGAGCCAAGTATCGACTATGTCGTTGTGAAAATACCTCGATTTAATTTCGAAAAATTCCCACTGGCTGATCCATCGCTTGGTACTCAGATGAAGTCGGTTGGTGAAGTGCTTTCATTTGGTCGTAACTTTAGCGAAGCATTCCAAAAGGCTCTCACATCAATGGAAATGGATACGGCTGGATTTGATCGCTCTAAGCTTGTCAGCGGTAAATCGAAAGCGGAAGTCATTGCTCTTGCTGCAAAACCGACTGCACATCGTATCTGGTATGTTGCTGAAGCGCTTCGCTTAGGAGCAACCGTGGAAGAGCTATTCGATGCAACGCGTATTGATACGTGGTTCCTCGAAGAGTTCCGTGCTGTCATTGACACTGAAGAATTACTCAAAAAGAATAAATTCCAGAATCTTGCAGCAGAAGAACTTCGTGCGTTGAAGCGTGAAGGATTTACGGATAAACGACTTGCCGATCTGTATAAAGTTCCAGAGCATGAGGTGCGCGCACTTCGCCTCAAGCATGGTGTTCTTCCTAATTTTAAAGCTGTTGATACCTGCGCTGCAGAGTTTCATGCTGAAACACCATATCTATATTCATGCTATGACCACGGTGATGAGATGCCTCCTTCGAAACGAGAGAAAGTCATCATCCTTGGGTCGGGACCAAACCGTATTGGTCAGGGCATCGAGTTCGATTACTGCTGTGTGCATGGCGTCTTTGCGATTAAAGAGGAACAGCTTGAAGCAATCATGATCAATTGTAACCCAGAAACGGTTTCAACTGACTATGATATCAGTGATCGACTCTACTTTGAGCCTCTTACCTTTGAGCATGTCATGTCGATTATTGATCGTGAAAAGCCCAAAGGCGTTATCTTGCAGTTTGGAGGTCAAACGCCACTCAAACTTGCACGTCGCCTTCATGAAGCGGGAGTAAAGATTCTTGGTACATCAGTTGATTCAATTGATGCTGCAGAAGATAGAAAATTGTTTAATGCACTGATTGATAAAGTTGGGTTAAAGCAGCCACGTGGCGGCACTGCAACTTCGCTTGAAGAAGCAATTGAGCGTGCTGAAGCAATTGGCTTCCCACTGATGATTCGTCCATCGTTTGTTCTTGGTGGTCGTTCAATGAGAATCCTCCACAGCATAGCAGAGCTTGAGCAGTATATGAGTGAGAGCATACAAGTAAGCCATGAACGGCCAGTGCTTCTTGATGCATTCCTTCAGGATGCTATTGAAGTTGATGTTGACGCTCTTGCTGATGGCACCGATGCTGTTATCTGTGGTGTGATGGAGCACATTGAACGTGCTGGTATTCACTCAGGAGATAGCTCTTGCTGCTTGCCGCCTCCAACACTTTCAGCTGAAGTCGTATGCGAATTAAAGCGTCAGGCTAGGTTGCTTGCTCAAGAGCTTCGAGTTGTTGGGTTACTCAACGTTCAGTTTGCAGTGACGCAAAACAATGAGATCTTCATTATTGAAGCAAATCCACGTGCAAGCCGAACAGTGCCCTTTGTTTCAAAAGCAACGGGCGTGCCATGGGTGAAGCGTGCAACAAAAGTGATGCTTGGAAAAACACTTGCGGAAGTTGGTGCTGTTGAAACCGCTCCGACTGATTACTTTGCAATTAAAGCTTGCGTGTTTCCTTTTAGTAAATTCCACGGAGTCGATCCTATCCTTGGCCCAGAGATGAAATCGACTGGTGAAGTAATGGGGCTGCATGATTCATTTGCTGGTGGCTTTGCAAAAGCTCTTATTGCGTCGAATCAAAAACTACCAACTGGTGGGAAGGTGTTCCTGTCTGTTATGGATTTTGATAAAAAAGACCTTGTCGCTGTTGCACAGTCATTCCTCCGGCTTGGTTTTGCAATCTGTGCGACAAGAGGTACCGGAAAAGTGCTTCAGGATGCGCAACTTCCAGTTGAGATTGTCAATAAAGTTCGTGAGGGGTCTCCGCACATTGTTGATATGATTCAGGGGGGCGCTATTCAGCTTGTCGTCAATACGCCAGAAGGTTCTGGGCCCTTTATGGACTCAAAATCTATCCGATTGATGGCAAATGAGATGAATATTCCCACTTTTACCACCCTTTCTCAGGCTTCCGCTGGAGTTAGTGCCATTGAGATGCTAAAAAGGGGGGAAGTTCTTTCGGTAAAGGCACTGCAGGATTACTTTTATGAAACGTCCAATAACCCCACGGGGGTACAACGCACTGCGGCGTGAGCTGCACGCTCTCAAGAGTCAACGACCAGAAATAGCTCGCGCTATTGAAATTGCTCGTGGCCATGGTGATCTGTCTGAGAACGGTGACTATGATGCAGCGAAAGAAAAGTCGGGGATGGTTGAAGCAAAGATTCGTGATATCGAAGCAAAGCTTTCATTCGCTGAAATTATTGACCCTCGGAAAATACCTGCGTCTTCACGTGTTGTTTTTGGAACAACCACACGAGTGCTTGACCTTGATTCTGATGAAGAGAGAGTTTTTTCACTTGTTGGTGCCGATGAATCGAATATCGATAAAAATTGGATATCGTGCGAATCACCGCTCGGAAGGAGCCTGATTGGTAAAGAAGTTGGTGATGTCGTGAAAGCAAAAGTTCCCGGTGGTGAGCGGGAGTATGAAATCCTCGAAGTCACCGTTGATTATCAAGATGACACAGAGAGCGAACAGGCTGCTGAATAAATGATAAGCCCTGAAACCATTGAGGCAGTCAAACGGCAAGCAAGCCTCCTTGATGTGGTGCAGGAGCTTGTTCCTTTAAAGCGAACCGGCGGGCGCTTTGTGGGTCTTTGTCCTTTTCACGGTGAAAAATCTCCATCGTTTCATGTTCGTGATGATGAACATTATTTTCACTGCTTTGGCTGTGGAAAATCAGGAAACACTATATCGTTTGTCATGGAGACCAAGGGGTTAACCTTTCCTGAAGCAGTCGAATACCTTGCAGAGAAATTCAATATTCCCATTAAGCGTATCGGCGGTAAGTATAAGCCTAAAGAGCAAAGTGATCTGCGTCCAAAGCTCTATGATCTAAATAACCTCGCGCAACAATTTTTCATTACTGAGCTTAAGAAACGTGTTCCTGATGTTGTGTCGTATGCTCGAGAACGAATGCTTGTGAAGGAATCGTTTGACGTGTTTGGTATTGGGTATGCTCCATTTGGAAATGAGCTTCTAAAATTTTTTGAATCACGAAAAGTCCCGCAGGAGATCATGATTCGATCTGGTCTTATTAAGCGAAATGATAGAGGGCATCTCTATGATGCACTGCGAGGTCGATTAACCTTCCCGATCTTTGTTGATCAGAAAAAAATTGCTGGGTTTGGTGGGCGAATTATTCCTGCATTGTTTAAAGAAGGTGAAAAGCCCCCAAAATACTTAAATAGCCCTGAATCTGATATCTATCAAAAATCAGAGATTCTGTATGGACTTCCCCAAGCACTTGATGCAATCCGACAAAAAGGAGAGGTGTTTGTCGTTGAGGGATACCTTGATGTCATTGGTTTACATCAAGGCGGTGTGCACAATGTCGTTGCAACATGTGGCACAGCGCTCACACCACAACATGTAAAAAAATTATCACGTGTTGCAAAACGGGTCGTCATGCTCTTTGACGGTGATGTTGCTGGTCGTACAGCGGCAGGAAAGAGCTTTAAGACATTTGCCAGTGCGCCTATAGATGTATGGGCAGTCTATCTGCCACCAAAAGAGGACCCAGATAGTATTGCGCGAGCTGCTGGCAGTCAGACCTCTACTGTGCTTGATGGATTTCCCCGCATGCACCTTGTCGATGCATATATCGACTACTTACTTTCATTACAAAAAGTATCTTCAGTTGCGTCGCTTGGTTCGCAAGGGCTCAATACTATTGCGCAAGAAGTTGCAGAGGTCATTGCAACTGTTGCTCAAAAGACTGCTCGTATGGATCTCGTGAAACGTGCTGCTTTCCGACTTGGAGTCGATGAGTCGTTGTTAAAGAGTAGTTCGAAAGGTGTGAGTAGGCCTGTTCTGCAGACAGAGCAGCGAGACGAATCCAGCGAAGGAGCTGCTTTGCAATCAAGCCCAATGGCCATTCCTCCCATTGCAGAGCTTTCTCCACATGAGCGAGAAATGCTCAAGCTTGCCATGGGTAAAAAAGAGGATTTCGTCCCCCGTATCTTGAAGGATTTTGAAGTCTTTGAGTCATTGCAGCCATCAGTCCAGGAGTTCATCCAGGAGCTTGCCGAAGTGATGCAGCTTGCAGGTTCAGATGGTGACAAGAAAGAGCATGTGAGGCTTTTATTGACAAGCTATGGGGCTAGTTGGCTCGAGCTGTGGAAGCACGCTTACCATCTTGCGCAGGAGCATCCCGAGAAGCTCGAACAAACCTTCCGTGATGTGAAATCAAGGATTCAGGCTCTTTCGCGGCGACGCCAGATAGATGATTTGTCAGAAAAAGCGCGCATATGCACGGATCCCCTTGAAAAAGCTCAGGTTCTCCAGCAGGTTGTTATGCTGCGAAAGCTTGAGGATACGTTGCGTAAGTCAACTAATTAAGTAATAATATTAAGTTTTTACGGTTCTGGTAAGGGATCTTCCAGGTAACCAAATTCATTCAATCAAATCTAGATCAGAAAAAGCAAGCATAAACCATTACAAGCATAGAAACAGTAACAGTAGACTCACAAAACAATTTCACTCATAAAATTAGATAAACTAGGAAAGATAGTACCCGTGGCTGATAAAAGTCTGAAGAAAAAATCAACAAAATCTACCAAGCTCAAGAGCGCATCTTCTAAGGTTAAGCAGCTCAAGAAAGCTATGAACAAAAAGCGTGATTCGCTGAGCCGCGACTCTCATGCTAAGGGCGTTAGCCAAAAGGCTCAGGCCAAACCAAATCTCAAATCTGTAAAGTCTAAACAAGATACATCGCGTCATGATGCGAAGCACGCCCCTCAAACTGCCAAGGAGTTTCTCAAGGCGCATGCTAAATCTGGTTCGAATCTAAAATCAAAAGATATTCAACAGACAGCGGATAAAAAATCTGCTTCTAAGCTTGAAGTTGTAAAATCACAAAACTCAGAGAGTCAAAAAGTTCCAGGTCGATCAGTGCTCACGAAAGATCAGATTCGTGAAGGACTAAAGCGTTACAAAGAAAAGAAAGCCCAGGAGGCGCTCCAAGATCAAGGTGATGCTACGGCAACTGCTGCACAGCCAAAGAAAGAGATTAAGCGTTTCATCGTCGATCCAAACAAAAAAATTACCCGTATTCACGTCAAGCGTCCTCAAGTTGACCTTGATGAATTGCCAGAAGATGTCATTGAAGCTTCTGGAGGAGAGGATGAAGGTGAAGATGTCAATCGCCTTATCGAGCTTGGTAAGGATAAAGGCTATCTCACACTTGATGACCTCAACGAAGCTCTTGAAGGAGAGAATCTTTCCGAAGATCAGATTGAAGATGTAATGGCTATGTTCGGCGAGCAAGATATTGAGCTTGTCGATGGTCCTGCTGATAAATTTGATGATCCATCTGACGTCAGTGATTCTCCAGCGCCAGTTGCTGAAGAGATCGATGCAGCTTCCCTTGGCAAAAGTTCTGACCCAGTACGTATGTACCTACGAGAAATGGGTAACGTAAGCCTCCTCACTCGTGAAGGTGAAGTGGAAATTGCTAAAAAGATCGAAGCTGGTCTTGAAGCAGTAAAAACTTCAACCTTGCAACAACCATTGACGCTCCAATTCGTTATCGAGCTTATGGAGAAGGTCAAGAATGATGAGATTCGTTTCCGAGATCTTTTCGCTGAGGAAGAAGTAGATCCTGAAGCAGAGGGTGAGGAGAAGGAAGAAGAAGAGCCAACCGAAGAGGAAGCAGAAGCACAGCGTGCTGCTACCAGTGAGGAAGAAGAGGCTAAGAAGAAAGAATTCCTTAAAAAAGCTCCTGCCTATAAGAAGCTTTCAAAAGATCTTGTAGACCTTTTTGCAAAGTATAACGATGCTCGAATTCACCACAAGCGTACTCTCTCAGAGCATGAAAAGAAGTATCGTAAGTTCCTTGAAAAGGTCGCACATAAAATTGAAGAGCTCGATCTGAACCAGAAGCAGTTCAATAAAATGGTTGATCATATTAAGTCTGTGTATCAAGACTTCCGGGTTCATTCACGCGCTCTTAAAGAGATATCCAAGTCAACAGGGTTTTCAAGTGCGGAGCTTCTCGACTCTGTGCTTGATCTTCAATCCAACAACCAAATTGCATTTAAAAAAGTTTGTAAAAAGCTCAAACTCAAAGCAACGGAAGGTCGTGAGCTCGGCGCTAAAATTGCTCTTGTCTACGAGCATATGCAGCAATTTGAAGCTCGCACCTTGATGCCTGCAGACGAATTCGAGCAGACAGTATTTCGCCTCAAAGATGGTGAAGTGCGTGCATATGAAGCAAAGCGAGAGCTTGTTGAAGCAAACCTACGTCTTGTTGTGTCTATTGCAAAAAAATATACCAACCGCGGCCTGCAGTTCCTCGATCTGATCCAAGAGGGAAATATTGGTCTGATGAAAGCCGTTGATAAATTTGAATATCAGCGTGGTTATAAGTTCTCGACCTATGCAACCTGGTGGATCCGTCAAGCAATTACCCGTGCTATTGCCGATCAAGCACGTATTATCCGAATTCCAGTGCACATGATCGAAACGATCAATAAGCTTGTAAGGACTTCACGTCAGCTTGTCCAAGAGCTTGGTCGTGAGCCAACTCCTGAAGAGATCGCAGCAAAGATGGAAATTCCACTTGATAAAGTGCGAAAAGTTCAAAAGATTGCAAAAGAGCCTATCTCTCTTGAAACTCCAATTGGTGAAGAAGACGATTCTCACCTTGGTGATTTCATTGAGGATAAGCGCGTTGTGTCGCCTTCTAATGCTGTTGTGAATATGAACTTGCAAGAGCAGACCCGTAAAGTGCTTGCGACTCTGACCCCACGAGAAGAGAAAGTTCTTCGTATGCGTTTTGGTATCGGTGAAAAGAGCGATCACACCCTTGAGGAGGTTGGTCAAAACTTTGATGTAACCCGCGAACGTATTCGTCAGATCGAAGCAAAAGCTCTTCGAAAGCTTCGTCATCCAAGTCGTAGTAAGCGTTTAAAAACTTTTGTTGATAAGTAAGCGAGGCTCTATGGTGTCGTTTCTTCGGTACGTCATTGCAACCTCACTTGTTATATCTTTTTCAGCACTAGCCGGCTGCGGTCGATATCTTCCTCCAGTGTCCCCTGAAGTATTAGTGCCTCAATCCGTTGAGACTCTTACAGCGGTCTATAACACTGATAACTCTGTCACGCTTACATGGGTTGGTCCTAGCTCAGATAAGCGAGGTAAGAAACTAAAAGAGCTTGAGGGGTATCAAATCGAATCATCACAGGGTGGTGCTGGATCAACCCTTTCTGATGCTCGGATTGAGCGTCGGTATGAACAGGTCGCTTTTATTCCAGATACCTACTACGACGCCCTTCGCAAGCAACAGCAAGACGCCCTTGAGCGAGGAGATGTTGTTCGTAAGGTTAAGCTGGATGATTCTTTAAAGACTTATAGTTATACAATTAAAAAGATTCCACAGGGCATTTCATTCTACCGTGTCTTTGCAGTCAATAATGAAGGTGGTGATGGTGACTTCGAAAAAATTGTTCAGGTAACCAATGATACCAATACCCGTACAGTTGCTGTTGTTTCACAAGGAAGAGAGAATCGCTCGTGACCGAAACGATCCGCTTTGCAAAGTGGCACGGTCTTGGAAATCATTTCGTCCTCTTTCATGCGAAACGTTCTTTCGTCACTTCATTAACTCCTGAATTCATCAGAGCAATCTGTGAAACTCATTTTGGTGTCGGTGCAGATGGCCTTATGGTTATTGCAGATAAGCCATCGGATGACGGTATCTTTGATGTATGGATGTTTAATCCAGATGGCACCCCAATGGGGATGTGTGGCAATGGTATTCGGTGCGTTTATGGCTATATCAACCGCTACCTCAAGAAAGCGCCTTCTCTTACCTGTCGTGTTGAGGGACGTCTTGTATCGCTTTCATCTTCAACTGACGCAGGGGGCATGCTCATTACTGTTGCGATGGGCTCTGCGAGTGTTGGTGCACTAGAAACGATAGATCTTGCAGGTGTGTCCTTTCAGGGCTATCCAGTAGAAATTCCAAATCCTCACTTTATTATCCCAGTTCAAACGCTGCCTACTGAGCAAGAGCTTTGTACGTTCGGTTCACGACTTGAGCATCATCAACGCTTTCCACAACGTTCTAACATTGAATTTGTTAAGATGCATCGTCCTGATTACGTGGAAGTTATGGTATGGGAGCGGGGCGCAGGTCGTACTCTTGCGTGTGGAACAGGGGCCTGCGCAACTGCTGCAGCATTATGCCAGTTTCAAAATCTGCTTCCAAAAAGTACGATCAAGCTCCCTGGCGGTGAACTCTCAATTGAGGTCACCTCGCAAGAGATTTACATGACAGGCCCTGCTGTTGAAATTTTTACTGGAGACTATATATGGCAATAACTCGCACCGATCTTTTTGGTTCATTTCCCGCGCTTGTTACACCATTTACGGCTGATACGACACGAATTGATTTTGATTCTTTTGCTAATCTTTTAGAGGTACAAAAGAAAGCTGGCGTAACAGGTTATGTCGTTTGTGGCTCCACAGGTGAATCAGCAACTCTATCACCAGACGAGTATCGTCGTGCGATAGAGTTTGTTGTGCAGTTTTCAAATGATGAAAAACCAGTGATTGCTGGAATCGGCACAAGCAGTACTGCTGTTGCAGTTGAGTTGGCTGCGATGCATAGAGAGCTTGGCGTTCATGCCACCTTAGTGGTGACACCTCCCTATAATAAACCTCCACAGCGAGGAGTTATCGAGCACTTTCGAGCTATCAAGCGAAGCTCAGGCCTTCCATTGATTGCCTATAATATTCCAGGACGTGCTGCCTTAAATGTAACACCACAAACGATTCATGCACTTGCAAAAGAAGGGCTTATTATCGGCGTAAAAGAGTCTTCTGGTTCCATGGATCAGGTTTTGGATCTGCTTGCTCTTGTTGAAGACAGTATTGCTGTTCTTTCGGGTGAGGATTCTCTTGTGCATGCTATGATGGCTTCTGGAGGGCATGGTGTGATTAGTGCATCTCAGAATGCAGCTCCTAAGCAGTTTGCAGAGCTCTGTGAAGCGAACCTTCGCGGTGATTTTGCAACTGGCAAGAGAATTCAGGCTTCGCTCTTGCCACTGATTCGTGCTCTTTTTACAGAGACCAATCCAATTCCTGTAAAAGTTGCGCTTAAGCTCCAGGGCGTTATTGCTTCTGATGCAGTACGCTTGCCTCTTGTGCCAGCTGAAGCTGCAACGGTCGAAAAAGTTCAGAAAGCGTTGGCATAAAATGAAAACGATAGGTATTCAAGGGTTAACAGGAAGGACAGGTGGGCATCTTTTAGCGCTCTTTGATGAGCTTGCTGGCGAGTTTGATCCCATAGCGATAGTTCGTACGAAAAAAGAGTCTCCTATTGTATGTCCCTCTGGAAAAGTCGTGCCCCAAGTGCTTCTTGATGAGCTGCAACAAGCAGAGCAACCGCTAAGCCTAGTTATCGATTTTTCAGTGCCGAGTGCTACGCTGCATGTTGCAACATACTGCCACGCACGCGGAGTGCCGCTGCTTGTTGCAACTACTGGGTTTACTCCAGAAGAGCTAAAGACTCTCAGTGACTGCGCCCATGGAGCATTTCCATTACTCAGAGCTCCCAACACTTCAGTTGGAGTACTTGCTCTCGTAGAGCTCTGCAAGAGTGCACGTTTGATGCTTGGTGAGGATTTCGACATCGAGATTAGTGAAATTCACCATAACTTAAAAAAAGATGCTCCTTCAGGAACTGCAATGTTGCTTGCCGATGCGATTCGTTCTCAGGATAGTTCGCTTCGCATTGTGCATGACCGAAGCCCTCTTCATGCTCCACGCTCACAGGACTCTCTTGGCGTTACCGCTATTCGTGGAGGAACGGTCGTCGGTGAACATACTGTCTTTTTTATAGGGAAAGGGGAGCGCCTTGAACTGACCCATCGCGCATGGGATAGGTCTATTTTTGCCCGCGGCGCTCTTTCGCTTGGGCGAATACTCATGACCAAACCCCATGGCTACTATACGGTAAACCGTAATTTTTTAACGGTTTAGCCATAGTCCATGGATGCCGATAGCGTCTGTGTGGTGTGGAAATTAATCTTACAAAAGGCACGCTCTTTGCCTGTCGTGATTCGTGAGCGGCTCTCGCTTTTGGTGCACGGTACACCCACTCATGAAGGTCCCTCGAAGCGGATGTTGCGGCTCCTCAATCAACCTGTCACCTCCAGTAAACAACGACTCGAGATTCTTCGTGAATTAGCATCTGAGGCTCGGCTTTCTCTGCAGGCAGTTGGTGTCGAGATCTGTCTCTATGACAAAGATTCAAAGATGTATCGCCAGTCGCTTGTAGCGGGAACTCCCTTTAGCGATCCGATTGACGAGATGCTTGGCGGAGATTCAGGTCAGGTATCACAGAGCGGTATGGTTACCCTTGTCGAGAGGCTTCACTTCGCAGGTGAAGCAGTTGGTGTGATTCGTGCAAGTTTTCGAAAAGCTCCCACTCCGAATCAGGAGCGTTCACTAAAGATGTATGCTCAGTATGCAAATTTAACTATTGTGAATTCTAACTTCATAGCTGAGATTCAACGCATACGCAGATTGCAAGATGATTCTCTAAAAGCAAAAACTGGATTCCTTGCAGGGCTTAGTCATGAGCTTCGAGGACCACTCGGTGTGATGCTTAACGGTGTTGAAGTTGTCAAAGATGGGATGGTCGGAGCCATTACTGAAGAGCAGCAAGAGTTACTGAAAATGGTACTTACCAACGGAGAGCATTTGCTTGACCTTCTCAATGATGTGCTTGATTATGCACGAGTTGAAGCAGGAAAAATTGTGCCACAGCGTATGCCGCTCGCTGTCTCAGAGATGCTCAAAGAGCTTGTACAGGTTGTACAGGTACAAGCGAATTCCAAGAAACAATCACTGCTTGTTCATACCGAACTTGATGCAGAGCTTCACTGTGACAGACGTCATTTTCGGCAGATTTTTATCAATATTTTAACCAATGCAGTGAAATACACACCTGAAGGTGGAACGATTGAAGTAATCGCTGATAGAGTTGATGGTCATATTCAGATTGCGGTGAAAGATAATGGTTGCGGCATAGCTCACGATGACTATTCAAAGGTCTTTAGCCCATTTGATCGAATCACTCATGGATATGCAGCAGATCAAACGGGAGCAGGGCTCGGTATGCCACTGTCTAAAAAACTTGTTGAGATGAATGGTGGAACTATTGAGTTTACATCTAAACTTGGCCTCGGCACTGTTTTTACGGTAGTGTTCCCAGAAGTCCTGCAGGAATCTACTCATCATAAAGTGTTCGAAGATAACCAACGTCACGTTGTCGTATTGCCAAATGATACCTCAGTTAGTTTTCTTGGCTCGGTTAGTCCGGAGAATGAACTACTTGTTTCGTATCTTAAAAGAAAAGGGTGCCTCGTTATTTGGCATCAAAAGACACTTGATGCCACTGGATTAACGCAGCCACGAGTGGTTGTTATCGATGAATCATTTCGAAAACTCTTCCCTGATGATACGTTTCAATCCATTCGAAAGAAGCTGCAAGCAGTTTCACTCCCGCTGCTCTATTTAAGCAGAGACGCTTTTAATTTCTCTATAGAAGAACAGCTCAAGCAAGGCGTTGACAGATTTCTTGCCAAGCCATGTTCTTTAGAGCTGGTATTCCAAGAGGTTGCAAGGCTTTCGCTTGATCAACCGCACGATCATCTTGTGCATTAAGCACGAAGAGTCTGTCACAACATCCAACTTTATGTTGAGCTCTACGCTATAAGATCAATCTTTTTCTTGCCCATCATAAGTGGGTTTGCAGCTGTATCGATGACATCGATCTGTTCTTCTTCGTGATGCTCTTCTTGTTTCCACGATTGACGCTCTTTTTCGTCGCGAAAATCGTGGCGATTCTTTCTATGTTCGGGATCTGTACGATCCACTGTTCCACCAGGTATGTAGATACGCTCTATTTTCATTCGACCCTCCTTGGCACGTATGAAGTTGTTGATTATCGACAATCCTTCGTCGATACATGGTAGGTCGGAGCGCAATAAAAAATACTTAAACACAAAATTTTTTGTCGTCATCTAATAAAGAACAAGGGTTTATGTGTCGATAGCCCTGTGGGAAGTTTAAAGCGGTATGAGTGAAAAAGAACTAAAAAACAATATAGATTTCAAGGGGTTCGAGGATTGTGAGCCTTATGACCCGTCCAATCCTGAGAAGGAGCTTTTACGGGCTATCCTCGTTGGTGCCCTAAATGATTTGAAGAAAAAGGGGTTCGAGCGCCGCAAGGCTACCGAATTTTTCCTAAGCCCTGATGATGACTACGTGTTCTCGTTTCTTTCGATTTGCGACTTCTTGCGGGTTAATCCTGGCCAAGTTCTTATGGTTGCTGGGCTCAAAGAAGCACCGAATACAGACGAGGTTGAGCGTATCAAAAAGAATCTCTTCAAAGACTGGGATTAGCGAAGAGCTTACTTATCACTACCGATTTCTACGTTAGCTTTTTCAAAGCCAACCATTTCGCTGCGTGTACGAGCATTAAGCACCTGTCCGCCAGCAAAAATCATACGCACTTCGTAGGCGTTGGTTCCATCTGAGCCATCTCGGAATGGTACAGCGAAATCAATACGTAGCGTACGACCACCTGAAGAGCGTGGAAACGCAAAGCGTAAGCCGATACCAGCATCGCCGTAGAGGTCTTGTGTAAAGAGTTTGTTAAACGAATCGTAGGTAGAGCCACCCACATCAACAAATGCGGCAGCACCAAAGCTCATCAGTTTAAAAACATCCTCTGCAATATGGACTCTATCTTCTAGGTTGAGGATAAACCGCTTATCTCCTGTAAAGGTTCGAGCATCATAGCCACGTAGACCATTATCGGCTCCAAGCAAGAATTCTCGGTCCTTATCAAGGTTGTGCCCATAATCAAGCGAATAGCCGAACGCGAGAGTGTGCTTACCGAGGAAAATATCACGAGCAGTAAGATCTCCTAATACATTGTAATACTTGCTCTCTGCTCGAAAGAGCGTGTTTTCAAAGCTATCGTAGATATAACGTCCAGAAAAACCAACTTCACCGCGCAGGAATGAGTCGTTGGAGATTTTCTTTCCTGCCATTTGATTGAGATTAAAGAGAAGGGCATCTTGCGTTGAGCCAAGTGCTTTCATAGCAGGAGTTCCAGAGACGCTAAAATTAGATCCGAGATCATAGTCATCGGGTCGATCGAATCTATCGATATAGCGCATCTGTAAAAAGCGGGATTTTAGCGACTCAAACGAGAACCGTGGACCTATATAAGTACGATCTGATGCCAAGAGGCTTGGATCCTCATCGACGTCATTTGGATCGACATTGGCGTCTTCGTAGTCTTGCGCCGTTGGCATTTTGAAAGTGCTATCTTCGTAATCAACCCCGACCGAAATTCGTTGCTGGTCTTCACGGGGGCCAAAGCTCCAGCTATATTTAGCACCAAGGTCGACAGTATCTCTGCGGTAAATAAACCGCTCTTGACCACCTTCCCAAAGCTTTCCGACGTTGTCGTAGATGTCAGCATCAACTGACCATGCATTTTTATCGAGTAGGGTTCGAAACGGGCGCTCAACAACACCGACAAATCGATTACCATCGCTGCGATAAAAATCTGCTAATACCATTCGAACACTAGAATCCATGACACGCCAATCATCATAGACACCTTCAAATGTTCTTCTGTTTTCAGAGTCTGCAACAAGGAATTCAGCTCGCTTTGCAAGCCCCATGATATTGCTCTCAGATACTCCAATACTTCTCGAGCCCGAGCCATCACCTGCGGAATAGCTTAGAGTAGGAATAAGAGTCCAGGTATCCTGCGTAATAACTTCAATATCAACAACATCGCCCTGCAACTTCGGGATAATGACTGGGTTACGGGTAAAGCGCAGCTGTCGTAATACTCGCTCGCTTTCCTTCACAAGGAATGAGCTAAAGATATCTCCCTCTTGAAAGAGAAGCTCGCGCTTAATGACCCACTGAGTACTATTCACTTTGAGCGCATTTGCTGTTTCAAACAGCATGCTTTCTTTTGGGTCTTCAAAAACATCGGTGATGCGAATAGTGATATTTCGTATGACTTTGCCATCAAATTGTTCGAGATTTTCAATGCCATCCTTCGCATAGACGACTTCTTTAGAGTCATGGGGGGTAGCGAAAGCAGGGGGCAACGTTCCTGCAATCATGGTCATTGCAGTGAGCAGCACTATAAAAGATAAAGCAAGGCTGCTTGTCGTTTTGAGATGTACGTGTCGGGTCTTCATATGTTCTGACAATTCTCTGATAGGTAAGAATTGCATGATAAAATCTAATACCTCAACCTATAAAAGTAGGGGTATACTGGTGCCATGAATGACTCAGAACGCTCTTCGAAGCAAGAACCATCAGTCGCCAAATCACTATTTCTTGGAAAAATAAATCAGACAGCTCTTTTTCCGTTCCCACTCATTCCTTCAGATGAGCAAGAGACCATCAGTATGGTTCTCGCCTCTGTAGATAAATTTCTTGAGGCAAAAGCCCATCTGTTCCGTGAGTTCGACCAGAAAGGAGCGCAGCCAAGCGATTATATCGATGCACTCAAAGAACTTGGTTTGTTCGGCCTCATTATTCCAGAGGAATACGGTGGTATCGGGCTTTCAAACACTGGTTACTCCCGAGTGCTACAGCAAGTTACTAAGTACGATGGCTCAACCAGTTTAACAATCGGAGCCCATAGTTCAATAGGCATGAAGGGGCTGTTGCTTTTTGGAACAGAGTCTCAAAAACAAAAATACCTTCCAAGCCTCGCTTCAGGCGAACGTATAGCCGCATTTTGCCTCACAGAACCAAGCTCTGGCTCTGATGCTGCTTCGATTAAAACTACTGCTGTAAAGCAGCCTGATGGCTCCTTTATCCTCAATGGTGAAAAGCTTTGGATTACCAATGGCCCCCTTGCTGATTTTTTTACTGTCTTTGCTCGCACTGATAGCGATGCAGGTAAAATTACTGCATTTATTGTCGAGCGCAGTGAAGGTCTTTCGCACGGACCTAAAGAAGACAAGATGGGAATTCGAGCATCGGCCACTTCAACGGTAGTTTTTCAAAACTATCGCATTCCGCCAGAAAATATCCTTGGAGAAGAGGGGAAAGGCTTTAAAGTTGCGATGGCTATATTAAACAATGGTCGTACCGGGCTTGGAGGAGGTTGTGTTGGCGCAATGAAGCGAGCCATCACAGAAGCTGTGCATCAAGCAGATCAACGAAAGCAATTTGGTAAATCAATTCATGAATTTCAGCTTATCAAAGAAAAAATTGCTCAGATGACAGTACAGTGCTACGCAACTGAGAGCGTCGTGTCGATGGTTGCCCACGCTATTGATAGTGGTCACGAAGATTACTCTGTTGAAGCTGCAATAAGTAAAATCTTTGCGAGTGAATCGCTTTGGTTTGTTGGGAATGAAGCGCTTCAGATAGCAGGTGGTAATGGTTTTATGAAAGAGTACCCGTATGAGCGCATTGTTCGTGATTCTCGAATAAATCTTATCTTTGAGGGTACCAATGAAATTCTGCGACTCTATATTTCATTGTCTGGCATGAGCGATCTTGGTGCCTACTTGAAAGATGTACAAAAAAGCTTCGGTGGTGTTCTCTCAGATCCTATTAAGGGGTTTGGTGTTTTTAAGACATATGCTGGTAAAAAAGTAGGAGAACTTTCATCTCTTGGCAGAGATAAGGTTGAAGGGTGTCATCCAAGCCTGCAAGAGGAAGCTGAAATTGTTGAACGTTATGTGGCGGCTTTTGCAGCGAAAGCAGAAGCGCTGGCAAAGAAGCTTGGGAAAAACATCGTCGGCTCTCAGCTTATCTCAAAGCGTCTTGCCGATATCGCTATCGATCTATTCGCCAGCCTTTGTGTCCTTTCTCGGGTGAGTTTAGCTATCAATATGACCTCTGCACAGGCAGCAGCTGATGAGCTCTCAATAGCAAAGCTCTTTATTCATCAAGCCAAGCGTCGCATAAATCAGAACCTTCGTCGTATTGACCGAAACGAAGATGTCGTATTAGTCCAACTAGCCGATTCGATGACGCAGCGTATCCTTGAAAAGAAATCATATCCGTTCGATACTTTGTGATATGGCTAAAATTTCACTCGGTAAAAAAGTCGCAAACTTCACCCTTACGGACAAAGATGGCACTGCTGTCTCTTTACAATCGTTTAAGGGGAAACGTAAAGTTATCTATTTCTATCCAAAAGATGACACACCTGGCTGTACAATTGAAGCCAAAGAGTTTAGCGAAGCTTTGCCTAAGTTCAAGCGTAAAAAAACAGTCGTCATAGGCATTTCAGGTGGTACGGATAAAACCAAGAAGAAGTTTTGTGATAAATACAAACTATCGCACGTTTTATTGACCGATCCTGATTTCTTGGTCGCCCAATCATTCGATTCTTATGGTAAGAAAAAATTTATGGGTCGTGAATACATGGGCATCTTTCGAAAGACATTCGTACTCGATGAGAACGACAAGCTAGTCGCTGTCTTTGATGATGTCACTCCGAAAGGCCATGCAGAAGAGGTATTAAAGTCCCTCTAACTTTGATGCGTTTTTTAAACCCTTTTTTTGGTTACCGCAGTAATTCTAATACCAGCTCTGGTCGCTGATTTGCCTGCGCAAGTACCGCGAGTGCAGCCTGTTGTCGGACCTGTGCTGAAACCATCTTTGAAGTTTCCTCTGCGACGTTGATATCTCTAATTTGACTTGCTGCAGCTGCGTAGTTTTCGCGAGCGACTTCAAGGTAGCTTACTGCTCTTGTGAGTCGACTCTGGGCAGCGCCAATGGTACCGCGCACGGTGGTTAAGCTATTGATTGCATTTTGAACAGCTGACAGTGCATTGGTAGAAGCGAATGCTGACCCTGCATCGGATGTGGTCATAAGAGAATACACCAAAGAACTTCCACCAGTAGCCGCAAGTCCCAATGAGTCAAGGGTTCCGCGTATAGTGGGAATCGTAATCGTAGAGTTTGTTGATGAATCGAATCCGACTTGAAGAGAAATATCACGTCCATTCGATAAGAGTGTTATGCTATTAAATGACACCGTGCGTGCAATTCGATCAATCTCAGAGCCCAGAGCGACAAATTCAAGGTTAATACTTGAACGTTGTGCCGTTGTTTGAGTTGTATTTGCGCTTTGAGAAGCAAGTTCTAGCATCCTTGATAGCGCGTAGTTAATCTCTGTGAGTGCTGAATCAGCGATACTTGTGACTGAGATTCCACTATTAGCATTGCGTACAGCCATTGAGGCAAGCCGTGTATCGGCATCCATCTTTGCAAGAAGCGCTAGCCCTCCTGGATCGTCACTTGCGCTGTTGATGCGAGAGCCCGATGAGAGCCGCTCATAGGCGTCACCGAGATCAAGGGTAGCTTTGCGAAGGTTTCCCTGCGCAACTAAAGCTCCTATGTTTGATCGAATCGATAACGTCACGGACAAAAAACTCCTTTTCTTTGTCTACACACCTATGTCGAGGGCACTCATAGGCTTAGACGGCTGCATTATAATGATCGTTTAGAATCTGTAGCTAAATAGTGCCGTAGTAATAATTACTACTTGAGCTCGATCTGCTCTAATAGCTTTCGGGCTTTTTTCTCTCCGATACCCTTCACATCCATCAGTGTTTTTTGAGGATTACTACTCTGACGAGCCTGTCGAAGAAGGGTGTCTCGTTCTTTGATCAATAGTCCTGCTGTCTCTTGGGATATACCCTGAAGGTAAAAATACTCCCAGGATTCAAGCGCGGAGAGAGCAATTTTTTCATTAAGACAGAGTGATGACTCGCGGCCAAAGCGCCTTTGCGTTTGATTGGTTTGGTCGCTCGTATGACGCGCAGCAACCTTTTCATAAATATGCCGACTGGCTGCTATAAGGACCACGACAAAAAGGAGCAGACGGCATGTATCCTGAGTTCGTTGATGAGCCATTCTCTAAGTATCGTTACGCTACGAGATCAAGTTGCGAGGAGCCACCTTTCTTTTTTTTCACAGCTTTATTTGAGTAAAGTGGTGCATCTGACTGTGGCTTATCATCATCAGGTGCGAAGTTTGGTTCGCTACGTTTGGGAATCTGTACACTTTGATCCTTTGGAGTTCCCTGTACCTTTGCCACTGACTGCGTCGCTAGAATCTGTGTTGCTTGGTGAAGGTTTGAGAGTGGCAGATACGATGCTGTCTGCGCTCGCGCGGCAGCAACTCCGCTCTGTTGAGAGGGGTTTACAAGAGCTCCAAGAGCCAGGGGTAGTATCTGGTTAATCTCTGACGGCACACTATTAGTATCGACAGATTTTGGCACTATTCCACTATTCTTGAGCTCTTTTTTAGCGGAATTTTTCGAAATAATTGAGTACGATTGAATTTTTCGATAGGTTGTAATCCCTATATGCTGGAAAAGATTGAACTTATAGCACTTGTCGCGCTTGACTATGCGCAGCACCTCTCCATGTACGATCTTTGCTGGATTGTTGCATACGTTGCCTTTCTTACCCTTGTCCTCTTCCTCGTATTACCTTCTCCTAAAAAAACCATAAGCGAATTAAAGCTTCATCCACAACTAGAAGCTGAAAGCACTTCATACACTCTTCCAGTAGGGGGAGTCTCATTTGTGATATCTGATGAAATGCCAGCTCCTGAGCCAAGCTCAGCAAAATACCAAGGACCCATGTATGATACGGACCAAAGCTTTATCCCCGTATCAGCAAAAGCTAGTTTTCTCGCTGGAAAAGAGCGTGAAATTTTCCAGCAACTCGAGCGCTATGCGAAGGGTAAATACTTAGTTATCCCAAATGTTACTCTTGCACGATTAGTGCAACCAACGGAAAAATCTGTATCGGTGCATCTCTTGAAACGTCTGCGCAGTAATGGTGTCCATTTTGTTCTGGTTGAACGATTTAGCCTTAAAGCAAAACTTGCGATCTGTTTAGAGACAAAGCTCAACGCTGATTCCCTTATTTTTGTAAGAGAGGTACTAGCGGCAGCAAAAATCCCATTCCTATGCCTCCAGAAAGATTCTCTTGGCTCCTACGAAGACATCGAAGGGCTCCTACACGGTAAACTACTTCCCGAGGCAGCACGTCTAAGTGCCCAAAATAGTGGCTAAAATAGCCTTAAAATCCACTTTTTCCTAAAGACTGTAGTTTTGCTAAAATAGGGCATCTCTATGGCTACCCAGAGTGCCCACTTACGAGGCGCTATTAATCTTGACAGCAACGCTTCCTACCCAATGCATCCAAGGGTCAGGACTATTTTGTCATGCCCTGAACGTGAGTTTCTTAATCCTAGCTCTGTGCATCAAGGGGGGCAGGCAGCTCGCATTGCAATTGAAACCACCCGAGACCTGCTGCGCCTTGCTTTTCAAGCACCCGATGCAACGATTGCCTTTACCTCTGGAGCAACTGAGGGTAATAACGCCGTACTTTTTTCACCGTTTTGGAGCTATTTAAACACTCATCGTGAGCAGGGCATTCTTCCTGAACTTGTGATAAGTGCTGTCGAGCATCCAGCAGTTTTTGAAGCTGCTAAAAAACTAGAGTCACTTGGTGTGAAGCTTAGTATTGTATCACCACGTGCGTGCGGTAATTTTTATCCTGATGATTTTCTTGATTGCATAACAGATCGAACAAAACTGATATCAGTGATGGCAGTCAATAACGAAACCGGTCTTCGCTTACCAGTCGAAGCGATTTTTCATGAAGCACGCAGGAAAAATCCTCGTATTTTGTGTCATACGGATGCTGTCCAGTTGTTTGGAAAAGAGTCTATTTCGCTTACTACTCTTAGTGCAGATTATGTAACTGTTAGTGCTCATAAAATCGGTGGTCTTGCTGGCGTCGGAGCTATCGTCATGCGCCAAGGGACTCCTATCGATGCTCTTGTTGTTGGTGGACCTCAAGAAACTGGTCGCCGTGCCGGCACAGAAAACGTCTTGGGGATAGTCGCATTTGGAGAAGCCGTCGCTGCGCTGATGGATGAAGCTTCTACTCGTGCCGCCACGATGCGCGAACATCAAGCGCTTCTTGTTACCTTGCTTAAAACATCTATCCCCGAAGCAGTGATTCATTTTCAGTCGTTACCTTCTATTGGCAATACCGTCAGTGTTCGATTTCCAGGCTCACAAACTTCAGATATGGTCGTATCCCTTGATTTACATGGTGTG
>JBILLA010000254.1:0-2505 GCA_044376365.1 Bdellovibrionota bacterium | reverse complement strand
TACTCACACGAGCCGGCTTTGCTCATGTTTCAACCTTTTTCCAGTGGTTTAACTTTGCTGGATTTTTAGCGCTGAAATAGTGTGTGGATGCTTTGGCTTGACCGGATGAAACCATAATCCCTTATGGCCACAGTCGTTTGGTGCTCCATAGTTTGCCACGCTTGGTATATTCCACTCGGTCATGCATGCGATTGGGCATCCCTGACCAAAATTCAAAACGTGTTGGGATGAGTCGATACCCAGTCCAGCTTTCTGGACAAACAGGATCTTGCTGACGCTTCTGGGCAGTACGGAATGCATCAAGTAGTTCTTTACGAGAGGAGAGGTGATGACTCTGCGTAGAGATCATCGCTGCAATTTGAGAGTCACGTGGTCGGCTATAGAAGTAACGTTCTACCTCGGCACGCGGTATGGGAACAATTCTACCTTCAATGCGAACTTGTCTATGAAGCTCATGCCAGTAAAAAAGAGCAGCTGCATGGGGATTGCTGCATAGATCACTTCCTTTGCGAGAAATACTATTGGTAAAAAAGACAAAGCCCTGATCATCAAAGCTCTTAAGTAACACAAAGCGTGAGCTTGGTTGGTGTCGTTGATTCACTGTTGAGAGTGCCATGGCATTTGGCTCTGCTGCGACAATTTTTGATGCCAAAGTAAACCAGCGCTTAAAGAGCGCAAAGGGACTCGAGCTATGAGGAATAACTTTTCCTGAATAGTGCTTTCGTTTGTCGAAGAGGTCTGTTTTGACCCCACGAGTTTTTTTCGAAGGTAAAGGCATGGTGAATCGCTGCTGCTATATGTTCGAGCCGAAACTGAAGCGTTCCATGCTCATGCAGGTAGACTATACGAATCGTATCAATTCGAAAACGGCTCTCTTTATCTGAACGAAGCAGGGGGCGTGCATAGATCTCTGCAACACGATACAGCTGCGCTCGTTTCGCATAGTCAACTGCTGATTGTATTGAATGATGCCCCTCAAACTTGCGAGCTTTGACTTCAACAAGCACATACGTCTTGGTATGTGGTATCTGAAAGATGAGATCAATTTCTCCTGCTGCGCATCGCCAATTTTTTTTAAGCAATACATACCCATGATGTTCAAGATATTTGCAGCTGATGTGTTCGAAAAGAGCGCCGAGCTGACGGTTATTTTGGGGGAGGCGGGGTAGCGCGAGTGTACCCGTTGATTTCGATATTGAAACTGTTTTCATGAAGAAATTCTTTCACACCCCCAAACGTCCTACGGTGACAGCGACTCACGCCAAAGCGCTCAATTGCAGCGCGGTGGAATGCAGTTGGATACCCTGCATGTTGCTCAAGGCCATACCCTGGATAATGCAAGGCGAGCTGTTTCATCAATCTATCGCGATATACTTTTGCTAAAATCGAAGCAGCAGAGATCACTGGTACCAGCAGATCGCCACTGACGATTGTTTCTTGAGCACACCGAATTGGAATAGTCATGTTGCCATCAATGAGTGCTTTATCTGCACGCACGCGCTCGACAGCAAGCGTCATCGCAAGCTTTGTTGCTTCCCGAATATTGAGTGCTTCAATACGGCGCGGCCCCACGGCAATGATCGCGTAGTCAATCGCAGTCTCCTTAATATACTCAAAGAGTGGTTCGCGTTTTTTTTCAGAAAGTTTCTTTGAGTCAGTAATTTCTCGGTAATCGAACTGAGGTGGCAGAATAACAGCGGCAGCAACAACAGGGCCGGCAAGTGGACCTCGTCCCGCCTCGTCGACTCCCGCAATTCTATGGTACTTCAAAGCAGGCACGGGTGGATTTTAGCCCCTACGTCGCTTCGTTGGATAGGGGGCTTTGGAAATCTTAATTTCTTTTGATGGACCAGCTAATAGGGCACCAATATAGAGCACGAGGGGCAAGAGTAGGAGCTGGACAAGGAACGGGGGTACAAATGGTTCCAGGATGGGATTAAGGTACGGGGTAACTATGAGGCGATAGAGCCCAAAGGTGGCAGCTACGCAGCACAGGATAAAGGCTCCCTGCCTGAGGAGGTCACGTACCTCATCGGTACGCTTTTTCGAAGAGCTTCCAAGCCCCTCAAGCCAGCCCCAGAGAGCCATAAGGAAGAAGAAAGAGGGGAGGATGCCCCAAATAACAAAAACGGCGGTTTCCATATTTCTTATTGTCGCCCAGTTGAAGGCTCAGTACACTATCCTCATTAACTTTAATCCATTTAAACTTTGGATCTCTATCGTTTTTTCTATCCATTTCATAATCCTCGACTGAATACGACCCCAGTTCGTCAGCAGGAACTTTGTGAACTGGAACAGGCAGCTGGAGAATTGCGTAAGGCAATTGAACGAATTCAGCGTCGCACGGTCAAGAAATCTATAGGAGCTATCACTTCAGAGCACTTTGATGATCTTGTGACAGCACTGAAGTTTGTAGAAGAATCACTGCAAGTGCTCACTGATGCACATCCCGGGGACTCTCCTGCTGTCTTGCAAGAGATTATTCAAGAGCGAGCAACTATGAGT
>JBILLA010000011.1:0-26376 GCA_044376365.1 Bdellovibrionota bacterium | reverse complement strand
AACGTGGTGAGATGAAAGAAACGATGAAGACTTTGAAACCTCAAATTGAATCGAGAACCATGGAACGGGTCGAGTCTGCTTTGAAAGAAGTAGCTCGTGCCAAGGACGGCAAGACCATCTCGGTTCGTTTGGATCCACCAGAGCTTGGAACGGTAAAAATTGATGTATCACTGCGCGATGGTGCATTGCATGCGCGTATTGTTGCAGAGACACCTCAAGTAACAACCTTACTCAAAGAGAAATCTCAAGAGCTTGTACAGATCATGAGAAAGCTTGGATTGCAGGTTGAAAAAGTTTCAGTTGCAGTTGGAGACCATCAAGAAAGCTTCAATCGTAACCTTCATGAATTTAACAGCTCTGCGCAGCAGTTTGGTGACAAACGTGGCGGTCAAGAGAACGGTTCATCTGGAAATAATCGAGGTCGACAGTCGGTAGGTGTAAACCTTGCAGGGCTGCAACGTACTACAACAACAAACGTAGATGATCATTGGGTGGCATAACCATGGTAGATAACGTCGTGAACACTTCCTTTATTAATTCGCTCAATCAAGGAGCGAAAGGTGCAAGTGCAGCAAATAAAACAACCAAAAATAATCAGATTGGTCAGGACCAATTCCTACAACTCCTCATCACACAGCTTAAGAATCAAGATCCACTCGATCCGATGAAGAATGATCAATTCGCAGTAGATATGGCTCAGTTCTCACAGGTTGAACAGCTTATTGGTATTAATGAGAAGCTTGCTAAAACATCAAGTGGGGATCTTGGGTCACTTGCAAGTTACCTTGGCCGTGAAGTAGTGACGAAGTCAGATGTTATCTCAGTATCAGGTAAGGAAGCAGGTTCCTTAAAACTCAATCTCGCGGCGGATGCTGCATCAGTTAAAGTTGATATTCTCAATAGTGATGGCAGTGTGAAGACAACTCTTGATGTCGGCGCTCGTGGTAAGGGAGAGAGCTCCATTGCTCTCAAAGATCTCAATGTTACTGATGGTGACTATAAGTTCAAAGTAACAGCTAAGAGCAGCGCTGGTGGTGATGTGACCAGTAAAGTAGAAGTTGCTGGTGTCGTCAGTGGGTTTATCCCTGGAGCAGATCCAAAGCTTCTCATCGGTTCAAAGCAGATTAGTCCTTCGGAAATTCTTCGAGTGGGCTTAGCCGCATAAGTAGTTAATGTAGTACCAAAGAGCAGTAGTAATTAAGCGAAACGTTATTAAAAGAGGAATTAACAGTGCCAAGTATTATCAACGGATTATTCGCAGGACGTTCAGGAATCTCAAGTCACGGTCAAGCTATTGCCGTTATCGGCGACAACATCGCAAACTCAAGTACGCCAGGGTATAAGGCATCCCGTGCTGAGTTCTCTGACCTTATTGCAGGAGGACAAGCGTCAGGTCGAACTATTGGTTCTGGTTCACAAACCTCTGCGGTGAGTGCCATTATGGAGCAAGGAACACTTGAGTTCACTGGGCGAACACTCGACCTCGCAGTGGATGGCAACGGCTTCTTTGTTGTTGCGAATGATAGTGGACAAAAATTTTATACAAGAGCTGGAAACTTTAAGGTCGATACTGAAGGAAATATCATCAACCAAAATGGATTAACCGTTCTTGGTTTCCCAACAGGTGGTACCGGTGCGCTGCAAGCTATTAACGTCAACCAAGTTTCACAAGAAAACATTGCGACTGCGGAAGTTACTTTCACTGGAAACCTTGATGCTCGTACCGCAACGACAACTTCTGTTGCAGCAATTGATGCCCTTGCTGTCCCACTTGCAACAGTGGTTCCTTCAAACGCAACGACTCCAACCTATGCTGATATTTCAGCGATTGCTGCATTTTCAACATCTGTCGATGTTTTCGATTCGCTTGGTGCATCGCATACGCTGACGTCATTTTTCTTTAAAACGGGTACCAATACCTTTGTGTCACGTACCTATGTGAATAGTGAAGATGTCGGTAGTACCGTCAGTGGTTATCCTCGCCAGGTCACTGTGGCAAGTGGTACCGCAACGACTGGAACAACGACCATGAACTTTAATACTGATGGTACTCGTGCAACGCCAATACCTGCAGCACTGAGCTTTAGAATTCCCTGGAGTAACGGATCGAACAACGGCTCGAACTCGATTACTACAGCTGACATAAGTTTAAATCTTGATAACTTTACACAGTACTCATCGCAGTCAACGGTGAAATCGATTTCTCAAGATGGACAGGGTGTTGGTAACGTCACAAGCCTTGTTATAGAAAAGAATGGTGACATCTATGCTCGACTCAATAACGGACAGACTGCACTTGTAGGAACACTTGGTCTGGTGAACTTCTCTAACCCAGAAGGATTGAGCCGTATTGGAAATAACTTGATGCAACAGTCGCCAACATCAGGGGAGCCTCTGACTGGTCGTGCAGGTGCAGGAACCTTCGGACAAGTTTCCTCTGGTTCAATTGAGTTATCGACTGTTGATATTGCAAACGAATTCGTTAAGATGATTACCCTGCAGCGTGGCTTCCAGGCAAACTCTCGTATCATTACGACGATTAACCAGCTCTTGAATGACATTATTCAGCTTGCATAATGTTCTTTAAAAAATAGGCTTTGAGCCTTGTGGTGAGAGCCTTGCGAAAGCAGGGCTCTTTTTTATTGCTTTTGACAACAGGGCCGCGATGGAGCCTTTGCTCTCAACGAGGGTACTGATAGTATTAACCCACCATGGACTTTTCCGACGAGGACTTCCTAACTGAAATTCCCAAGACAAATACACGTGCCATCGCACGACTCCTAAGCCTTGTCGAAAATGGCAGCCCTCGCGCTCGCCCGCTTGTGAAGAAGCTTTTTTCACGAACGGGAAAAGCTCATATCATTGGTATTACAGGGAGTCCAGGAGCTGGCAAATCAACTCTTGTAGATGGATTGGCCGTAGAGCTGACGAAAGCAGGTAAAAAAATTGCCATCCTTGCAATCGATCCATCATCGCCATTCAGTGGAGGTGCGATTCTTGGCGACCGAATTCGAATGAATAAGATAGCTGAGTACGGAGCTGTCTTTATTCGTAGTATGGCGACTCGTGGGGCGCTGGGAGGACTTGCTCGTGCAACTGTTGATGCGATTCAGGTGCTTGATGCTGCTGGTTTTGATGTATTGATTATCGAAACTGTTGGTGTTGGTCAGGCTGAGGTTGATATCGTTCGAATTGCTGATTCTTGTGTCGTTGTTGTTGTGCCTGGTATGGGCGATAGCGTGCAAGCGATTAAGGCTGGTATCTTAGAGATTGCTGATATTTTTACAGTTAATAAAAGTGATCGTGATGGAGCCGATCATCTGGTGAAGGATCTTCGAGTGATTCTTTCTTTGGCAGAATATACGCCGACTGACTGGGAACCTAAAATAGTATCAACAATTGCTACAACATTGCAGGGGATTCCAGAACTTTTTACTGCTCTTGCTGAGCATAAAGAGTGGCTTATCACCTCTGTGGCTGGTAAAGAACGAAAGAAGCGTGTGCTGAAAGATATGATTATGACCCTCACCGGAGAAATCGGTGCAACACGTTCTTCACGTATTCCTATGGTAGAACTTGATGCCATAGTTGAACAATGTTTTTCAAAGCAGATTGATCCGTACTCGGCTGCTGAAACTATTTTTGAACGATTTGCTAGAATATAAAGAGGTCGAACGCGTCTATGATTACAAGAGAATCTGTTATTGAAGTATTAAAAACTATTGAAGATCCTGAACTGTTCCTTGATATCTGGTTTCTTGGTCTTATCTATCACATAGGTGTTGAAGAGAGCGGTCAAGTTAATATCGAGATGACTTTTACGTCACCGATGTGCCCAGCAGGGCCACAGCTTATTGGTGAAGTCAAAGACCGTGTCGGCGCTCTCAACGGCGTAACCGGGGTTGAAGTGACGGTTGTATTTGTTCCGCCGTGGCAGCCTAGTGACGAAGTGAAGCAAACATTAGGAATTTAGAGCAAGACGTGGCGTTTCAATACTCTGAAGAGCAGCAAACATTACAAGAGACATTTCGAAAGTCTCTTGAAGCGCTCTGTTCATCAGTATTTATTCGTGAGATGCGAACGGCTCCATCGAATGCACAAGCAGTAGCGTCGCTTTTTAGCGATCTTGGTTTTGCTGACTACTTACAGGATGAAAGCTGCAGCGTTGTCGATCTCATACTCGTTGCTAAAGAGTGTGGAAGAACCCTTTGCCCAATGGGACCTTTCTATGCGGCTTATGCAACTGCTACTACACGCCGTCTGTTAGGTATCTCTCTTGTCGATGGTGCGTTTGTTGATATTGCCGCGCATCTACGAGGAGCCCCTCACTTTCTTCGTTCACAACAAGTTGCTGCTGCATTTATTATTGGGGAAGAAGGTCTGCTTGCCCCGCAGTTTCATGTTGCATATAGCACCGTCGAAGCACTAAGAGAGCACTCTTCGATAGATATTACTGAGCCTTCATATACTGCAATCTCCAAAGAGCAACGTGCACTCTCTGCTACAGATGCACAGAAGCTTCAGCATGAGCTCTGTATCCTGTCGACAGCAGAGCTTACTGGTATTGGTGAAAAGATACTTGAAGTGACCAATGACTATGTCAAAGTACGTAAGCAGTATGGCAAGCCTATTGCTAGTTTTCAGGCAGTGCAGCATCAACTTGCTGAAGTTTTAATGAAGCTTGAAAGTGCATGGGCCCTCTGTGAGGTAGCGGCCGAGCAGGTGAAGGATGGTTCGTCGGGCGCTTCATTTGCAGCTCGCGCATCGCTGGCCTATGCAGCACGACATGTGCCTGATATGATTGAAATATGCCTCCAGCTCCATGGTGGCATCGGGTTTACTTGGGAATATGATCTCCACCTCTTCCTTCGTCGCGCTTTGAAGCTGCAGGCGTTGGCAGGGCTCTCAGAGAGTGCTTTAATTGCACTATGCGAGAATACTTCATCTGGTTAGCCAAAGTCATAACAGCCCTTATCATCATTATTGTTGCAATCCCAGCTTTTATTGGAGCCATGCTTCTTGCCGGTAAGGAAGTGGTATCACTCGATACGCATCGACACCCTAAAGATAAAAAAGTTGCAGTTGTTGAGCTAACTGGAGTCATTGAAGATGCGCAAGAAATTATCGACACCCTGTATGATTTTGCAGACAATAAACGTATCGATGGAATTGTATTGCGAATTGATTCACCTGGTGGAGCGGTTGCTCCTTCCCAGGATCTGTATCAAGCAATCATCAAACTCAAAGAGCGAAAGCCAATAATTGCTTCGATGGGATCTTTAGCTGCTTCTGGTGGTTTTTATGCTGCTGTTGCTGCATCGAAAGTGATAGCGCAACCAGGAACGATGACTGGATCAATCGGTGTACTGATGCAGCTTCCAAACTTTACTAAAATTACTGACAAGATTGGCTTTGATATGATCACTATCAGAGCAGGAACATTAAAAGATGCAGGTAACAGTTTTCGTGCGATGACCCCTGAAGAGCGTGCATATCTTGAAAAGACTACAGCGACTGTTCATAAGCAATTCATTCGTGATGTTGTAAATGCTCGAAAGTTGCCTTTGAGCGCAGTTGAACCAATCGCAGATGGGCGTGTAATTCTTGGAGAAGATGCAAAAGCGCTTGGACTTATTGATGGTCTTGGAGATCTGTATGATGCGGCCCGTTTGGTCTATGAGGTCAAGGGACAGCCATTGCCAAAGGACCAGGACCCAGAGCTTATTTACAAGGAAGAGCCATTGAAGGACTTTAAAAAAGCACTTCATGCAGTGCTCAGCATCCCCGGCGTATTTGTGAAGCATGTGCCTGGCATCAGAGCTGAACTCTACGAATAGTATGACCTCGATTCTGTTTGTCTGTCTTGGAAATATCTGCCGCTCTCCTATGGCTGATGCAGTGATGCGTCATCAGGTAAAGCTTGCTGGCTTAGAAAAAATAGTTCGTGTTGATTCTGCTGGGACAGGAGGGTGGCACCAAGGTGAAACGCCCCATGAGGGAACCCGAGAAGTGCTGCGACGGTATGGTGTCTCTGATGAGGGTATTTTCGCTCGAAAAATTGAGCACGATGACTTTCATCGTTTCGATAGAATCTATGTCATGGATAAGAGTAACTTGAAAGATGTCGAGCACTTTGCTCGCAAGCATCAAATCGTGCCGTCTCATCTTGAACTTTTTATGCAAAGTATTGCTGCAAGGAACTATCCTCTTGAAGTGCCAGATCCATATTATACTGGCGAGTTCGATCTTGTGTATGAACTGGTCACAGCAGGATGCACTGCAATCCTGGCAGATATCATAAAATCAAGTCACAACCAGTAAGTATCTATTAAGAAGTCGCAATTCGATTTCGAACGATTTCAACTGCTTTTTCTGCAGGAATTCTGTCTTGTATTGTTGTGTCTCGATCGCGAATAGTCACTGTGCCATCTTTGACACTGTCGTGATCAACCGTGATGCAATAAGGAGTGCCTACTTCATCATGACGTGCATAGCGCTTGCCGATAGATTGCTGTTCGTCGTATGACGCATTGATGCCTTGAGCAAAAAAGTCTTTCACGATTTTACGAGCTACTTCAGGCATGCCCTCTTTCTTGAAAAGCGGCAACACCGCTGCTTTGATAGGAGCAATACGTGGGTTCAGTTTTAAGAGGACGCGAGTTTTATCGTTACCCTCTGCGTCGGTACCACCTTCCTCGGTGTAGGCATCACAGAGTAGTGCAAGGACGCCTCGTGTGAGTCCTGCAGCAGGTTCAATAACAAAAGGTGTATAACGCCAGCCTGGTTTGCCTGTTTCGGGGTCAGGCTTCTGTTGATCGAAATAGCTAAGCTTAACACCTGATTCTTGAGCATGCTTGCTTAGATCATAATCTGTTCGTGATGCAACACCTTCAAGTTCATCCCATCCCCACGGATACTCGTACTCAACGTCGTAGCAGTTATCTGCATAGTGGGCTAATTCATCTGGTTCATGTTGGCGCAGTGTAAACGCTGCTTTGTTATTTGCAAACGATTGCCACCAGTTGAGCCGTGCCTGACTCCAGTACTGAAGAAACTCTGCCTGGGTACCAGGTTCACAGAAGTACTCCATCTCCATCTGCTCAAACTCGCAGGTGCGAAAAATGAATTTTTCAGTGGTAATTTCATTACGAAAGCTTTTGCCGATTTGGGCTATACCGAATGGCACTTTCATTGACATGCTTTGCTGTACATTAAGAAACTGCACAAACATTGCTTGCGCGGTTTCAGGGCGTAAGTACAGAGCTGATTCTTTAATAATTTCATCAAGGCGCTCGCGAATAGCTTTTCTATCAGCGCCCTGCAAAGATCCTTTTTGTATCTCTGCAATAATGCCCTCTATCGGATCAACAGGGCCGATTGAAGTTCGAAACATAAGATTAAACTGACGCTCGTCAGAGAGCTCGGGTGAGCTACAAACAGGACAGACGTAACCAGCTTTGACTGTGCCGCTCACGGTACCACCTTCACCCTTCGCACCTTTTTTATAGGTTATGGTGCTTCCAATTTCATGTCGTGGTGCTTTGTCTGCGCGGAATCGCTCTTTGCAGTTGAGGCAATCAACAAGTGGATCAGAGAACCCAGCAAGGTGGCCACTCGCACGCCAAACATTGGGGTGCATCACAATCGATGCATCGATACCGACGATATCTTCACGCTCGTGCACCATGCTCTTCCACCACTCTTGAGCGATATTACGTTTGAGTTCAACGCCAAGTGGGCCAAAGTCGTATGCGCTTTTGAGGCCGCCGTAAATTTCACTGCTTTGAAAAATAAAACCGCGACGTTTGCAGAGCGAGACAATTTTAGGGAGCGTATCTGAGGCCATAGGAATACATTAATAAAAGCTAAGAGAGATGAGTATAGCAAGAAAAATCGTAGCTGAAAGGGGCCGATACGGGCGGAGCTGGGGCAGCATACAGAGGGCGCTGAGGGCATAAGGAGTAGGTAGATCATGAGAAAAAACAAGCAGAAATATCCCAGCGATGCCTATGCTGAGGATATAGTGTGGCAATCTGGAAGAGCGCATGACAAGGCGATCTCGGAGTTCAATGATAATCGTGGTGATGGCAAGGCAAAATATTAGTAGCTGCCAAGACCAGGTAGGGATTGAGAGCTGAAATGATATGAGTGCAGTGCCAAAAGTATATAGGGCAAAGCACCACAGAGAGCGTGTGTGCTGTTGCAGATGTAAGAAGCGATAGCCGAGTGATAACAGTACAAAGACGAGCAGCTCGATTTGAAAAAGAAGAAAATCAGTTCGGCGCTCAAGCAGGAGGAGAGCAGTACTGAATATTGCTATAAGCGCTATGATTGTCAGCACACGAACCAAGGAGCGGTAAGAAGTATCGAACTGTTGTGGGATAAGTTTGACGATAGCATTGGCAGCAATTGACCAGATAATAAACGTCAAAATAGTAATCAAGTATCTCTCGAGGTAGTTTTGAAGGTCGAGAGGGGCTGTCTGTGAGGTTACGACCAAAAAGCCTGCAAAGAGGGGGGCTATGTCAGAGAGAATGTGAAGGAGCATGGGTGGGTCGCTTTTTTATCTTTCTATATACAGGTACACTTGACACCTATGCATACGCCAGTCGGTACCAAAGTTAAGTCGATGTTTGCATCGATTGCGCATCGGTATGATGTTACCAATACCATACTCAGTCTTGGAATCCACCATATCTGGAAACGTCACTTTATTAGGTCACTCCATGTTGGTGAGGCTCCTCGCGTCATGGATCTTGCCTGTGGAACGGGTGATCTAGTGCCACTACTCAAGAGTCGCCATGGTGGGACGGTCACCGGAGTTGATTTCTGCGAGCCGATGCTTGAAGTCGCCCGTGAGCGGTTTCCTCAGTTTGAATTTTTGCAGGGTGATGCCCTTAATCTTAACTTTGCAGATAATCAGTTTGATCTTATTACCGTTTCATTTGGTGTTCGTAATTTTGAAAATCTTGAGCATGGACTCAAAGAGATTCATCGCGTTTTGAAGCCCGGCGGTCAGATAGCTGTTCTTGAGTTTGGTCAACCAGATGGGGTTCTCTTTGGACCATTCTATCGTTTTTATTCACGTTATATTATGCCACGTATCGGTGGTCTCCTCACGGGTAACCAAGATGCCTATGAGTACTTACCTGAAACGGCAGCAGCATTTCCATGTGGAGAACAATTTCTAGAGATACTGAAGCGTGTGGGGTTTCATAATCCTAAGCTCACCCGGTATACGTTCGGTATCGCTTATGGATACTGTGGCGTTAAGCAATGATAGAACGTTTGCTACCAGCCACCACCTCCGCCGCCACCGCCACCACCACCAGAAGAACCTCCGCTTCCTCCAGATGAAGAACCTGGTGCAGTTGAAGCGCTGGCAATCTGAGATGTTAATGAAGATGAAAAATCTGCGATTCCGTCTCCGGTGGTTCCAAACGCATGATACCATGCAGGTGAGTGAAGTTGATGTTCGCCAATCTGATTGAGAATACTAGAGAACCGAGCTGTCCAGTTGTTTGCAACGCCAAGTGCGATAGCAAACGGTAGATATGCTTCAAAAAGTTCAAGCGAATCACCAGGGGCGTTGAGTAAATTAAGACGCTCACGATCTGCGATATTTAAATATTGCTTGAAGCCTGCAAGATGCTCCATAACAGGTTTTCCTTGAACAGTAGGAGCTGGCATAGCGCGGGCGTATATAATCCATGCAATAAAAAGTATTGGAATTGCGGCGATAGTTATACCCGTTGTGAGCGGTGTCACAATGCCAAGCTGTCCACTTTGAGCAATGAAAAAGACAATAAAGGCACAAAGAGGAAACAGAATACCAGTGGCTATAAGTTTCGTATTTGGGCGGAAGTATGTGCCAGCATACTGCGTACTAAGTGCATTTTCTATTGCTGCTTTGATTTGTTGAAAGATACGGTAATACTCCTGTTTGATATGGATTTCATCGGGGAGTAAGGAGTCTGCTTGCAACTCTTCTGGATATAAAAATACATCCTCTTTGCCACCTAATTTTTTGAGTGCATAGCTAGAACGAAAAAAACTATCGATTTTATTTATCTGAAGTTTGCCCTTCGCAGCCAACGAGACAAGCACGGTTGTAAAAAGTTTCTTGTCTGCTCCCATGTTCAGAATAAATTGAGCTGCTGCAGGGGAAATCTGTGAGGGAGGTTGAAACTGAGGGATAATCGTTGGTGAAAGATTATCTTTACCAAGCCGTTGCCAACGATTGATGTAAAACCATGTACCACTGAGAAGTAACAGTAGCGATAGTATGACACTACTGTAGTCGCTTATCGCATACTGCAAACGCTTGAGAGCTCTAGGGGCAGTAACAATTCCTTTGTCCCATGAAATAAAAATTGTAAATCCTTGTTCTGGTTCAAGAGGAACAGCAAGGTCAAATCGAATCAATTGATTTGATTGTTGGCTATCATAAGAACGGTGATATGTTTCTCCTTGATAGCCACTATATGAATTATAAACGAGGTGATGAGTGCTTTGAGGTAAGATAACTCTTACGCTACTGTTATGAATAGGGAACTTCCACCCAGTTCCAATTGCATTAAAATAAAGCTCATCATGATCTTCAAAAAAACCAATTTGACGAGTTGTTGTATACGTGAAGCGGTATCGGTATATGCCCTGTGTGAGTAGAGTATCTTTTGAGCCGAAGTAGGTGCGGATGCCGTTTTGTATGCGTTCGGTATGGTACGGTTCTTTCAGATTATCACGGGTTAGCGATTGTACTTTGAAGCCAACACGTATTGGTTGTCCATGTGTATTGGTATAATCAGTGGGAAAATCGCGGTAGATACCATGGCGAATCAGCTTTGCTTCGCTCCATACTTCAAACGACTCTTCCACCAACAGATCGCCCTGTTCACGAACCGTGATGGTAACATCCAGCCGTTTAATGTGCTCTTCTGCTACTCCACTGGTTACCAGAGAGCAGCAAAGACACAAGAGCACTATGAGCATTTGAATGCACGCTCTTATAGGGCCAATCGAAAAGCTCATGCGATCATTTCATTGGAACGAAACGGCAGGGGCTTGACGCTGAGCAGGATTTTCAAGTTCAAAAAATTGTCGTCCTTGAAATCCGGTAGCACCTGCAAGTAAGTTGCCAGGAAAAGATTGTACTGCAGTGTTAAAGTCGCGAACTGCACCATTATAGAAACGTCGTGCAAATTGAATTTGTTCTTCCAGTCCGCTAAGTTCTGCCTGAAGCTGACGGAAATTTTCATTAGCTTTAAGATCAGGATATGCCTCAGCTATAGCAAAAAGTCGACCTATGCCTGCTGAAAGAGCAGCCTCAGCCTGTGATTTATCAGCAACTGACGAAGCGCTGTTTGCTTGGTTACGCAGAGCGATGACATCTTCGAGAGTCTTTTTTTCATGCGAAGCGTAGCCTTTCACTGTTTCTACAAGATTAGGAACAAGATCGCTGCGACGTTTGAGCTGGACATCAATACCACTCCATCCTTCATCGACAATATTTCGAAGTCGAACAAAATTATTATAAAGGGAGACAAGAAAGAGGCCGAAGACGGCTAGAATTCCAAGTAGTATCATGAGGTTATACTCTCGATATATAAGCTAAAATTCAAGAAAAATTTTCTCTGGAGCCCTATTTGCCTCTGTAAGTGGCTATGTATTAGCTGACAACCTCTGAAGGATTAGTATCTAGGTTGGCATGACGCTATCGGAGCCTTGGATTGGACATTAAAACTTGATTGGGTGCTGTATAATCGGAGCTAGGTGATTATGACCAGCCCACAGCGTGTTCTTGATGAAAATATCTGTGTTCATATCCTCGCAGTCTCAGCGGCAATGCTTGGCGTCTGTGTCACTGTTATTGGTCTTGTTCGTATCGTTATTGCTATTCGCGGTCAGGATACAATTATTGATGACATGCTCTCAATTGCAGCACTGCTTTTTCTTATTGCATCGTTTGCTTCGTACTGGGTGCTGCGAACAAAAAATATATCTTGTAGAAACATATTAGAAAATATTGCTGATGCAAGCTTCTTGATAGGTCTTGTATGTATGACGGTCAGTTGTTTGTTGATTACCTATTGGGTAACGGTAATGTAAGCAATTTTTATTGCTCGTGTCTCGAACTGTCTTGATCTGTACGAATCTGAAACAAGGCCATTGAAATACTCCTTTATATTATGGAGCCTCTAGAGCGATTCTTCGTTGCCAGGAAACTTTCCCAAGAAGAATGTCGAAGAGTTGGTGCCTATCAAAGTTGAGGACTCTATGAAAAAACTTAAACAGGCAGGTATGTCACTGCTTGAAACTGCCGTTATTCTTCCAACAATTCTGCTCTTTACGGTTGGCTCTATTGATGTTGCCAATTACTTTCGAAGTTATACCGCAGTGAAAGAGGGAGTTGATGTTGGTCTTCGCTGCCTGTATCCAACGGATGCAGCGTGTCTTGCCGTTGCTGCACCAAAAACAATTCCGCAGTATAACGCTTATATTCCGCCTCTTTTTAGTCCGTATTTTGATTATGATGGCATTGAAAAGAAACTTTTACTACCAAACTACACATACGGACCACTACAAGCTCAAACGCTTGCAACGGTTTCATATCAAACACTCAGTACTACAAAAAATCGTTATCAAGCCATGCAGCGTGAGTATCCAGCCACTGGAGTTGGCAAGGTTATAGCGGTTGAATATCCATCATTAGGTACAGGACAGATCGTGAATGGGCGTGACGCTGTCATTGGAGGGCAGGGGCAGAAGTTGGAATTTACTCGCGAAGCTAAACGTTCTGAGCCGCGAGCAATATCTTGTAAAACATTGAAAGATAATATTGATAAAGAGCCGCAAGTCTATGATAGATTTATTGTCAATATACCAGAGAGCCCATTTGCTGCAGTGACTGACACGAATGAGCTACAAGATCTTAATGCGATTGATGATTGCATAGCATATCGAAATAATAAGCAGTATGTACGTGAAGAAGCACGCAGTATCTGTCGCGCTAGTGATATGAGAAAGTTTGCCCGGTTGTTTTTTAAACTCAACGGGCAAGCACTCGGTAGTAGTAAAGCACATGGGCATCTTGATCTTTTTCTCGAATATAAAGATTCCAGTGGAGAATGGGTTGGAGGAGCGCGAAATTCATTAGGGAATATGACAACTCATGTATCGCTCGGAGGGCAAGATTTTTCCGATGATTTTGATGATTTTTATCCTCGAGGCTTTACTCGCAGGGAGGCGATAGTTCGTCCTGGTCAAGATAAGTTATACAAAAATGATAATGAGGGAGTTGAAACTGGTTATGATGAGAACGGTGATAGCGTTTCTAATTATGAATCCCATGGATATCTTTATGTGCCATGGGGTAGTGAAGTTCGTATCACGCTTAAACTTCGATATCCTGAGGAAAAAACCTGTTCAGATACTCAATCGATAGGATGGAAAGTAGATTTTGCAGGTTCAATTGTCCGTATTGGTTACCCTCAACTCATTCAGGAACGGATTGCATGTTCAGAAAGGCTCACACGCATGACATGCGATAAAAACAATCCAAGTTGCAAAATTAATCCTTCAAATTTTAGTAAGCAACTTTTGCAAGAGACAACTTCTAAAAAAGCTTTCGGGGTATCTTGTGATCTAAGTCGTCCAGTGCAGCTTTCAAAAGGGCAGCTCAGTAGCTGTCAAACAAGTGCATCAGCGCTTGGTACTGATCAGGATCCTAAAAAAGGGTGGGAGATGATTATGCTTCCTAATACTGATTGTTTTGATCAGAAAACAGAGACATGTCCAAAGAATATTGGCGTCACTGATGTAGCAACAAAAAATAGTACAGGTCGTTTTACGATTCGAAACTCAGTAGCGGCACAAGCAGCTTGTCCTGCAGATAAACCGATTGCAGGCACGCAAGAATGGACTGAAAAAATTGAAACAGTCTATAGTCAGCCGATCGCCCTTAATGCGCAGGATTGTACCTTTGACAGTGAGGCGCCTATGCCACGATCCTTAGTGCCAACAGCAGTGACTCAGTATAAAAAACTGATCCTTCCAAAAGCGGCAAAAAGTAGTGTCACACAGCTCGATACGTCAGGTCGGGATCCTGCAGAACTAAAAAAGGATTCACGTTATGCATGTAATAATGTAACGACAGAGCAGCGTAACTTTCGTGAGGATGCTAAAGATAGCTTCTCAAGCGAAGAATGGCAGCGACTTGTAGCATCAACTTTTGCTGGAGTACATGAACAGCTTGGCTGTAATGCTACTAATGTCTTACGACAGCAGGCTCAAACAATTGGCCTTGATCCTAAAAGTTTTTTTGCAGTGACGAAGGCTCAGCCTACCGGTGCGGCTGAGTATCAAGTCGGATCCATTGATAGCTGTATGCTTGTGCGGCCAGATAAAAGTCTAGCGACAAGTAATCTTCGATCCATGGTACCTGGTGGTCCCTTTGATCAGCACGAAATACCATTTTCTTGCTTTATTCCAGATGGAAAGGGTGGAGTTATCAATAGCTGTGTTTTTATTCCAGCTGGAGTGCGTAAAATTGAAGACACAGGCTCATATAAGCTCGATCCCTCTATGGCCAAAGCGGTTGCAGCAGATACGATTCAAACATTTCTACCCAGTAGTAACTATGATCCTTCATGTGCAACAAATCCCAAGCCAGATTGTATCGCTATATCTGTAGAGCCTGGTAATCAGCTCAACGAACAACAACTACTAACGCAACCACTTCGCGTGAAAGCTTCTGTCCAGCAGCCACTCTTAGTGCTTGGAAATAAGCCTATTGAGGTCTCGTATGAGGCAACTCGTCCATGGGAAGGGCAGTAGTAGGTCGCATCGATGTAGTGTGGCATTAGACTTGCCTTGCTTGTTGTAGCAAGTAGAACTTTAGCCTTATACGGCAAGTTCTGCCTACGACAAGCAAGCATATGGTTAATTACGGCGCCAAAATACTCAATAATTCAGTTCGGAGCTTAAATGCTCAGCAGGCAATTATTGCCAATACTTCGAACAATATTGCCAACGTTAATACGCCTGGCTATAGCCGACGGGTAGTAACTCTTGAAAATGCAGTCGACAGAGGTGCTGGAAGTGGAGCCTTTCAACTTGGTAGTGGTGTGCAGCTGCAAGGGGTTACCCGTATGGCGGATGAATACCTTAATAAATTAGTGCAAACGCAAACGGCGAAGCAGTCCTCTTCAGAGCTTCAAGATTCTTTTGTTTCTCGAGTTGAGCAACTTTTTAGTTTAACGGGCGATACAGGTACCCTTACGAAAGATGTTAATGCGTTCTTTACTTCACTAAATGATTTAACGATTAATCCTTCAAGTATTGAAACCCGTAAAGTTGTTCTCGAGAAAGCACAGTCTCTCGTTACATCTATCTCGAGCACGTATAATACTATTGCAGATCTTCAACGAGAAGCTGATCAGCGAATTGGAACTGAAGTACAGTCCGTAAATAGACTCCTTGAGCAAATTGCTCAAGCAAACGGTAATGTAGCAGGTATTGAACGTGCTGGTTCTAATCAAGTAGCGTCTGATGACCGGGATAGAAGAGATTCCCTTTTGAATGAACTATCAAAAAAACTCTCTTTCAATTCTGTTGAGAATGCTGATGGGAGTGTTAATCTTTATCTTCCGAATGGTTTTACCCTTGTCGGAGGCGTGAATAGCTATCCGCTGCGTGTGACAAGCTCTCCAAGTTTCGCCGCAGGGTCTCAGCCACCATCGTTAGGCGGAGAAGTTTTAAGTTCAATAACTTATGATTATTCAAATGGCTCTGGAACTGCTGATTATGATCTGACGCAGGCCCTGCAAGATGGTGATGGAAGCATTGGCGCCCTTCTTAAATTACGAGGCTATAATAACCCTACGAATACATCAGCATTTCAGGCTGACGGATTTTTAGTTGAAGTTGCATCCCGCGTTGAATCACTTGCACAGGATCTTTTAACACGATTCAACACGACATACCTTGGGGCAGATGAGGATTCAGGGACTGCTGGATTTCAATCAAACGCCCTTGATTTAAATGGCAATACGCCTTCGACGTATGGGTTTTTTGATTTTTCATTTAATGGTGTTAAGGATGCAAACGCCAATGGTTTGCCCGACGATCTGCCAGCACTCTCAGTGGTGAGCTATGCTCGCTCATTACAGCTCGCGATATCTGATCCGCGTAGCATTGCTGCTGCACGAGATCAAAATCCTACTGGTGGAGCGGTCGCCCTCGTGAGGGGTAACGGTGATAACATTCAAGCACTAGTTGGATTGCGAAATGCATCAACGACTTTCTCGGCAGGAAATTTTTCACTAACGGGCACCTATGATGATCTCTATAATGAGACTATCGCTCACGTTTCTGCTGAAAAATCAGCTATTGTTACGAAAGCATCCCTCGATAAAAACTATCTCATCACAGTCCAGTCGCAACGAGATGAATTTTCTGCAGTAAGCTTAGATGAAGAATTTTCAAACTTGATTAGGTTTCAGAAAGCATATCAAGCTTCTGCAAAAATGATCAAAATTGCTGATGATCTTTTAACAACGGTGATACAACTTATATGACACGCGTAACAGAATCACAGCTCGCTTCGAGCCTCTTAAATTATACAGCACAACATCGGGCTACGATTAATAAGCTTAATGATGATATCTCGAGTGGTATTAAGGTACGTACGCCAGGTGACTCTAGTGTCGCCGCAACTATCTCGTTGATGCAGCAAAACCTTGAGAAGACCGAAGGGTATAAAAATGGTGTTACGCAAGTAAAATCCAGGCTCGACTTTCAAGATAACGTTCTTGGACAGGTCAATGATCTTTTAGTGCGGGCTAAAGAGATCGCAACTCAGGCAGCAAACGAATCATTGAGTGCTACTAACCGTTCACAACTTTCAAGTGAAGTATTACAAATACGAGATCATATCGTCAGTCTTGCAAACTCACAGTACCAAGGGCTCTATGTCTTTGGTGGTGCGCGAGACGATGCTCCTCCGTATAACGCTGCAAGCTATGCGGAGCCTGCAACTGGACTTGCTGCACAGCGATATACCTACAGCACTGCGTATGGTACTACTGGAGCAGGTGCAGTGAAGACAGTGAATCTTACAGATAACCTCTCTATTTCGATTAATACACCTGGAAATCAGATATTCGATAACGCGATTCAGGGACTCGAGCGACTCGGTCGTTCGATGTTGGGGTATAAGACAAATCCTGCAACGGGCGCTGCTGATGGAACTGGTGCTGCGTATATCTTCCCCGCGGAGTACTCAACACAAACTGCAGATATTAAGACTGCTATGAATCTTCTTGATACTGCTCGTCAAAACGACGTTATGGTCGAGCGGGTCGATCTTGCTGGAAGAATGAGAAGACTTGAAACCGCCGATTCATTATTGAATCTTACTAAAGGCTCTAGTCAGGAAGCACTCGATAAGCTGCAAAATACTGATATGTACTCTGCTGCGACCGAGCTTAGCCAGGCACAAACTGCGTTACAGGCGTCGCTGACAGTGAGCACAAAAGTATTGCAGATGAGTATTTTGGATTATCTCTAGTACGCTGGGATAAAATTGGTAGTTTCGAAGAAACAAATGATTTTCTAATATGGGGAAATCAGCAAACGGAATTGAGAACGAGTAGGCCAAGGAAGGCATATGTTAATATTAACGAGAAAACCTGGTGAAGTAATCTGTATCGGTGATGAAGTCTTCATCACTATCGTAGAGATTAAGGGTAACCAGATTCGGGTTGGCGTAGATGCCCCAAAGGGCATTCGGGTATTTCGTAAAGAGATTTATGACCAGATTCAGGCAGAAAATAAAGCTGCTGCTTCGGTCGAGGGCTCTCTAGAAGGTTTGCATGAAGTTATGAATCGTCAGGTAGTACAGCGAAGTCCAGATGAGGCCAGTGGCGCAAAACCAGCGTCTTCTTCTCCTCTATCTCAATTTACAACTGCACGTGTTCAGCAAAAAACACCTCACGTCATTAAGAAAAAGAAGCGGGAGGAGCCATGAGCGACGATACGAAGAATCCCGACATGATAGTTGTTGAAAGCTCGCGCTTTGGACCGCTTGAGGTCACAGCTGATAGCGTTATCGAATTTCCTTCTGGGCTTATCGGATTCCCATCTGCAAAACGCTTTATCATGGTCGAGCATAAAGCTCCGTTCTCTTGGATCCAGTCACTTGAAGAGCCTACACTTGCGTTTGTTGTTGTTGATGGCTTTGAATTTGGACGCAGCCTTGAGCTGAAACCGCCCCATAATGATCCAGTCGTAGAGTTTAATACAGAAGATGAGTACGCAATCCTACTCATTGTGACTGTTCGTCCTGATCCAAAACAAACTACGGTGAACTTAAAAGCACCGCTCTTTATCAATATTAAAAATAAGCGTGGAACTCAGGCGATCTACGATGATCCTCGCTATAGTGTTCGTTACCCTCTCTGGAGAGAGGAAGAAGAAGAATCTAAGTAAAACTTGTACATTTTTGTACAATTCTGCTGAAACCTGTCCATTATCGACACATTGTACAAAAACTTGACAGAAATTAAGTGCAGCATGCTCTGAAATCGTACTTTTTTACAAAGTCGAGACAAAAGTTATGGTCAAAAAGTTGACCAGCGATCATCTGTTATAGAGCTGCTTCGGTTTTTTGACACCCGAGCAGTTGAAAGCAAAGGAAGGCTGAAACAGATGAACGGATTCATTTCAAAAAACGTAAAACTACGACAAGCGACCTGCCTCGGTATTATCAGTGACTCTGATGCGATGCAGCGTATTTTTTCGCTTATCAACAAAGTTGCAAAAACAAATTCAACAGTGCTTGTCCTTGGTGAAAGTGGTACAGGTAAAGAGCTTGTCGCACGGGCAATTCATAAAACTTCAGGACGTTCGGGGAAACTTGTTCCTGTAAACTGTGGTGCTATCCCTGAAGAGATATTGGAAAGTGAACTATTTGGTCATGAGAAAGGCGCATTCACTGGCGCGATAGCAAGCAAAGTCGGACGATTCCAACTTGCCGATCAGGGAACAATCTTCCTTGATGAAATTGGTGAGATGAGCCCAAAGCTCCAAGTAAAATTACTTCGTGTGCTTCAAGAGCGAGTAGTCGAGCCAGTTGGCGCAGCTCGATCTGTTGAAGTAAATGTGCGAGTTATTGCAGCGACAAATAAAGATCTGCGTGAAGAAGTTCGACAGGGGCGATTTCGAGAAGATCTTTACTATCGATTACAAGTCGTACCCGTAGAGCTTCCAGCACTCCGTGATCGTGGTGATGATGTTGCGCTTTTAAGTAATTATTTCCTCGAGCGAGTAGCTGAGCAAAATGGCATGACGCCGCTCACAATATCTTCTGAAGCAATGACAGCGCTTCGTTCCTATACATGGCCAGGAAACGTTCGTGAGCTTGAAAATATCATGGAGCGACTTGCTATTTTATCAGACGGACCTGCGTTGCAGTTATCCGATCTGCCTGAATATATGGTCAGTGGAGAGGTGCTTCAACGTACGCAAGAATCAGAGGCACAGCAAAGCGCACTCACAACAGCAGTTACTGGAAGTGAGTTCTCTTTGACAGAGATTCCCGAAAGCGGGCTCGATTTCAATGCTCTTGTTGATGGCTTTGAGAATACTTTAATTCTTAAGGCTCTTGAAAAAACAGCGGGCAATAAAAAAGCGGCAGCGCGCCTTTTAAAGCTTAATCGCACGACGCTTGTTGAGAAAATTAAAAAGAAAGGGCTTGAGTCAAAAATTGAAGTTATCTCTTACGACAGTGATGCTTCAGATACCGAAGAGGTTCTTGCTGCAGATGATGAGCAACAATTTATACAGTCTATTGAAGTTGCATCTCTATGAATCATAAGCGAGTGATAACATATAGCTTAGTATCATTAAGCTTCATAGCCGCCATGATCTGTGCTGGTGTTTGTCGTGTTGTACACGCAGAAGAGCCGATTACAGTGCAAGTGCTTGCGAGTCGCGGTGAATACTATCCAGCGCTTTTAACCTATGAAAAGTTGCCAAAGCGAAAAATTACAACAGAAAGTAAGATAGCTGCTGCGCGTGCTGCGTGGGCGTTAAACCTCCATGGTCGTGCTGCTGAGCTATTTGATCAGGCTCTTGAAACACCAGAGCTTTCTCCAGTTGATCGCGGCAGAGTATATCTCTCGCGCGGCATTATTGAGCTTCAGCAAGAGCACTATCAGATGGCGACCTTGCTGGCTAAAAAAGCACTTGAGCAAGTCTCAGAGCAAGGACCACTTCGCGCTAAAATGTTACTCCTTGTTGGGCAGGCGCAGTATCAGCTAAAAAATTACGGTGAGGTATACAGCGTGCTGACTGATGCGGTGCAGCATTCTGATGGCGATGATGAAGGAGAGGTGCAGTTTTTGCTTGGCCAGGCATCACAGGCACTCAATCGTATTGATGAAGCAATACAGCATTTCAAGGCCGTGCCGTATGGTCACGAACGAACTGCTGCTACATTTCGTAAACTTGCTGAAATTTCTCTGCAGCTTCATCAGCCAACACAAGTCAGATTTTGGATTGAAAAGGCACAAAAAGATTTTCCTGATCAGTTCATTGATAGTTGGACACAATACGCCCTGCTCCAAGCATCAATTGAGTTGAACGATGTTGAAACGATGCGTGCAATACATCTGCAAGCGAATCAAAAATATGGAGGCTCTGATTTTTGGCTTGGGTTAATGAATGCAGCAAAGGAACATAAAGAATGGATGCTGAGGAGGGTTGTCTAATATGACGAAAGCACCCTCATTGGGAGAACCAATTATGAAACATCCGCTTCCAACGGAAGATATTCAGGCTCTGAATGAAGCATTCTCAAAATTTAGTGAGACGAGTGTGAGGCTTCAGGGGAAATATCAAGAGCTATTGAACGAAACACAGGTACTGCGTGAGACACTCAAGAGCAAAGATGAAGAGATTAAGCGTCGAGAGCGATTGTCTATGTTGGGCGAAACCGCAGCTGCGATTGCACATGAGGTTCGTAATCCACTTGGTGCAATTAAAATTTTCGTTTCGCTTTTGCGATCGGATTGTGCAGAGCGTGCTGATTCATTACAGCTTATTGATCAAATTGATCAGAGTATTAATGCACTTGATCATGTTGTTTCAAACATCTTGCAATTCTCAAAGGATAAGAAGTTATCCTTTGCGCCAGTGAATCTCCATTCGGTGATACAAGAGCAGTTGTTGTGTTTTCCAAGGACTGACTCTAATCAAGCTGTTTTTGAGTTAGTGCTACGAGGTAATCCGTATATCAATGGCTGTGAAGCATCGCTGCGACAGGTTATCTATAATTTGATTCTAAATGGGCTTCAAGCAACTCAGTATAAGGGTGCACTACTCATCACGACTCGTGATACAGCGACGGGCATTCAGCTCGTCATCAGGGATAATGGTAGAGGGATAAATGAAAAAATTCTGCCAATGATCTTTGAGCCATTTATCACCTCTAAGAATGAGGGTACGGGCCTCGGATTATCTATCGTCAAACAGATAATTGAACAGCATTTTGGAAAAATTGCTGCATCTAACGATAACGGTGCTGTGTTTACCATCGATCTTCCACGTAAAGGAGAAGTACAACAATGAATAATACTCAATCAAATGGACTCAAAATACTTGTGGCTGATGATGACCCTCAGATGCAGCTTGCCGTGAAGGCGACGCTGAGTCGTGCTGGGTATGCAGTGACTATCGTTGGCAATGGCAAAGCGGCACTGGAAGCGACAGAGCAGCAGCACTTTGATCTGATTATTTCAGATCAACGAATGCCTGAGATGACTGGTAATGAGCTTATGGCTGAATTGCAGCGTCGAGAAAGTACTATCCCCATTATTATGATTACGGCTCATGGCACAGTGAATCAGGCTGTTGAAGCGATGCAAGCTGGTGCTGCAGATTTCATAACAAAGCCTTTCTCTCATCAAGATTTAGAGCGCGTCGTCGAGCGGGTGCTCTCTCTTGATCAGAAAGAGATAAAAGCAAAGTCGAAAAAATCCAAGGGCAGAGCAATTATCACAAACGATCCTACAATGATTCGTATTCTTGAAGTTGCAGAAGCTGTTGCAAAGAGTGATGCGACCATTCTTATTGCAGGCGAATCTGGTACTGGTAAAGAACTTATTGCTCGCTTAATTCATACTTCAAGTCCGCGTGCTAGTCAGCAGTTTGTTGCTGTCAACTGTGCTGCGCTTCCCGATACCTTGCTTGAGAGTGAACTATTTGGTCATGAAAAAGGATCATTTACCGGTGCACAAACAAAAAAGATCGGTAAATTTGAGCTTGCCCATGGTGGTACTATCCTTCTCGACGAAATATCCGAGATGGATCTTGCCCTGCAGGCTAAACTTCTTCGAGTCCTGCAAGAGCGAGAAGTTGATAGAGTTGGTGGTTCATCTCCAATCTCGATTGACGTTCGTGTTGTTGCAACAACAAACCGTAATTTAGAAGAAGAAGTGAAAGCTGGCAGATTTAGAGCTGACTTGTACTATCGCTTGAATGTAATTCCACTCACATTACCTGCACTGCGTCATCGTAAAGATGATATTCGATTACTGTCTCATCACTTTATTAAGCAGTTCCTTGGTAAAGATATTGAAATTCCAGCAGATGTTATGACTGCGCTGCAAGCATATCCATGGCCTGGCAATATCCGAGAACTTCAAAATGCTATTGAGCGTGGTGCTATTCTTTGTAATGGCAACACCCCAAAACAAGCCGATTTTTTCTTGGGTACTCAAGGCCAGTCGACACTCTCACAACAAATAGAGATCGTTCGAGAGCCTGTACAAAATGCTTCTGCTGAGGATCTTTCTGATAATGAAGCCGATATGCTTCATCCAGTACATGGACAGCACTACCTAATTGATGATGTGCAGCAAGCTAAAGCGGCATCTGAAGAGCCACTCTTGATACGCAGCGGTTTGACCGTACATCATGTAGAGAAAGTACTTATATTTGAAACGCTCAAGTCCTGTAATCAGAATCGTACGCAAGCAGCAAAGCTTCTTGGAATTAGTATACGTACGCTTCGCAATAAACTTGCTGAGTACCGAGGTCCTGAGTAAGGCGTAGGGTATAACAGAGCGTTGTTTACTGTTTTGTATGAAGCTGTTTGAGCTCGATCCATCGAGAGAAGTATTCAGTTGCACGAAACTGTTGATGCCAAAGAAGCGCTGATACAGGGTGCCTGTTTTGCCCCTGTTGTTTTTGCTGAAAGCATGAGCTGAGAATCTGCAAGAACTTATTTTTGAGTGTTGCTGCTTGAAAGAGGTTTTGAATCAGTGCATTTCCACGTGCCTGGGCCTGTTCCCATAAGACTTTGTCTTTATAGAGCGTTATAGCATCTTCTATCATCTGATCGATTGAATCACTGACAGAACCGCCCCAGGGTAATGTTTCATGCATACCTTCAGCACCTATCTGTGTTGTAACGCACGGTGTACCAGCAACCCAGCCATCTGAAATTTTACCTTTAATTCCAGCACCAAACCGAAGCGGCGCAAGGTTCACTCGATAGTTCTTGAGCGTATCGATAGCATGAGGTGTCCATCCGAGTACATGAAAACCGTCTTTCGGAGCATGAAATGAGCGTACTTCAGCTGTCGGGTATGCACCGTAGATATGAAGTTGAGGATCGTCAATTCCAGCTTTGAGTGCAGCTTTATATAGTGCAGGCCATAGTGATTTCTTAAGAAGTCTGACGCTATCAAGATTTGGAGCATGATAAAAATTACCTATCGAGACAAATGAGTGTCTATCTTCATACGATGGTTGCACAGGAATTTCCTCATACCAAAATCGCAAGAGGGAAAGCAGTGATGCATCGATGCCATACCCAGTCATCAATAGATCGCGTTCATAGTCTGATACCACAAGAGTATGGTCGCATCGGTAGATTGCAGCTAGTTCTCGGAGTACATCTGTATCAGTAAGATTTATATCGGTAGCGGGTAGAATCGGTTCTTGAGCTTTAATTTTTGCTTCTCGAAGACGGCGCAACGAGTGTAGGTCGCACGAATCAAGAATAAGGACGGCCTCGGGATAGCATGCTTTGACGCGCCAACTAAACTGTTCCTCAATCATAAAACGGTCAAAAATAACAATAGCAGGCATGAGCTCACGGATAAACGTATCGAATGCAGAATCGTTTGGTTCAAAACGAATCGTTTGTATGCCTTGGTTATCAAGCTGTTCTTGAAAACTATTGGTCTGACACGGAGAGCTCACTGTTAGTGTAAAACCTGCTTCGTGACAGGTATCAATTAGTTGACGAAAGCGAATGCCCGCAGCTGAAGAAGTTGGTTCAGGCCAAACTGCAGCAATAAAGAGGATCTTCATCGATCTTTCCTTGAGCGTCCAGCATTAATCCATTCAAAAGAAGCCTCTGCAACACTATGGATGCCCGTAATACGATAGAAAATATCACGGTGCCTTGACGGAGAAACGGATCGAACTTCTGTAAACTTTGGTAGCATCAAAAAATAGATCGTTAGTCTTAGTACGAGTGAAATGACAAAAATCTTAAAGTAGATACTGGTGCCTGTGAAGAGTCCGTGATTGATGAGAAAATCAGGTGGTGCATAGGTAACAATCAGCCCACCTAGGTAGCTTCCGAGTGCAACAAATGAAGAGTTAATGAGAGTCGTATACGTTGCGCATTGTGCACGCTTAGGGGGGGTGACCGCATCGAACAGGAAGTTGCCTGCTGCGAGGTTAAAACCAGCCCAAAAGAGGCCTCCGTAAATTTGTCCAAAACACATGTAAATATAGTTATCTGAAACAAGCCAGACAATGCTCGAAAAGCAAATACCAAGCGCGCATACTTCCAGAATTTTTTTATTGCCAAACTCATCTGAAAGTTTTCCCCACTGCGTCATGAATAGGTACTGTGTGATAAGCTGAATGGTCACAAGTCCTGAAAATGCTATGTAGGATAGCTTTAAATCTCTGAGGATATAGAGGCTAAAGTAGGAGCCAGAGAAAGATGCAGCACCATTCATGAGCCCAAGAAAGAAAACAAACTTAGCAAAGTTAGAGGAGCGAGTTTTTCGAAGAAAATCATAGAACGAGAATTGCTCATTCTTGGTGATGCTGTATCCAGGCTCATCATACTGAGCAAGCCAGTAGCCAGAAATGAGCCTTGCAATGCCTGCAATGCTGAAGAGTACAGCAAATCCTGGTAGTTCATATCCACTAGATCTGGCGTATGAGAGCACAAGCCCACCGATAAGCATACTTCCAACAGTGATCCATCCGCTACGCTGTGTACGGAATCCAAAGTAGCTGCCCCGAATTGTAGGAGGTACCAGATCTCCGATAAGGCTGTTCCAGGCAGGTGCCGTTGTGTTTCCTGATCCAAGATAGATAGACCAAAGAAGCAGTAGGATCCAGATGGTCCATGAACTTGCATGTGAAACGAGCAGTGCGAGAGCAGCGATACAAAACCAACTGATGCCCTGAATAAAGACACCAGTCGTGATGATTTTCTTACGGGGAACACCTCGTCGAAAAAGGTTGAGCCCTAACGTCTGTGAGAGAGCTGCGACGAGTGGGGGAATAGCGCTCATCATTCCAACTTGGAAAGCAGTGCCTCCAAGCGCGATAGCAAAGCTACTCAGAAAGGTCTCTCCAAAGCCTACCATCATGCAGAAGTAAGCAGCATCAAGGAGTGCCGCCTTGAGAGAGCGCTCGTTTGAGTAGGTAGGATGAGAGCAGATTTTTTCGATTAGGAAATGCACGATCTTCTTGTCTATAGTAGCATCATTTCTATGAAACGAGCATCATCTCTTTCAATTTTTTCGATTATGCTCTTAGTAAGTGGCCTAGTATTGCTGGTCTTGGCAATAGATTCCTATCGAAAAGAAAAACATGCTTTGACCTTTACAGTCCCTTCACTGACCGGTACCTATCAAATCTCATATCAAGGTCGATGTGTGCTGCCCTTCCGGCTTCAAGAAGCTGCAATACGTGGTGGCAGGAAAGTGCTTGTTGGACTTGGAAGTGATGCTCCAACAGAGGATAATTATTTATTATTTAATGATATTGGGCAGCTCTATAAGGGAGCACTCCAGGTGCAGTTTGGAGATCGTAAGGTTCGAGCCGACCTCTCGGGTGTACTCGACATAGAGCTCAAGCTTGTCGGAGATATCTTTCAAAGACCATTCGCCTTTGACCAACATCTACAAGGTCCCATTGCTATCGAGCAAAGTAATGATGAAGTGCTTATACGGATTCCAAGAGCAGCGGGGCCTCAGAACACAGCTATGGACCAGTCGTTTCCATTGACGATAGATCCACGAGTAGATCAAGCTGCCTGCGATCAGTCATTTGATA
>JBILLA010000010.1:0-26437 GCA_044376365.1 Bdellovibrionota bacterium | reverse complement strand
AACAAGAGTTTGACGAGCTGTAACCACAAGCAGATCGTACAAAAATTCAGAGCGTAAAGAAAACAAATCAGAGAAAAATGTTGAAAAATCAGCTGCATCGCCCCCCAAACTGCCCAATGTAGCACTCACTAACTGCCTAACCTTGGTTTACTGAAGCAGAATGAGCCCAAAAGATGCCTGGACCTGAGCTGGGACTAACCACCCTTTCGAGCCAAGAGCGGCAAGCGTGAGAAATGGGGTCAAGTCGTAACCAGCGACGAGGGGCTGCAAGCCCCTGGCCCCGAGCGGCGAGCGGGAAATATAGGGTGAAGTCGCGATCAGCGACGAGCGTCTGCAAGCCCCTGGCCCCGAGCAGCAAGCGTGTAAAACCGCAGGGGTGAAGTCGCGATCAGCGACGAGGGGCTGCAAGCCCCTGGCCTCGAGCGGCGAGCGTGAGAAATAGCGTGAAGTCGCGATCAGCGACGAGGGGCTGCAAGCCCCTGGCCTCGAGGGGCGAGCGGGAAAAAAGGATTTGCCCGGGCAGGATTCGAACCTACGAATGTCGGTATCAAAAACCGATGCCTTACCACTTGGCGACCGGGCAGTGAAGTCTATGGTATCGAAGAATGAGAAATCTCTCAAGCTATGTTGGTTTCAATAATAGCTAAATTCTCTTGTTCTGCGAATCTTCTCAAACGAAGACGCTCTTCCTCGGTCGGAGCGATGCTAAAAAGCGAGCTTCCGGTACCTGAGAGACCACTTCTGGGGCAGATAATGCGGATTGCATCAAGCAGTTCTTTAATGCGCGGCTCAATCACCGCTGCAGCTTCAATCAGGTCATTTTGATAGAGCGCGGGTACGCCTGTTGGCGAGAAAGGCAGTTTATTATAAGCAAATACTTCAAAGACAGCAGCTGTAGAGAGAGAGAACGGAGGCACAAGGATTGAGACATCAGTACCAAGTGCAATGTCATCAAGTGTCATTGGCTCAACAACTTCACCAATACCAGAAACTTTCGCGAGTGGATATCCATGCAAAAAGAACGGAACATCCGCACCGATTGAGAGTGCGATTTTATGCAGTAACGGATCAAGCGCAACTGGTTCGAGCTCTTGCCCCATGCCCAGAGTCGTTAAGTACAAAAACAAAAGCGCTGACGCAGCATCAGTACTGCCACCACCAAGACCGCCACCGATAGGAATATATTTTTTGAGTTGCACAGCAAGGTGCATTGGGTTTGTAATTTTATTGAGAAACCCAAGCTCAAACTCACTAATTGCTTTAACAATAATGTTATTTTCTATGGGTAATCTTGTTGAAGATGGAATGTACGAGGCACTCATAGCCGTTCGTAGTTCGCATTCAAACTTCTTAAAGGTCACATCAACATGAAGATTTTTTTTCTCGTTTCCTGAAAGGACATAGGTAATCTCATCAGCCAAGGCAAGACGAGCATTAATCATTGAAAGCTCATGATATCCATCTGGTCGTCGACTAGTAACGGCGAGACCAAGATTAATTTTGGCCTGGGCTGCGTGAGTATGAATGAATGGATTGGAACCGTGGGACATTTTCTACTAATATAAATGCACTATGACTAATCTTACAGAGCTCTTTGAGCAGGTACTTACTACAGCGATCCTAGCAGCAAAAAAAGCGGGTGCCTATATTAAAGAATCACACACCAAGAAAGATGTGTCTATTGAGCTAAAAGACCGTACAAACCTTGTGACACAATATGACCTGGGGTCGGAAAAAATCATAATTGATATTATTAGACAACACTTCGCAGATCATGAGCTCCTTACCGAGGAAACCCATAACTCGGTCGATGCCACCGAGCGGCTCAAGCGCCCTATCTGGATAGTGGATCCAATTGACGGCACCACTAATTTCGCACACGGCCACTACCAGGTGTCTGTTTCAATCGGTTTTGCCATTGATGGAGTCCTCTCAGTGGGGGTTGTCTATAACCCGTTCCTCGATGAGCTTTTTACTGCGATACGTGGCAAAGGAGCTTTCAAGAACGGCACCCCTATCTCTTGCGGACAAGAGCAGGAGCTTACCAACGCGCTTGTCGTAACGGGCTTTCCTTACAAGAAAGATGGCATTGATGTATTGATGGCACGTGTGAAAAACGTCTTACTCAACTGTCGAGAGCTTCGTCGTCTTGGTTCAGGGGCACTCGATATCTGTTGGGTCGCTGATGGCCGCATGGATGCATACTATGAAACGCTGAGCCCGTGGGATTGTGCTGCCGGAATAGTTATAGCAAGAGAAGCTGGTGTGACCTGCGGCTTTATCGATGAGATTCCTGCTTCATTTAAGGCGCCGCATGATTTCTATACTGAGGGTATGCTGTTTGCAAACCCAACATTATTTCCAAAGATGCAAAAACTTCTAAAAGTCTAGCTGCCCTTACGCAGCATTCCTGACTGACGCAGTAGCGAGCTGTCCGCACGCAGCTTTAATGTCCTGACCCTTTGACCAACGAATCGTCACATCGCTGCCTCCCTGTGAGAGGTAATTTTGCCAATTAGCAACATGCGGCTCTGGTGGAGACTTAAAACCAAGCCCAGCATTTTCATTGTATGGAATGAGATTAATTTTTGCAGGGATGCCACGAAGTAATTTTGGCAAACGCTTGAGGTCTGCTTCGGTATCATTCACGCCATGCAACATGACGTATTCGATAGTAATACGTTTGCGAGCCTTAAGGGGAAATGCTTTGAGCGTCGCCAAGAGCTCTTCGATCGGAAATTTTTTATTGATCGGCATGACTTCTGAGCGCACTTCATTGGTCGTTGAATTCAAAGAAACAGCTAGGTTTGCGAGATCGCCATACTGCGAGAACGCTTCACCAAATTTTTTGATAGCTGGCACAAGGCCAACAGTGGAAACTGTAATTTTACGGGCAGGAATAGCGAGCCCTTTGTGATCGGTTAAGATACGCAATGCACTCACAACACCCTTAAAGTTATGGAGTGGCTCCCCCATACCCATAAAGACGATATTGTTGAAGGTATCGCCAAACTCTTGCGCATCAATAAGAACACCCATGACCTGCTGAATAATTTCACCAGTAGAAAGGTTCCGTCGGAACCCCATGGTCGCCGTACGACAAAATTGGCAATTCATGCCGCAACCGACTTGACTCGACACGCACAGAGTCATGCGGGTTGGCTGTTTAATCATGACCGCTTCAACAAGATCTTTATTGCCAACTTGGAACAAATATTTTCTTGTACCGTCTTTACTAATTTGACGATCGACAATTTTAGCGAGCGGGAATGAAAAATAATCTTGAAGCTCTTCCCTAAACTCTTTACCCAGATTAGTCATCTGAGCAAAGTCAAATACTCGCTTTTGATACACCCATTCAAAGAGCTGTGTTGCTCGAAACTGGGTAGAGTTAAATTTTGATTTCAGGAGAGCGGTGAGCTCATCGCGAGGAAGATCGAAGAACGATGCTTTTTCTTGAGTGGCAGCTGCAACAACAGCTGCCGGATCCTCGGGAAGCCTTTCGAGAATCTCACTGTTATCAATGGTGAGTATCGAAAGACGTTCCTGGTTCATTTCATCAAGCGCGGGAAAAATTGACTAATTTCAACATGCGCATTTTCAACAGAGTCAGAACCATGAACAGCATTTGCACTGATGCTATCAGCGAAATCTGCACGGATAGTTCCTGGTGCTGCTTTTTTAGGATCAGTCGCGCCCATAAGGTCACGGTGCTTAAGGACAGCGTTTTCGCCCTCAAGGACAGAGACCACAACAGGACCACTGGTCATGTAATCACAAAGCTCACCAAAGAATGGTCGCTCTTTATGAACTGCGTAAAATTGCTGTGCATCTGCACTGGTTAAATGCTTGAGCTCAGTAGCGATAATCTTAAGACCAGCATCTTCGAAACGGGTGAAGATCTTGCCGATTATGTTTTTCTGAGTAGCGTCGGGTTTAATTATTGATAATGTTCTTTCAAGTGCCATGAGCCGATTGTATCAAGCAGTTGCCCGTAACTCAAATTAAGCACCCAGAGGCAGGAATGGTAAGTTGCGGCATTTGTTACACCTTTTTCCGATGAGACTCAGTCTCCTTATGCAACAAAGCACGAAAAAGAGCCCATATCCTTATAAAACCGAGGATAATCGTCTCTTCATGAGTGTACTATGCGTGACATTTTACTACTCGGCCTGTGCAAGAGACGGTACGATTGGAGTAAGGGATCTATGTATAAAAGACCAGTGAGCACCATGCGTGGCCTATGTTTCTATAACATAGTTGCGCTGTGCGTCGCCTGTTTTTGGTACGGGTCAACCGCTGCTGCGCAAGATATTACCGAACTAGGCGGCGCCCTCACCTCCTATCTTCCTGGCCGCGCAGCGATTCAAGTGAATGCACCAAACGTCACAGACGAGACTCGACGAGTCAAACAGCTTACAGGCTTTGGAATGTTTCATGGTGAGTTCAATGCAAAGAGTGGGCTTGGGCCTCTGTTCAATAACAACTCATGCGCTGGCTGTCACGTCAACAATGGCAGAGGGCAAGTGCTGTTTTCTGAAGCATTAAACTTGAGTCGAGCAATTGTAAAAGTTGCGCTTCGTGGACGACTTCCGAATGGCGCACCAAAACCAGTTCCTGGTATCGGCGATCAGATTCATGACCACTCTACCGTTACGAACGATGCAAGAACGATTGCTATAAAGATCGCTTGGCTGTACCGACAAGGATCATTTCCCGATGGCACCAAATATACACTACGTAAACCAGCATATAGCTTTCGCATACCAGGATACCGCAAAGAGCAGATTCTTAGTTCGCTCAGAGCTACTCCACCAGTTATTGGGCCTGGGCTTTTAGAATCAATTCCCGAAGCAGATATTCTTGCTCTGAGCGATCCAAACGATCTTAATAAAGACGGCATTTCAGGGCGGCCTCAATATGTTGCTGAAGCAGATCAGCCAACAGTCAAAAATCTTGGACGATTTGGCTTTAAGGCAACCTCGCCAACAGTTGCTGATCAGACCGCAGTAGCATTTATCAGCGATATGGGGCTTGGAACAAAGATTTATCCTACAAAAGACGGTAAACAAGAGATCTCAGATTCAGACTTTGAGAATACGGTCCTCTACCAAACACTTGGTGGTGTTCCTCCTGCCCGCAATCAAAATGATCCCACAGTTATTACTGGCAAAAATATTTTTAAGCGAATTGGGTGTGATGGTTGCCATACGATGACTCACGTTACAGCTTCTGCAACGGATCCTGAGCTTGATAATCAAACCATACACCCTTTCACCGATCTTTTGCTGCATGACATGGGTCCTGATTTAGCAGACTCACTCCCAATGTTTCGTGCAAGTGCAAGTGAATGGCGAACGGCGCCTTTATGGGGACTAGGTTTTTCTCTTGATATTGCTTCTGGTGGACGAGTTGGGTTTCTTCATGATGGACGCGCTCGCACGATTCAAGAAGCGATCCTTTGGCACGGTGGCGAAGCTGAGCGCAGCAAGCGCCGCTTTATGCGTCTTCGTAAAACAGATCGAGCCATGCTGCTTCGATTTTTAAGATCGCTCTGAGATGCTCTTTGCGGATAGCGGATTATCTGAATTGTAGATCTTTAGGCAAGCATCACTCACCACACGCTACGCGCTGTGCGACAACTTCTGAAGGATAGCAGCTTTAATACCTGGCGGCACAAACTTTGTAATATCACCACGCAACAGGGCAACTTGTTTCACGATACTCGAGCTAATATACGAGTTCTCTTCGCGAGCAATCAGAAAAACTGTTTCAAGATCTCGATACAGGCTTTTATTCATCAATGCCATTTGCGCTTCGTAATCGTAGTCGCTAATGGCTCTCAGTCCTCGTACAACAATATGGCACTGCTCATGTTTCGCGAAATCAACAAGGAGCCCAGAGAAAGAACGTACCTGCACCCGTACCCTCTTCTCGTTAAAGCGTCGACATTCCGCTTCAATCAGCGCTATTCTTTCAGCTACAGAAAAAAGAGGAACTTTTTGCGAATTTTCTAGGATTGCTATCGTCAGAGTATCAAAGAGAGTGAGCGATCGTTCTATAATATCAAAGTGGCCATTTGTCATGGGATCAAAGCTTCCAGGGAAGATTGCGCTTGATGATGAGTTGTCTGATAGCGATTTGGAATTCATACTATGGCTGCACTGATTATAGTCGTTCGTATGGTAGATTTAACCTCATCCCAATAGGAGTAGTAAACAAAGAATCATGGACATTTCCCAGCTAGCAGCAAAACAGAAGCGGTATCGCGAATGGAAGGAATTCCTGCTCAATCCGTCAATTTCTCATACCACCAAAGAATCGCTTGAGGCAACGGTGAGCCAGTATGGCAACCTCATCGTCAAGATTTGGGAAGATGGAGCACAGTCCCCATTCCTTATCGCCGAGCTTGAAGATATTGAGCGACAGCTTGAAATGCTCAACGAATCTGTTCGACTTCAGGGCACCCAAACTATGGGTAGAGAATTCGATAAGTAATTCCATCCACGACCAATAACTGTGGATATCTCACTTCTCGATCAAACCCTCATTGTGCAAATAGCAACGTGCTTTGCCGCTGGACTTCTTAGCGCTGTAACACCATGCGTCTATCCCCTTATTCCTGTCACTATCTCAATATTTACAGCTTCGTGTGAAGAATCCCGCGCGCACCAATTTGGACGTTCTGCGTGCTTTGCTCTTGGGATTTGTATTGTCTATACACTCCTTGGATTACTCGCAGCACATGCTGGTATTTTTTTTGGTGCCTACCTTGGCACGCAGTGGTTTGTTACTGGGATTACACTTGTTCTAACAACAATGTTGCTCTCTCAGTTAGAGATCATGCGGGTGCCCTTCTTCTCTACACTGCAACAGCTCGGGAGTCGCATTTGTGGTCAAGGATACATAGGTGCATTTACGTTGGGTGCTGGAAGTGGCCTTATTGCTGCACCCTGTGTTGGCCCAATCCTTGCGACTATCCTGGTGATCGCTGCAAGCCATCAAAATCCAACTCTTGGAGGACTACTGCTCTTTATCTATGCTGCAGGCTTGAGTATCCCCTTTCTGCTATTGGGAACTTTCTCTGGACTCCTTTCGCGCCTTCCAAAAAGTGGTCACTGGCTCCACTGGATAAAATTTATTACTGCAATCGGCATTTTGCTCACCATCTCATTTTTTCATCGGGGGATGCTTGATGCTGTATTCACCACTATAGGCCTCTATCGCTATCCGCTTGCTCTTGGTGGACTCTTAGCATTTGGTATACTCTTTGGTCGGAACGGCATTAACCGTCATCAACCGATGATAACACTCGCTGGAGCACTGCTCAGCACCGTGATGCTCTATCATGCGTTCCTCTTTGCTCCACAAAAACTTTCACAACAAGGTGGCATCAAATGGCAAGCTTCAATAGAAGCTGCACTCGAAACAGAGCATGCTGACATCATCTTTGTTGATACCTATGCGACATGGTGTGCTACCTGCAAACAGCTTGAAGAGCAAACGTTTACGGATGCCTCTGTACAGGCTGCTCTACAAAAAATATCGTCAGTCAAAATTGATTTCAGTGAGCACGATGCTCGCTCATCAGCTTTTGCAAAACAGTTTCAGATTCAGGGGATACCGACGCTCCTCTTCCTCGATAAAACTGGCACAGAGATCCCAGGAACACGCGTGAATGGGTTTATGAGTCCATCGGTATTCCTGAGCCACTTAAGTCTTATTGCAACGCAAGCCAACCTATACCAGCAGCAGAAAAGATGATTGGTACAAGGTAACTCTGATTACCTAATACTTTCAGAAGTTTAAATCACAATAAAAGTTACCCTGTACCAAAAACGTCGTCCCTGATTTATCGGGGCTACCTTCAAACCCCCTCGAACCCTTCTTGGATTTTTTTGATTGGAATTAATTAGTAACGTTAACATTTAAAATAGCGAAACTGGATCTGTTATAGTTTGTAATGTCAATCCAGCGGTTGACGCAGCACCTGTGACCTGAAGATTGCTAACTCCAAGATCATTTCCATTTCCACCGCGCCCACCGCACCCGCCGCCAGCTCCTCCTCCTGCCCTTCTTGTGGTTTTAGAAACAGGAACCGAGCTACTACCCCTGGCGCCTGCGGCAACGCTGATGATGCCTGCCGAAATAGTGGGAGCAAGTAAATGCACAGCACCACCTCCACCACCGCCACCAGCGGCTGAATCCGCAAAAGAAGCACCACCGTCTCCTCCAATCGCAGAAATTAACCCTCCATTAACTATAGATCCGCTAGAGGCCAAAACTACAAAACCACCGGCACCACCACCTCCGCCATTGGCTGATGAAGCACCTGGTGCTCTAATAGAACCAATATCAGAAACAATAATTCCGTTCTTAGCTAATATCGTAAAGCTTCCTCCACCTGCTCCACCTACCTCACCATTCATTGAAGAAGTTCCAGACCCACATCCACGAGGATGAAGTCGTAATATTGCTCTTGCTTCACCTTCTGAAAGTGGAAAACCTCCTACTCCACCATAAAGATCTGATGCATTACTGCCAACCTCAGGAAAACCAGCTGATCGTTTCGCATTACCTAAAGAGGGCTGAGTAATTGCGTAATAGGTAATCCCATTAGAACTACTTGATTCTAAGTTACCACCGCTGCCAACGTTAGATACTGCAATTGCACCGTTTATAGTTACAGTCCCATTACTTCTAATGATTGTACCCGAAGGCACGGTCAGCGTTATGCCACTGTTAATCGTAAGATCTTCATATTGTACGTTGACGTTACTTAATGCTGTATTAGAAGAGATAGTAACATCACCTCCAGAACCGTTGCCGTAAATTCTGATAGATCCATCTGCGCCGTCGGTTCCGTTAGTACCATTTGTACCGTTGATTCCACTTGTTCCAGCGGGACCTTGAGGTCCTACTAATGTAGAAGTATCGACAATTTGAGTCATGCCACGTGGGCATCTTTTACTCGATGCAACAGTTCGTCTTGTAAATTTTACAGCTCCATTTTTAGAAGTTGCCTTTAAACATATTATATCAGCAAGTGAATTATAAGGTGCAATTGTCACAACAGAAATTAATACAAGCACAGGGGATATGAACTTAAGCAATCTAGAATCATTTATCATAGTAAACGATTCTAAATAAGCGCTTTTCTATCTGTCTATATAATAATTATAAGAATCAATAGATTACTAAATTTTCCCATCGAATTTGTAGTTTATTTCGAGAAAATATGGCGTAAAAATATTAAGTTTCTTGGAAATAAAAAACTAATTGGAACTACAATTGCCCACTCTATAGCATAAGCTATAACAGTGCTTACGGTTAACATGATCCCCAGGGACGGTCCAATGTACTTAAAAGAGGAATTAAGACTGACATAACTAAATGAAATCATTGCTGTTGGAACCGACGCTCCTCTTCCTCGATAAAACTGGCACAGAGATCCCAGGAACGCGCGTGAATGGATTTATGAGTCCATCGGCATTCCTGAGCCACCTAAGTCTTATCGCAACGCAAGCCAACTTATCCCAGCCGCAAACAGCACTACGCCCAAAATAAAACCCCACGGCGAGCGCCCTTTTCTTTTGGTGAGCGGTTTTATCGTACCAAAAGACATACGAGCACTTCCCACTGAATACTCAGAGCCTTCAATATCATGTGCAGATGCTGACTCAGGTGAAAGAGCTTCGAAGACATGACTTGCATCATCACCACCAGCACGGTAGCGATATCCTCGTCTCAACACATCTCCCTCGGCAGGATTTCTGATACCAAGTGCATCAGCAAGAATCATGATCATTGAGACTGCTTGACGAAAGCGCTCTTTTTTATCTTTCGCAAATGCTTTCTCAAAGGCAGCTTCGAGAGGGAGTGGCAACGTTGGAATAAAATCAGTTATGAGAGAACGATTGCCCTTTAAAATATGTTTTGCAACAACAGTGAAATCATCACCAGAAAATGGACGGTGCCCCGTCAGCCCTTCAAACGCAACAACGGCTAAACTAAAAATATCTGATCGATTATCGAGCTCTTCATTCAGGATCTGCTCTGGGGACATATAAGCAGGCGAGCCCATGATTGGACTATTCTCATCAAAGTGACTTGTACCCGAAACAGTTGCAACACCAAAGTCCAAGATATATGCCTGACCATCGTGCCCGATCAGAATATTACTTGGTTTAATATCACGATGAATAATCCCTTTGCTGTGAGCATAATCAAGAGCAACGGCAACTTGATACAGGTAATACATAATGTCGTAAGGATCGCAGTACTGTCCAACAACTTTCTTATCTTCGATTAATCGATCAAGACCAACACCCTCGATAAAATCCATAACGAGGTATGGCGGTTTGTTTTCAACATTAACATCAAAGATGGTTACGATATTTGGGTGACGCAAGTTGCCAGCAGCACGAGCTTCGATCTTAAAGCGATCAAGGCACGACTTCTCATCCATATATGGCAGCGCACTAATTGTTGAGATAACTTTCACCGCAACCGTACGACCAATCTCAGGGTCATGACCCTTATAAACGGTTCCCATAGAACCAGTGCCGAGGACACCCTCGATTTTATACTTACCAAGCTGTTGTGGTTGCTTCACTAAGAACTATCGTAATGAAAAATCGAGAAGAAAGGGAGTGTAAATAGCAGATAGTGCGCTTTAGCGGCCCTGGTGCAAGCAAAATCATTTCCGTGTAAGATGAATTCGTATGAAAGTCCCCTCAGCGATTAAGCGCGATCCTCAACAAGGCCTCTTTATAACCTGGAATTCTGGTGATGTATCTCTCATGACTCGCGAAGTCCTTCGAAAGGAATGCCCCTGTGCTGAATGCAAAATGAAGCGTGGAGAAGACACTCATTCATCACCCCTTACCCCCAGAAAGTCACTGCTCAAAGTTGTTGAACATACATCAGAGCAAGCACTCACCATTGAACGGATCTGGATGGTAGGCAACTATGCGCTAGGCATTGCTTGGGGCGATGGGCATGATAGCGGTATCTATACCTTTGACTACCTTGCTCAACTCGATGGTGATACGCATCCCCACCAAAATCAGCCATAGTTGCTTAAACGCTCTGTTTTAGGGATAATCGACGCAATGGGTAAAGATGGCATCGAAATGAATGGCGTAATTAAGGAGTGTTTTCCAAACACTACCTTTCGTGTTGTCTGCGATAACGGCCACGAGCTCATCGCTTACCTTGCTGGAAAAATGAGACGCTTCTACATCCGCGTCCTTCCTGGTGACCGTGTCACTGTTGAAATCTCTCCTTATGATCTAACAAAAGGTCGTATCACGAAGCGTATCTCTGAAGTCAAACCTCAGGGAGATGGTACCCCTAGCGCGTCTTAACAGCTTCGACAAACAAGCAGCATCCCTTCCCCTCTCCTATTTGCAAGTCACGTCAAAGTAAGAGAAGCTTTGTCCCATGTCTATTGAATTTTATCGTATTCTTCATATCGTTTCTCTCTCAGTGGTACTTATCGCACTTGGGGGTGCAAGCTTTGCTACCTATAGCGCAGGTGGCAAACCTGCATCGCTAAAAAAATATTTTGGTATGCTCCATGGCATCGGCGTTCTGGTCATGTTTGTTGCTGGGTTTGGCATGCTTGCAAAAATGGGCATCATTGGAGCGCTTCCTTCTTGGGCACTGATCAAAATGACACTGTGGCTTATCCTTGGTGGTTGGATTGCTGTAGTCTATAAACTTGCAGTGAAACATCCATTAATAGCTGCATTGGTACCAGTCATCCTTGTAGCACTTGGCAGCGCAACAGCAATCTATAAATTCTAGTATAGTGAATGGCTCTCTAGAAGGAGCCTTTCGCTCTGTACGCTGGGCTCACTACAAGAGTCTCTATAAGACTCATCAGATCGCCTGCACTAACGGTTCCAGAACGTCTATTTTCAGAAATAGGGGCAATAATACCAAAACTCGTCATGCCATTAGGTGAGCGGTAAACCAACTGCTCTTGATTCACTGCATCTCGGGGCAACGAATACATGCCATCACAGATCCGCAAATGTGCAAACGCTTCTTTTAAGGCATCTAATTTTGCTGCATCAAAGAGGGGCGGGAAAAGACTTAATTGATTTTTTTGATCGGGTAGTTTCTTAGCTCGAGCGAACCAGGCAGCTCCAAATTGTCGCGAGAGCGACATGCCTTCTAAGATTGCATCTTCAAGACCCTCAGCATGCGCTGATGAAAGGCTATAGAAATCGACCTGTTTTCCACGCACGCGCACAGCCTGCTGCAATACTGTCGCAAGGTAACGTGATGCAGCCGATATCCAGTTACCACACTCAGTGCCATACTGGCGAAACCCTTCATCATCATGAGCAAGAGCATCACCGAGCGCAGCGAATGCATCATCTCGGTAGCGTGCAGCAAGTGATTGCTGCGCTGGAGGAAGCGCGGCTTCTAGCGAATCGAGAATGAAAGAGAATTTTTCCAAGAGCGTGCGCGCTTCGTTCGTATTCATCGACAATGTCATGGTATACGGACGCTGCTGTACGGCGGTAAGAGTATGCTCAAGCTCTGAAGCCCTATCCTGCTCAAAGCTTGTGAAAGGATAATGGACATATCCGCCATGCGCCTGGACTGTATCAATGTGATCGAAGGTTTTCTCAATGTCGCAGCAACGCTGCTTATGAAGCCCAACAATATAGTACGCATCTGCGATAGAGCAGAACTCTTCACGACGAGATCGCTCAAGGGCATCAAGACCATGCGTCGCAAGATTACCAGTGAAAAGGTAATCGACATGTGCTTTTTGCGTAAGCTTTGGAAAACGCTTAGCAAGGAGCCCTTCATGAAGGTCACAGGGCAAAAGACATCCTTCACTCACAAATGAACCATGCGGGGGCGGATTACCAATAGACTGTGCTTTTTTAATACACTGCGCTTCCGATCCTCCGTAAGCAATGATTGCATTATCAGGAAGATGATCAAGGAGTTTTAACAAACTTTCTGGAAATGTCGCATCGAGCGGAATATATGATGTGCCACCTAATACACCAAAGATAGCAGCTGTTAGTGTTGAAATCCCGCCAGCATGTAATACCGTAAGTGGCACTCCACGATCTGCGAATATCTGATAGAGCTCTTCACGTACGTGAGGCGGCGATGGTATTCGCTTATCCTCATTTCCAGAAAGGATTCGAGAGACAAGGATACCAAACAGATCCTCAACCGAGTCTGCACGCATCGGTGCTTGTCCATTGAGGTGACGATCAATAAGAGCAGCCACCGCTTCATCACCATGAGTAGCAACCAGATGAGCAGACAACTGCTGTATATGCTCATGATGAATGTTGGCATCCACAGAAGCAGAAGGGCCAAGGAAAGCAATCTTTGAATCGGTAAGCTGTGGGCAGCGCTGTATAGCTCGCTGGTAGAGGCTCTGCGTTGCCTGCACCATCGGGTCTGCGCAGGGAACCCTTAAATCAGGCGATGTTTGCAACAGTCGAAGTGCTGTAGCAGCCTGAGCTCGGGAGCCGCTTTGGAGCTCAGCACGTTGTTCAGGGGTTAAAAGTTTTACTTCAGAACGGGGTATCAAATTCACAGCAAGTGTATACTATCAACAACAAGGCTGTATGCAAGTTACTATCTATAACTTTTGAAAAGGTTTCTTAGTTCTCAGTAAAAGCACCCATGCTTCGGAACTTCTTGTAGCGCTGGTCCACAAGCTCACTCACTTTGAGCTTTGATAAAGACTCAATAGAGCGGACGAGCACTGGGCGAAGAAGCTCGGCTGCCTCTTTATGGTTCGTATGGGCACCACCAAGGGGCTCGGGCACGATTTCATCAATAATTTTATTTCTGAGAAGATCCTTTGCAGTCAATTGCAGCAGGTCTGCAGCAATCGCAGCATAGTTTTTGGTTGCGAAATCTTTCTCTTTGCTGAAGAGAATTGAGGCACATCCTTCAGGTGAAATAACTGAATAACAAGCATTCTCAAGCATTAAGATCTTATCGCCAATACCAAGAGCAAGTGCTCCACCGCTCCCTCCTTCCCCAATAACGATACATATAACAGGGACTGTGAGCTCAGCTAAAGCAAGAAGATTAGTCGCAATCGCCTCTGCTTGACCACGCTCTTCAGCCTCAAGGCCAGGATAAGCACCCTGTGTGTCAATCATGGTGATAAGTGGCAGACCAAACTTTTCAGCCATCTCAAAAAGTCGCAGCGCCTTACGATACCCTTCTGGATTAGGCATACCGAAATTTCTCTTGAGACGCTCTTGCGTCGTGCGACCACGCTGGTGACCAACGATCATAACTGGAAGTTCACCTAAACGCGCGGTTCCACCAACGATTGCCGCATCGTCTCTAAAGTTTCTATCGCCATGCAGCTCAACAAAATCAGTGAAAAGATATTTGATAAAATCTAAAGTAAACGGTCTATCAAAATGTCGCGACAATTGAACGCGTTGATACGATGTAAGATTTGAGTACACATCAGTGCGAAGCTTCCCAAGCTTGCTCTCAATTTTTTCGAATTCTGCCATCTTAGAGCGATCGCCTGTAGCGATCTCATCCTTGAGACGCTCAAGTTCCATCTCAAGTTCTACGATTGGTCTTTCAAAGTCTAATGGGTGGGTAATACTTGACATAACCTGCTAAGATTACACTATTTTCCTTTCTTGAAAAAGAGCATAGTACACCCTTTTTATTGCGCCCCCTGAGGCTATTTTTAAAGCCATTTCAAGCAGCGGAAGGCCCATAATCAGCTCTCGACTCTCTTAAGGACACTCCGTAGACTATACGACTAACGGCACCTGCTATGATTGAAAAAAAAGACGTCAAAGCTCAAATAAAATCACCAGTAGAAATTCCAGCTCAAGATACGGATCTGTCGTTTTCTCGAAGCTCAGGACCTGGCGGACAAAATGTGAACAAACGGTCTACAAAAGCTACCGTTCGCTTTCATATTGGCGCAGCAACCTGCATTACGGAAGCCGAAAAAGAGATAGTACGAAGCTGGATACTCTCTCATCGTCCTAGTTTGTTCGTGCAGGCAGAAGACTCAATCCTTGTAAGCGATCAATCAACACGTACCCAAGACGCAAATCGGCAACGTGCAATGATCAAACTTACCACCCTTGTAAACCAAGCACTCAAACCAACGAAAGAGCGCCTACCAACAACTCCTCCACCGCATGCAGAAGAAAAACGTCTTCGTGCAAAGCAAATTCGGAGTCGCCTGAAAGCTTCTCGCAGCGATCAAGATGACTCATAGATTACTTATACACTGACAAACCAAATAGTCACAGGGAACTCATCGCTGCCCGGAGGTGTCGCTAAGTATTGTTGGACGGCAGCGATAAGTTGCTCCATGGTGTAACGAAGCGTTGCAAAAGAAGCAGCAGTACGATTATCTTTTGGCGATGCAACCTGAGCTGGATTCACGTTCCAACCACGCTTGAGCGGTTCATTACGGAGCCATGTCATTTGGCGTTTTGCAAAACGCCTCGTCTGCTGCGCTATCTGGTCAGTCAGCAAGCTCAGATCCCCTTCTTGACGTTGCAGAAACAACATAGTCTCTTTATAGCCAATTGATCGAAGTGCTGGCAGATCCGAGCCATAGACTTGAAGAAGCATCTGCACTTCATCACAAAGACCCTTTGCAATCATATCCTCTACACGCTTATCAATTCGCTTATAGAGCATATCTCGAGGGAGCATCGGCACAATCACCAACGCACGCCTTGGTGGCGTCGCTTGATGATGAATGCGAGTGATTGCGATATCTTTACCAAGCCGCACAATTTCAAGAGCGCGACTTAATCGAACGCGATCGTGTGGATGAATTTGCAATGCTGTAAATTGTTCATGCCCTACCGCAGCAAGAAGTGCTTCGTGCATCGCTGCAGTCGATAACGATTCAATCTCTTCTCGAAGCGCTTCATCCTCAGGAAGATCAGCTAATCCGTACAAGACTCCAGTCAGATAAAGAGAAGTTCCTCCAACAAGGAGCGGAAGTTTATGGCGAGAACGAATCTCTTGTTCAATAGGGGCAAAAAGCTTTAAGTACTTACCGACGCTTACCTTGTCGTGCGGAGCCAGGACGCCAAAAAGGTGGTGCGGGACGATCTGCTGTTCTTCAACACTTGGCTGTGCAGATCCAATAATAAAGTCGCGGTATATCTGCACACTATCAAGGTTCACAAGCTCACCTGATAGGCGCTTTGCTAAGGTAAGGGCAAGCTGAGATTTTCCAACTGCCGTAGGACCTCCGATAATAATAAGCGGTTCATCGGTCACGGCCAAACCACTTCTCTACATCAGCTTCGTGAAACTCAACAACACAGGGTCTCCCATGTGGGCAAGCAGTTGCAAAATCAGCAGACTCCATCTGCTCAAGGAGCGCATATGCTTCCTCACGACTCAGGATGCGGCCACTGCGAACACTTGCATGACAGGCCAATCGAGCACAGCGATACGCAATGGCTTCTTCAAGAGCAAATGGAAACTCTCCATACGTATCCTGAGCCGTCATACTACGAATCAGATGGGCTTGATCAATTGCAAAAAGCAGCGAAGGTATTTCATCAAGCTCAATGCCATCAGGATGTGAGCGCCAACGATAGCCAAGATCCTCAAGGATCATCGCAATTTTTTCTAGCTCAAACTGTTCTTGCTGTGAGAGTGGTACCTGTAATGGGACAAGAAGTACCTGCGTTTTCTTTTCTCGCTCATGCATCAATGTGCGTATACGATTATAGTTCAACCGCTCATGGGCAGCATGCATATCGACAATGTAAAATTTCTGTTGGTGATCAAAGAGTAGATAACAGGCAAAAATCTGGCCAAGGTATCGCCAATCATGAAACCGAGCTGCTTGAAATGCTTCTTGCACAAAGAGCTGAGGCTGCGGTGCCAAATGAGCATACAATGCAGATTGGTCAGACCGCACTGGAGTCATTGCAGTATCTTCCTGTGGAATACTGACTGGTGTTGATTGCGGTGATGGTGGCTTCTGTGAGCTATGCGTCACTTCAAAACCAAGCGGCGTACGGAATGATCGAATCGCTTCTTCAACTGCAATTTTCACAGCAGCAAAAACTTTTTGAGGATTTGCAAAGCGCACTTCACTTTTTTGTGGGTGTACATTAACGTCGACATATTCACCGGGAAGCTCCAGTGACAACATACCAATAGGAAATTCACGCTCTTTTAATGTCGAAGAAAAACCCTCTTTTACACCACGCAGAATAAAGCGATCGCTCACAAACCGTTTATTCACCAAAATCGTCAGCGATGCACCGTCACTGACGGCTTGTGAGGGATGCCCTAACAAACCCGAGATAACAATTTCATCGTACTGAGAGGACACAGGCACGGTTCCTCCTCGAATAATCTTTGCAGCTCGTCGCATCAAGTCTTGTTCTGCAACAAAACTAAGCTGCAAGTCGCCATCAAGGGTAAGATTGAAATCAATATGTGGATAGGCAAGTGCATAGGCACACACAAGTTCTCGGCAACGCACTTCATCGCTGCGCGCACTTTTTAAAAACTTTTTTCGCGCTGGAACATTATAGAAAAGATTGCGTATCTCAATGGTTGTACCTGGAGCGGCAAACGCTGGTTTTACTGAGAGTACTTTTCCACCATGAATTTCAAGAGCGGTACCAGCCTCATCCGTAGGAAGGCGCGTGAGCATCGTTACTTTACTGACTGATGCAATGCTGGGCAATGCTTCACCACGAAAACCATTTGTAGCAATACTCATCAAGTCATCAAGAGCTGAAAGTTTTGATGTTGCATGACGTTCAAATGATAACAATGCATCATCACGGCTCATACCAGAGCCATTATCAGTAATACTAATTCGTGACTGTCCACCAGCAACAAGGTTTACCGATATTTTTGTTGCACCAGCATCAAGTGCATTATCAATGAGCTCTTTTACGACTGACGAAGGGCGTTCAACAACTTCCCCTGCGGCTATCTGATTGATGACCTTTTCAGGAAGAATCTTAATCATACAATACTCTGATTCCTTGCTATCGCAGGACTGGTGTTACAACAACGTCTCGCTCTCGACCTGCTTGTCCACCGCGTCGAATGGTAAGGGTTATTGGTTTACCTTCACTTGACTGCACAACATCATCAACTTCATCTGCAGTTAATACACGACGCCCGTTCACTTTCATAATAAGATCTGCTCGATCAAAATCGCGCACAACCCCGCGGACAAATCCTTGATCAACACGACGCTCAATCGGTTGGAGCCCTGCTTCATCGGCGGGACTTCCACCAAGAATACGTCGAACCATCGGCCCCTGATTGGTATCAGCAAGCATCCAGCCCATTTTTGGTCGAAGCACTTTTCCAGTCGCAATCAGTTCAGGCAATACACGCCGAATCTGATTGATAGGCACGGCAAAGCCAATACCTGCAGAATCTCCTGACTGACTTAGAATAGCAGTATTGATACCAACGACACGTCCGTCCGCATCGAGGAGTGGCCCACCTGAGTTCCCAGGATTAATCGCCGCATCAGTCTGAATAAGACCTTTCATCACAGTTCCCGTCGGAGATTTCACAGTTCTATCAAGACTTGAAACGATACCTGTCGTCAACGTACGACCAAGACCAAATGGGTTACCAATTGCAAGCACTCGTTGACCTACTTCTACTTTTGATGAATCAGTAAAATCAAGGCCGACTAACCCACGAGGCGGATTCGTTAGCTTCAGAACCGCAATATCATATTCACGATCAAAACCAACGAGGCGCGCATTGTAATTTTTACCATCTGCAAGTGATATCTCAATGCGTTGCGCATCCTGAATCACATGCAAATTAGTAAGAATAATGCCCTGTGGGCCATCGATAACCATACCAGAACCAGCACCTTCTCGGGGCTGAACTTCCATAAAGAAATCGTTCGGGTCTGCTTGCAGAGACATCGTTGTGATAAACACCACTGCTTCGCTCGCTTTTTTATAGACCCGAATAGTGCGTTCTTCTTCATCTGTTCTTGTTGCCAGCGTACCATCAACATTAGCTTTTGCAGGAGTCCCCTGCAGGAAGTACCAAGTTGAAACAGCGCCAGCTATAAAAAACAACGCACCACCAAAGAACTGCAATACACTTTTAACTGTTTTTCTGCTCATGGTTTTTACCAATCGTCGACATCTTCACTAAAATTTCTTGAAGGATTTGCTGGCTGCTGCGTACGCTCTACTTTAATAACACCAGGCACTAATTCGATAGCACGTTTCAACTGTTCAAGCTGACGTGCATCTTTTACCGTAATCTCAAAGATATTTTGTGCTTTATTATTTTCATTGGTCTTAATCTGCGCACTATTAATATTTGCACCTGTTTTGGTAATAGCAGCAGTTAAATTCGCAAGGAGTCCAATTTGATCCTGAGACATAACACCAATTTTTACACGACGTGGCGGACGCACTTCGTTATCCCAAGTCACATCCACTTTTCTGGCTGGATCAAGCTGCATCACTTCTGGGCAATTAGCAAAGTGCACGGTAACGCCCCGACCACGAGTAATAAAACCAACGATGCGATCGCCTGGTAGCGGTTCGCAGCACTTGCCGAAACGCACCAACATATTATCAATACCTGCAACTCGCACACCAACTCGTTGACGAGAAGCTTTTGCTGCTCGTTGAAAGATTCGCTCAAGTGGCGTTGCTTCCTGCACGAGCTGCTCTTCAATATTACTTGCTTCAGGCAAGAGCTTACTAATGACTCGTGAAGTCGTAATTTTACCATAGCCGATCTCAGCGAACAGATCTCCTTCACCTTTCAGTCCGAATGATTTCGCAACTTCAATCAGCTTTGACTCTTTCTCAAGCTTCTTCATGTTGAGCTTGACCTTACGCATATCACGGGTCAACAAGTCCATGCCGATGGCCATTGAGCGAGCATGCTCTTCGCTCTTTAAGAATGCGCGGATACGCTGCTTTGCTTTAGTACTTTGCACAAAACGCAACCAATCTTTATTTGGCACATGCGTTTTTGATGTTAAAACTTCAATGGTATCACCATTCCGCAATTGGTAATCCAGCGGCACAATCTGTCCGTTCACTTTTGCACCCATCGTGCGGTGACCAACATCGGTATGGACTGAATAAGCAAAATCAACTGGTGTTGATTTACGGGCAAGGCGCAACAGATCTCCCTTGGGGGTAAAGACAAACACTTCATCGGGAAAGAGCTCACCTTTGACCGATTGCATAAATTCATCAGGATTCTTTAAGTATGCCTGTGTCTCAACAAGCTCTTTGACCCACTGCAGATCAAAATTCTTTTCTGCATCAAACTGATCGCTCCCGCCACTTTCTTTGTAATGCCAGTGAGCCGCAATCCCTTCTTCTGCTACTCGGTGCATTTCAGGGGTACGAATCTGAATCTCCATACGCTGTCCCCCTGCGCCGATGACAGTCGTATGCAACGACTGATAGCGGTTCGGTTTTGGCATAGCAATGTAATCTTTAAAGCGACCAGGCACTGGCTTAAAGGATGAATGACAGACACCTAATGCTTCGTAACATCCACGAACTGTTGGTACAATCACGCGAAAACCAAGGATATCATGCACTTCATCAAAGCTTAAGTTGTGCTTCTCCATCTTTGCAAAAATAGATGCAAAGTGTTTTGCACGTCCCTTCACAGATGCAGAGATACCTGCTTCTGAAAGCTCACGACTAATTTCTTTTGTTGTGTCCTCAATAAACTTTGTTCGTTCTTCACCAGTCTTATCAAACTGAGAACGAATTGATTCATAAATTTCAGGACGGAGGTAGAACAGGCACAGGTCCTCAAGCTCACTCTTCATCCAGTGAATACCAAGCCTGTTTGCAAGTGGCGCGTAAATCTCTTTTGTTTCTCCAGCAATACGACGACGCTTTTCTTCCGAAAGAAACTGCAGGGTTCGCATGTTATGTAATCGATCGCAAAGCTTCACGAGAACAACGCGAATATCTTTCGCCATAGCCAAGAGCATTTTACGGAAGCTCTCAGCTTGTTTCTCTTCTTTTGATTGAGAATCAAATTCAATACGAGTTAATTTGGTAACGCCATCGATGATATCGGCAACATCCGATCCAAATTTATCTCGAAGCTCTTCTTTGGTAACAACACAATCTTCAAGCGTATCGTGCAGAATACCTGCAATAACAGAAGATTCATCAAGCTTTAATTGACACGCAAGCAATGCAGTACCAATCAAGTGATTAATATAGGGCTCGCCTGATGCGCGAAGTTGGCCTTTGTGTTTATCTGCTGCAAAGTTGTATGCAGCTTCAATCTGCTCAAGGTTAGGATGAGGGTGATACTTCTTTATCGCTTGAGTGATGTCTTCGAGCTGCATGCCGAATTAGGCATCTTGTTCGCTATTCTTAGCTTTCGGCTCACCGTCATCGCTCTCATCATCTTCTTCTTCATCTTCTGAAGATGCCGGAATTTCAAAAAGATCATCAGCAAATGATGTTGGTGTTGCTTCACCACGAAGCGCCGCTTCAGCTTCTGCCTGAAGACGAATTTTCTCTTCATCCTCTGGAGTCATGAAACGTACAACGCCTTCAGCAATTTCGCGAAGCGCAGTTACCACTGCCTTGTTTCCTTTTGCCTCTTGAGTAAGTGTACGTGCACCACCCAATAGTTGCTTGGTGCGCTTTGATGCAAGCTGCACTAATGCAAAACGGTTATTTTCTTGAACAAGACAATCTTCAACTGTAATACGTGCCATAATTTCAATATGTTAGCGAAAAGGGGTGAAAAAAGCAAATAACTTGGGGCTTGAGAGTGTTTTAGCCCACCGATTCTTGGACTGACTTCATAGCGAACTGGAGCCGCTTAGGCAGACGTAAAAAGAGCATCGGATCGCGACTTCTCCCCTTCACAAGCACTTCATAATGCAGATGGCGCCCTGTAGAGGTCCCGGTTGAACCACCCTGCGCGATGTATGTGCCAGCTGCAACCTTTTGCCCCTCTTGAACAAATGCGCGGCTAAGGTGAGCGTAGCGAGTGGATACGCCTCGTTGGTGCTCGATATCAATATAGCGCCCGTAGCCATGCATCGAACCAACCTTCTTAACTACACCAGGGCCAGTTGCAAAAACCTTGTCTGATTCTCGCAAACTAAAATCAACACCATGGTGGAATGAGGATCCGATCCCATGTGGAGAGCGGCGTCCTCCGAAACCAGAGGTAATAATTGGATTACTCACGGGGAAGCGCACCGGCAGGTGCTTTAGCTGAAAAATCAATCTATCAACCTGTTTAATAGACATGCGCTGATCAAGTCCGAGGCGAGAACCTTGGTAACTTGCAGGCTTATAGAGAGGATCCTGTCGTCCCTTTCGCTTACTGTTTGCAGCGTCTTTGTCCGCAAGCACTTCGCCAGCTACATTGCCAAGGGCACCCTCAAGATTTTGAAGCTTCGATGCAAGCCGAGTATTGAGCCGTCGAGCTTCATCCTTTTCTTGTTGGAGCTTTGCAATAATATGGTTGAGACGTCCCCCCTGCTTTTCGAGCTCTTCGGCTGAAATTGCCTGACGAAAGACATCAATCCAGGCATTCGGATTAAAACCACTATGCACAATAATGGAGAGAGAGATGGAGGCAAGCACAACTGCCAAGAGCGTCGATAGAAGGACACTGGTCAAAGACAGCGGCAACCGTCGCACTTTCCCATCACGGGAGCATACCCACAAAGACTGACTTCTTCCTACAAACACCTTCATAAACGAGGGTACTAGGCTACCGAGGCTAGCCGCGTTATGCAACTTTTGGAGGCTAAGATCAATAAATTCAATGGGTTAAATAGCTGTCGCTATTAGCTCTTCCGCCGATTTTTTGCTACTTTCGGTCACTTCAAAGCCTGACAGCATACGGGCTATCTCTTCGATACGCTCCCCTTTCTGAGCCAATTCTCGAACGCTGGTTGATACTTTCTTGGTGCCAGACTTCTCCACCAGAAGGTGGTGGTCGGCATAGGATGCCACCTGCGGCAGGTGGGTAATGCAGATAACCTGGGAGTCTTTTGAGAGAGACTTCAACTTTTGGCCGACGGCGCGAGCAACACCTCCCGATATCCCCGTATCGACTTCATCAAAGACAAGCACATTAACCCCTGAGCGGTCGCGCAAGATTTTTTTGAGCACAAGCATAATACGAGAAAGCTCTCCGCCGGATGCGATCGTTCGTAAAGGTTTAGGTGGCTCGCCTGGATTCGACATCAAAAGAAATTCAACATCATCAATACCATGCTGCGTCATCTCTTTACGCGTCATTGAGACCGAAAGTTTTGCTCCAGACATATTAAGCTCTGAAAGTTCTTTAGATACTTGGTCAGCTAATTTTTTACTCGCCTGTAATCGCTTTACACTCAGTCGCTCGGCCAACTGCTCAGCAGTACTGAGCAATGCAGCAACTTCAGCTGTTATCTGAGCAAGCGAATTACTATCACCAAGCCGAGCAAGCTCTTGTCGTGCATTCGCTAAAATTTGTGCAAGTCCTGCATCATCAGTTTTGTGTTTTCGCTCTAATCGAGCAAGAGTTGTCAGCTGTTCCGAAATCAGCTCGATATCTTCATCAGATGCCATATCAAGGGAACGCTTAAGGATCTTATCAGCATCAAGGATATATTCTTTTGCCTGCATCAAAGCCTGCGTCGCTGCGCCGTAACCAGGTTCGAACTTGATAAGATCTGATACCGCAGTCTGTGCACGAGACACAGCCGAGAGCAAACCATCATCATCTTCAAATGCTTCTTGTGCTCGTTGTAACGCGTCTTGAAGCTTTGTCGTGAGAGTATATTTCTTATATCGAGTTTCAAGATCCGCTCGAAGCCCAGCTTGTACTCCAACCGCGGCAAGCTCTTCAATAGCTTCTTCAAGCCATATCTGGCGAGCTTCACGATCTGCAAACTTTTTTCGTAACTCGACGAGCTCTCTTTGCCTGTCATGCCACACCGTGTAGGCAGCACGATACTGCTCTTTGAGTGACTGCTCTTGCAGGTAGCCATCGAGAAGCTCAAGATGGAACTCTGGCAAAAGAAGTTTAATGTGCTGACTTTGACTGCAGATATTAATAAAGCGATTGCCTATCTCTTGAAGCACCGCAACCGTACTCAACGCTCCATTAATATACACTTTTCCGCGACCTGTTCGTGAAAGAATGCGGCTTACTGCGAGCTCTTCTGTCTGCGCAATATCAGGCAGCTCTGATAATTTTTCTGGTGGAAGTTTTGTAAGGTCAAAAAGCGCATGCACTTCAAGTGCGTCATGACCAGTACGTATATGTTGCGTTGAAGAACGTCCACCAAGAATAAGCTCAAGCGCAGCAAGAATGATCGATTTACCAGAACCAGTTTCTCCGGTGAGGACATTTAACCCAGCTTCAAAACGAATCGACTGATTTTCAATGATAGCAAAGTTGGTAATTTGTAGCTCATTGAGCACGGTTTGGAATTCCCCAATTAATTTTTGCTGTTAACAAATCAAAGTATGAAAGACCTTCAACGTGCGCGAGGCGTACTGATGTTTGTGACGCAGTGACTTCAACAATCTGCGTACCCGGCAATGGCATACGCTCTTGTCCATCAACAATCATCATCACGGTACCAGCGGAATCACTTGCGCTGACTCGAATGACACTTTGAGCAGGCAGAATAAGTGGTCGCACAGTGAGCGAATGTGGACAGATAGGAGTTAATAAAATTACAGAAAGATCGGGGTGCACAATAGATCCACCTGCAGCCAAAGAATACGCTGTCGAGCCAGTAGGAGTTGAAAGAATTAATCCATCGGCTCGTATACGGGCAAGTGGAGCTCCGTCAACTGTGACATCAAGGTTTAACAGATTTTCAGTGCCGCCCTTAATAACGACATCATTGAGTGCCTGCGTTTCGAAAACAGTTTTCTTTTGATCGTTCTTTAATTTGACTGCAATCATATTTCGAGTTGCAGTCTGTGCTTGTTCAGTTTTCAGTAACTCAAGCATGCTGACAATCTGGGCTGTTGAAACTTCTGCCAAGTACCCCAGCGTTCCAAAATTAACCCCCACCATAATAGGTTTATCACTGGTTACTAAGCGCGCAACACCAATCAGAGTTCCGTCACCGCCGATCGTAACCACATGTGAACACTGTGCAGGTACACTTTTCAGATCGGGCAGCTCTTCAAAATCAGTGATTCCAAAATCACGACAGAGTGCTGCTGTCCGAGGATCCATTACCAATGGAATGCCCTGCGCTTTTAACCAGGCGTCAATTTCATGCACAAGCGATTTTGCCTGTGTGAGTTTCGGTTTGAGAACAAGTCCAACTTTTTTCATCTCTACATTCTTACTGATTGAGTAGTGTACGGTACCGCTCTTTAATAATTTCTTCTGTTCGATACGGCTCCGCTGCAATGTACGCAGCACCACGGCCAGGTCCGCTGGCAATCGAGGTGTACACGGTATCGTAGCCTGCTTTAGTCTCCTTGGGGAGGAGGTTTGTCACATAGAGTGGTTCATAATCAGCAACCGAGAGCGCTCCGTTGCCAAGGACATAGAGAGCATACCAGGGGGTAACCAAAATGCCTCCAACGTTAATAAGGAGATCTCCAAATCCCTGTCCGTACAGGAAATTCCCTCCTACTTCACCGGCTAACTGCTGTGATTGCTCTTGGGTAAGAGGCTGTTTCATAAAATCGAGAGTGGGATCTGGCTCCTTCTTTTTGAGCACCCCACAACCAGTAAGCATCAAGATAAGAAATACGAGTGGAACAAAGACAAAAAACTCGCACGAGCGAACTAATCGAGAAGGTAAACAGAGAGTGCAATTCATCATAGATAACAACAAGGATCAGAGTATCGTAGAACCTTAGTATGGCAAAACCCCCTTATGGACTTAAGCTTATAGCTGATTTTCCGAATCTCAGATCATTCGTCAATGATTTAAAAAATGGATTCATCCCTACGATAGAAGATGAGCTTTCAGCCAACAGCTTTCGGCTCTCTACTCTCAGACTTCTACCATCTTATTAAAAGCCTTAATCATTCAAATAAGTTACCTATCCCAAACAATCCACAAGAAAAAAGCTGCAGCAACTATCCAGGTTCCGCAGATAAGAGGACAAGAATTTTAACGGGTAGACACGCAGTTATGTCTATTACTATTGATATTATTGGGCTTAAAAAACAGCCTTCAGCTCCTGTTGCCGAGGCAGCACCTATTGAGCCTGCGCCTGTTGCCACGCCTAACATAACTACAACCGTACCAGGCCCTTCCATAAACACTATACCACCTCCCTTATCGGTGGCACGCATTTCTACAACGCTAGCGGTCGGTGAACCTGAAGCATTTGAACCGACCCCACTCACCCGCGTGAGAGGGTTTCTGACTAAACTACATCCGACACGGCGCTATACTGAAGAAACAATAAAAAGTTGCGCA
>JBILLA010000103.1:0-8912 GCA_044376365.1 Bdellovibrionota bacterium | reverse complement strand
TTTACGCGGATCGAGCTTTTCAAAGTAGATATCATTAATCTGCACCATTGGCGCCGTACCACATGAACCAAGGCACTCAACTTCTTCATAGCTCCACATGCCATCCGCACTCACTTCGCCAGGCTTGACTCCAAACTTCTTATGCAGGAGCTCAGTGAGCTTACACATGCCACAAATAGCACATGATACAGTACGGCAGATCTGAAAGTGATACTTACCAACAGGTTTTTTGTAGTACATCGTGTAAAAGGATGCGACCTCTCGCACTTGTACTGCAGGCATCTGCATCGCATCACTAACCCATGTAACCGCTTCGTCAGAGATATGGCCAAAAATCTCCTGCGCTATATAAAGCGCTGGCATAACTGCTGAACGAGGATTGGGATACTTCTTTTTGAGTTCATCTACCCGTGCTCGGGCATTTGCATGTTCCATTATCTGTCGCACTCTCCACCAATCATGTTGATCATTCCAAAGATTGGGACCACGTCAGCGATGTTTGAACCGATCAACATCTTTCTCATGATTCCCATATGAATAAAACTTGGAGCACGGACGTGTACTTTGTACGGTCTGCCAGTGCCATCTGAGATTGTATAGAACCCCAACTCACCATTGCCTCCCTCTACAGGGATATAGACATCGCCCACAGGCGGCTGCACCCCTTTAATCACCATTTCAAAGTGATTAATCATACCGTCAATGGAGCTATACACTTCATCCTTAGACTCGAGCACGATATGTGGGTCATCGACGGATATCGGGCCACTTGGCATCTGCTTCATCGCCTGCTGACATATCTTTATCGACTCAAAGATTTCATTGTAGCGAACAAGGAAGCGATCGAAGTTATCACCTTTTGTTCCCAACGGAACTTCAAAAGAGAAATCTTCATAAGAGGAATACGGAAACGCTTTTCGCACATCATAATGGACACCGCTTGCACGCAAGAGTGGTCCACTAAGTCCATAATCAATGGCTTCCTGTGCAGAGATCTTTGCTACATCACACATACGATCAAGAAAGATTCTGTTGCGAGAGAGAAGTTTATCACCAAGTTCAAGCTGGAGTTTGACACCATCGAGTGCTTTTTCCATACGAGCAGCAAACCCAGGGGGAAGATCTCCCTTGAGCCCACCAACGCGACCCCACGAGATAGTCAAACGAGCACCAGTAACCTCTTCGACAAGCTCCCAAAGATATTCACGAGCCTGCATGAAATAGAGCATCACAGTGAAGGCACCAAGCTCCATCGCAGAAGCGCCAAGACAGGTAAGGTGGTCACTGATACGAGAAAGCTCGCTCATGATGACACGTACATACTGACACCGTTTTGGAACTTCAATACCAAGCAGTTTTTCAACCGTTAGGCACCAGCCAACGTTATTGATAATTGGTGAAACATAATTCAGACGATCCGCATACGGCATGACCTGGTTATAATCAACCGTCTCACACATTTTTTCGAAACCACGATGCAAGTAACCAACTTCAACATCTGCATCGAGAATCTTTTCGCCTGAGAGTTCTGCAACAAGACGAACGGTACCATGAGTCGCTGGGTGAGCAGGACCCATATTAAGGATCATCGTCTCAGAGTGCAGATCGTCACCCAAAGGACGTGATCGAATGTGAGTAGTAACACCGCCAACGCCGTAATCGACATTTAAAAGCGATGCGTGATGCGGCGTGAGCTGTCCAGAAGCGTTCGACATGGTTATGCTGCCTTTCTTTTAGGGGTAATCGTGACAAGGTCAGGACGCTGCATATCAACAGCTGTATTTCGGACCTCGGGATAGCGTAGCGGAATACGCGGCTGCTTGCCCTGTATCGGATAGTCTTTCCTGAGCGGATAGCCGACAAACTCATCGTACATCAATATGCGGCGTAAGTCGGGATGTCCTTCAAAGCTGATGCCGTACATGTCATAGGTTTCACGCTCCATAAAATTAGCGGAAGCCCAGGTACTGCAAAGCGAAGGTACCGACGCGGCAGTCTCGGGAAGCGCAATCTTTATACGCAGCCGGCAGCCATGCGCCATGCTTAAAAGGTGATACACAACTTCAAAGCGATCATCACGCGCATCGAGCCAGTCTACAGCAGTGACACTGAGGAGCATATTAAATTGAAAGTCAGCATCCATCTTGAGGATACTTGCGAGGCCAAGCAACTTCTGGGGCTTAATATAGATCTCTGCACAGTCAATATTTTCAGCAACAGAAACCACTTCATTGCTGAGCTTTTGCTGTAACAGCTCAGCCAACTTTTTTGTTGTATATGTCATACTAAATCCAAACAAACGATTTCTTCTATCGTCCGTTGGTAAAGATAGTAGAAAGATAGCAAAACGTAAACGGGATGATTTAAGGAGCTTAAATCTTTTTTACTAAGGCACCCCTTACATTACACTTAAACAGCGACGCCTCCATTTTCAGCCTTAGCTCGTCGGGCACGCTCTTTATCAAGTATCTCTCGGACGGCATCAACATTCACAGGCTTGGATAAGAGTCCCAAGGCACCAAGCTGTGCACTCTCCATTTTGTCTTCAGGAGCAATATGTTGCGCAAAAAGGATAATCGGGATTTTTTTATCTGGGTATCGATCTCTGACAAGCTTGGTCACAAAGAACCCACTCTCACCTGGAATCACAAGGTCGATAAAGAAAATAGAGGGCTTCCAGGTTTTTGGTTTGATCGCTGGCAAGCCTATTGCCTTTGTACCATCTTTGACCACATTGATCTCATAGCCCTTGCTGGTAAATTCAGCGATTAGGTCTGCACAAGAAACCTCATCTGCAGTCACAAAAACTATAGCCGGCTGAGCAGATGCGTTTGATTTTAATTGGTTATCCATGAAAATTCTTCCTGTTCCAAGTATCCCATCGGTTTAATTTAGGTTATCCTTAAACATTTTCGTGGGGTCTAACCCACCCAGTTCACTCAGAAATTGCCAATTACGTTACTTTTTAAGCAATGCAACCCGAAGTCCTCAAAGATCTAGAATTAGAGCAGTCCATTTTATCAAACACCGTCTCGTCTATATCTGAGCAGATTGTAGCTGCTCAACATAAGCTCTCCGTTGAGAGTGCTCGTGCTCAAGAGCTGACCCAGGCGATTATGAATACGCAGCGTGAAGAAGATAAGGCTCTGCTTGCCAATGATGAAGCCGTTTCTCATGGGCTTCGCGATAACAAAAAGGAAGAGACCAAGCTTTTAGCAACTCAGATTAAGAAGCCCTACTTTGCTCGCATTGAGCTTGAGGAAGAAGACCCACGCACAGGCAAAACTCGTCCAATTGAGTACAAACTTGGCTTCGCGGCAAATCCAGATTGCCGCATCATCGATTGGCGCAAGGCCCCCATTTCAAAGCTCTACTATGAATACAAAGAGGGCGACGAGTACATGGAAGAGATCCTTGGCAAGGAGCGTGTGGGCATTGTTAAAAAACGAAACCAAGTAGAAATTGAAAATAGCACACTACGCTCAGTCACTAATCGCCATGGACGTTTTGCGTGGGACCCACAAAAAAAAGAATGGGTCGCATCAAAAGGAGCAAGAACTGCCAAAGCAGCATCGGGGCACCTCCCTGAAATCCTCTCACTTATATCTGCCGAACAGTTTCGATCCATCACAGAAGAAGCAACCACTGCGGTACTTATTCAAGGTGTTGCTGGAAGTGGCAAAACAACGGTGGCGATCCATCGATTAGCATGGATGCTGCATGAAGATAATGCTTCTGTTGCCCCAGATGAGACTGCATTCATTGTGCTTAGCCACTCACTTCGTTACTATATTGAAAATTCACTCCCTGCTGTAGGTATCAATGATGTCAAAGTGCATACGTATCATGCATGGGCGGCTCGAACGATTGCATATGCATCGGGGAGCCCTGATTTTATTCTTGCTCGACCAGTCACACCTTGTCCTGCTGGCGTTGATAGAGTCAAAAAATCAATGGCACTGCTGAAAGCAATCGAAGCATATATCAAAAAACAAGAGGACAAGCACTTTCGCACGACATTGGCACACCTTCAAGGTGATCTCCTTGCCATCCTCAAAAATCCACAAGACATTATTACTCATGACGAAACACGTCTCATCACACCATCACTCATTCAAGATGCGCTTGAGCGAACTCGTCGCAATTTCTCTGAAAGCCTCTTTGATCTTGCTGATGATGCGCTCCTTGTGCACCTCTACCAACTGAAAGTTGGCTCAGCGGTGAATGAATCAAAACGACCAGGGCTTTATAAACACCTCTTTGTTGATGAAGTACAAGATTTTTCACCCATTGAACTTGCGACCATTATAAGCGCAGTGAAATCAGCATCGGATATCACCCTGGTCGGAGATATCTCGCAAAACTTAGATCGGCATCAATCCTTCCCTGGATGGGAAAAACTTCAAAAGCATTGGAATCTGCATAGTGAGATTTCAAAATATATATCCCTCTCTGTCAGCTATCGTTCAACTGCACCGATTATGAAACTTGCTGCACATGTGCAGGGTCAAGATGAAACAGCAGTCTCAGCAGGTCGTACGGGGCGTTTGCCAATCTGGTTTCTTTGCAAGCACGAGGACGATGCCGTTGGCGCAGCAATTTCATGGCTCAAAAAAGCAGTCGAATATTTTCCCAACGCGCTCACTGCTGTCATCTGTGCAACGCAGCAAGAAGCAAAGTTTCTTGTGAAAATGCTTAGCCCAACATTCGGTCCCCTCGTTCGTCTTGGTGATGCCCAGTCATTTAGCTTTGAAGAAGGGATCTTGGTAACCGATATTCAACAAGTCAAAGGACTTGAATTCTTTTCAGTGCTCTTGTGGAACCCAAGTAAAGAAAATTTCCCTAACACGCAGCTTGGTAAAAATTTTCTCTATGTAGCCATTACTCGAGCCGAAGAAAATCTTTGTCTTGTCTCGTGGGGCAGACAAACTGATCTGTTACCCCGCTTCGGACGCAGCAAGCTCATACGCTCTATGGATCTGACGATCGAAGATGAACCTGAAGAGCGAGAGAGCTCAACTGATTAAGAGCTGCGCTTCCAGTGAAGCTCATAAGAGCATGCTAAACCTAAGCTCGCCAGCTACCGCGGAAATAACCGCTTTAAATCTGCATCAGGCTCGTGAATGCTACAGCTTCCTATACTGAGACGGCACGTACGTTTTGCTTCCTGCAAAAGCTCTGCAGCAAGATGGTACTGCCCCCACGAAAAGGTTGTTGGCGAGAATGTAAATGATGATGCACGAGTCTCTTGCAGAATTTCAAAGAGATCTTTTGGAGCAAGTTTATTGCGGTATGCAACTTTTAAGAAATACGCCGCAGCGAATGAAAGAAATCCTAAAGTGTTCCCATACCTATCTTCGATTATAGGATGATGCATGCCTCCGGTTGCTTTCAGATGAATTCCATTTTCAACTGCCGCATCAATTACAAAAGCAATTTTGGTTGTATCAATCGCGGTAGGACCAGTACCCCTTATTTTGAGGGCAAACTGTTCGGGACGCTCTTTCATCAGCGCAATTGATTGATGCATTGTTTGTTGCCACTGATCACTCGACAGATCAGGCTCAAGAGCAATAAGCCCATGAAACGATTCCGTCATTCGCAAAAACTGTACGCACTGCTCTATGTTATACAGAAAATCGTCGCTGACTTTTAGTTCATACGAGATAATTGGGGTCGTTACTGCGCCTGGCTGATTCACAGAAGCAGCAGCAATGAGGGTATCAAGCTCTGCTCGAATAGGATCAGGTGAGGTCGTGATTGATGCACCAAGCAAAGCAACAGGAAACGTCTGCTGCGTATAACCAAGTTCTTGAATATGCGTCGGTACAAACTGCTGGTAGTTATTGACGGTTGTCACAAAGCAAGCATTCACCATCGCAGGGCGCAGCAAGTTTTTATGGAACGTTGCAGCAGTAGCAAGAGCATCTTCAAAACTTTTTGACTCCGGAGGAAATGTTCCAGAATAATCAAAAAGATGCTCGGTGAGGATATCAAGCGTATCCACGACTAGAGGTTTCCTCGAAGCTCTTGATCACGCTCGATCGCTTCAAATAATGCTTTAAAGTTACCAACTCCAAAACCACTGGAGCCCTCACGCTGAATAATCTCAAAGAAAATAGTCGGACGGTCATGGAGCGGCTTGGTAAAGAGTTGCAAGAGGTAGCCATCCTCATCACGGTCAACCAAGATACCAAGCTTTGCAAGCTCTTGCAGATCTTGTTTAATTTTTCCAACGCGTGCTGGTAGTTCGTCATAATACGTTTGCGGCACAGACAGGAACGTCACGCCTCGCTTACGAAGCTCTTTGATTACTTCGATAATGTTATTTGTTGCAAGTGCTAAGTGCTGCACTCCAGGGCCATTATGAAACTCAAGATATTCTTGAATCTGAGACTTTCGCTTTCCTGTAGCAGGCTCATTGATAGGAAGCTTAATTTTACCCTTACCGCCACTCATCACTTTTGACATCAGCGCAGAGTATTCCGTCGTAATCTGTTCATCAGAGAAACTTTGGAACTGCGCAAAGCCAAGAATATCCTCATAGTACTTCACCCATGCATCCATCTTGCCAAGCTCAACATTCGCAACCATATGATCAATAACCATCAGCCCCGACAGTGACGCGCCTTCTGGTTTTGCAAAAAGAGACTCATACGGCACAAAGCCTGGCCAAAAATCTCCTTTATAATTTGATCGCTCAACAATGGAATGAATGGTATCTCCGTATGCTTTAATCGCTGCGCGTCGAACAGTACCGTTATCATCCCCCCACTCCTGTGGTGATTCGGCTGAAGTAGCGCCGCGCTTCATTGTTTCAGCATAGAAGGCTTCACAGTTTGGAACTCGAAATGCAATATCATGAACCGTCATGCCATGCATCGCGACTTGATGGCAAATAATACTTGTAGAGCGGAGTGGCGCTGTAATAACGAAAGTGATTTTATTTTGCTTCAGAACATAGCTTGCTGCATCAGGGTACTTGGTTTCTGGTCCACGGTAAGCAATCGGAGTAAATCCAAATGCAGTGCAAAAATAATGTGCTGCCTGACGAGCGTTTTCAACATAGAACTCAGCGTAATCGATGCCCTCAATCGCCAGCGGATCTTTCCCAGCTTCTACGTCACGATATGTTGAGGGTTGAATCCAGCTTCCTTCATGTACTGATCGCATATAAGACTCCATCGAGATAAAAATTTGATTGGCGGACCTAGGATGTTGCTCAACCGTGCTTGTCACACCTCGGGCAGCTTATAGAACGCCATGTGTGCGAATTCTATACGGTTTAGGTCGATCAGAAAAAGGTTTATTTTCCCTACGACGCAAGGCGACAGGGCTCAGCCTGTGGAGCGCGCTCAGTCTTGGGAAAGATAAAAATTTATTGCTGCGCTCTGGGTCGCGAATGCAGTAAAATAAAGATATGCCAAGAGGATTAACCACCACTGAAGCCCCCTTCATAGAAGAGGTACGCTCAAAGGGTGAGATCTATATTGAGCAACCGTACGAAGAGTACTCTGAAGATAATCATGAAGCCTGGCGATTGCTAATGGAGCGCATGCTCCCCCTCTGGAGATCCCACGCAAATACATGGTTCCTCAAAGGGATAGATAGCCTAGCGCTTGATAGACAGCAGATCCCTCGCTTAAGCGATGTAAACAAATTTCTTCAGCCACTCACAGGCTTTAAAGCAAAACCTGTCAGCGGTTACCTTCCAGCTTTCCTGTTTTTTGACTGTCTTAAAAAGCGAGAATTTCCAACCACAATTACAATTCGCAAAAAAGAGCTTCTCGACTACTTACCAGAGCCTGATATTTTTCATGATATCTCTGGTCATGTGCCAATGCATACCGATCCACTCTTTGCAGATACACTCGTGCGATTTGGAGAATGTGCTCATACAGCTGCCATGATAGCTCGTAACGAAAAGAAAGAGCTGCAACGGTCTCGCCTCTCAAGCATGATAAAAGGGATGGCTCGCTTCTTTTGGTTTACCATTGAATTTGGACTGATGAAGTCACATGAAGCCCGTAACCCACAAGGAGTGTGTGCGTATGGCAGTGGCCTCTTAAGCTCCTTTGGAGAGCTCCACTACTCAGTTGAATCATTTGATGTGCAGCGCTATCCAGCACAGCTAGAATGGATGATTAACCAAAGCTTTGAAATCGATCACTTTCAACCACTCTTATTTGTTGTTGATGACTTTGCACACCTCTTTGCTCTTGTTGATGAGCTCGAAGCATGGATCAAAGCAGGAAAGCTCTTTAATCTTGCCCCTGGTGAGCCTGCAGTCAGCGACCTTGACCTTGAAAGCTTCCTATAAATACCCCTTACAGCACGTATGGACGCGCTCTTTCGCTGCCTGCCTTCAGAACCACGATACGCCCATGCAGCACCATAAATTTTGCAAACTCACAGTATCGCAATTTTAAAACGTCCATGATAAGGTAGTGCCCTCATCCTCGCCCGGGTGATGGAATGGTAGACATACAGGACTTAAAATCCTGGGATCGCAAGATCGTGCGGGTTCAAGTCCCGCCCTGGGCAGTGTCTCACCCCCGACTTGCTCCGCAAGTCGACCCCTGAGGGGTATTGTCTCAACCCCGACTTGCTCCGCAAGTCGACCCCTGAGGGGTAATGAACAGGGCGGGACTTGAACCAAAAACAACAAAGGCTAGTCCCGCTAAGCGCGACGCTAGTCGCGCATCCTGGGCAGTGTCTCAACCCCGACTTGCTCCGCAAGTCGACCCCTGAGGGGTAGTGTCTCACCCCTGACTTCTCCCGACAGCCGCCCTTCGGAATCATTGATGAACCGTTGATGCGAGCGAACAATGGGTAGCAATGCTGCAGCGAATTACTATCCGTTATCTGCATCGACAGCTCGATGAATTGCATAAGGCCCCCACGCTTGGCAG
>JBILLA010000102.1:0-8926 GCA_044376365.1 Bdellovibrionota bacterium | reverse complement strand
AGCACGATATGGCATGAACGCTGAAGATGTGACAGCCCAGGTGCGTGAGATCTTAACTGCGGCAGGGCATGTGCATGCATCAACTAAACGCTCGGTATCGTCATAAAGTAGCTGCATCAGTTGGATGTATCGGCTCAGGTTGTTGAGCCTCAAGTGAGTGATAAAAGCCAATCAGTGTCTTTGTAAATATTTTGCGATTGTAGCGCTGCTCAACGAGTGCTTGTGCGGCTGCGGCTCGAGCAGTTGCATCAACGGGATTATGAAGCGCAGCAAAGAGTTCTTCAGCAAAATGCTCTGCATCAGGCTCTGCAAGAAATGCTTCACGAGTGGTGACGACTTGCGTATGGGTTGGCAAATTGGTCGCAACCATAGGGATGCCTGTATCAATGTATGAGTAGATCTTCATCGGTGTATTGTTGCCCTTGGTTCGCGGCGAGACGAGCAATGATGCTTGCTGTAAGTAGGAGCCAAGCATTGTAACGGGACGTGGGCCAAGGAGTGAGACATGGGTTTCGATGCCAAGCTTGCGAGCAAGGTTGGTATAGTATTCGATGTGTCGCTCGGAACCTCCAAGAATAACTAAATGAGGAGTTGTCACTTTTGAAGCAGTAGCTTTTTCTTTAGTCAGCAGTTTTTGAAAGCTCTCTATAAGCAGCGTTATGCCCTGATAGCCTTCAAGGTTGCCGATATAGAGCACCACTGGAGTTGCAGCATCTTTATGTATCGTATCTCGCAGAACTTCTTTTGTTGTTTCCTGTTGTTCGTTCAGCAAGCTTACATCATAGAGGAGACTGATATTGGTACCGCCAGCTTGCAGTGCGATATTTTTAAGAGCTTCACAAATGGCTAACACACCAACGCTGTACTTGATGGCACACCGCTCAAGAGTACTGAACAAAGCGCGCAGTGGTCGCAGCAGCCACCAGCTTTCAGTGAGCTGTTCAGGAATTGAAGAATCCATATCATAGACTAGGGGGATTTTTCGGATCACTGAAAATGGCAGTGCTATATAGACAGATTCTTCAACAGCATGAATAAAATCGAACCGACCAAAGGCAAGCAGTCGCAGTGATGCAATAAAAAAGAACAGATCTGCAATAAGCTTTTTAATAGAGATGCCTGGACGAATGCCATACAACCACCGAGGAGCCCACATACGCAGGTGGGTAACGCCGGGCAGCGTGACATCAAAGCCCTCATGATAGGTAAGCAATGTTACATCATAAGAACCACTCTGCCCAAGTGTTTCCACAGCCATACGAACGGCAATCGGTGTGCCGCGCTCTTGAAAGAAGGGTTGTGGGGCGAGAAACAGTATTTTTTTCACGTAGGGGCAAGGGTATCCTTTTTTTCTGCCGATTTTAAGGGGGCTCAGTAAACATTTTGGCAGCAGCCTCATTTTGTTCTTTAATACAGTCATGGATCCTTATACTTTGACCACTCCCACCCTGAATGAAACTCACAACCCTCAAACGCAATCCTGGGTATCAGGTGCAGATGCTTCGGATACCGATTTCCCTATTCAGAATCTGCCACTCTGTGTATTCCGCACCAAAGGCTCTCATGAATCACGAATTGGTGTCGCAATTGGTGATTGTATACTCGATCTGCATGCATGCGCTTCATATGCTGTGAACGGTAAAGAGTTTGAGCCAGTGCTCGCTCGTGCGCTGCTTGCTCCGACACTCAATGATCTTATGAAGCTTTCTCCGCGAGCATGGAGCATGCTGCGTCATTGGTGCTGGGATCATTTGCGCGCAGATCATCGTGATGCTTTGAAACATCAAGATGAGCTCAGTAAGTATCTTCATGCACGTGAGCAGCTCACGCTCATGATGCCTGCGTCGATTGGTGATTACACTGATTTTTATGCGTCGGTGTATCATGCAACAAATGTTGGTGCGATGTTTCGTCCAGACAATCCGCTCTTGCCGAACTATAAGCACGTCCCGATTGGTTACCATGGCAGAGCGTCCTCTGTCATTGCATCAGGCGAAGAGATTGCTCGTCCTCATGGACAGGTAAAAGGGCCTGATGCTGCCGAGCCATCGTTTACCCTTTCTGCTTCACTCGATTATGAAGTGGAACTTGGTGCATTTATTGGTGGTCATAATGCGCGTGGAGAGTCAGTACCAATTGGTGCTGCTTGGAATCGTCTTTTTGGATTTACATTGCTCAATGATTGGTCAGCACGAGATGTGCAAGCATGGGAATATCAACCATTAGGACCGTTCCTAGCAAAGAATTTTGCAACAACTATATCGCCCTTCGTTGTTACAGCAGAAGCGTTGCTGCCATTCCGTATCGCTGCATTTGAACGAGACGCACAGGATCCAAAGCCATGTGCATACCTCTTTGATGAAATCGATCAGCGGTTCGGAGGTCTTGATCTTGAAATTGCTGTTTCTGTTCAGTCAGAAGCGATGCGTAAGGCGCAGCTACCACCTCAAGAGCTTGGTCGATGTGCAACCAAAAATTTATATTGGACATTTGCGCAATTCGTAGCGCACCACACTTGCAACGGTTGTAACCTGTTACCAGGTGATCTGATCGCAAGTGGCACTATCTCTGGGCCTACCAGAGATAGCCTTGGCTGTATGCTTGAGCTTACGCAGCGTGGAAAAACGCCCGTAACACTTCCAACGGGAGAGACCCGTGTGTTTCTTGCCGATGGCGACGAAGTCCTGATGACCGCCAAAGCAGTAAAAGCCGGCGCCCGCTCTATTGGGTTTGGGAGCTGTCGAGGCCGGATAGCGGCTTCTTTTTAGATTTGCTTCCAAGAGCAACTAATTTTAAACTGCTTAAAGTTAACGGTATCTTTTTGTGTAAAAAGTCGCTAAAAGATCGAAAATAAAACAATTTTCCAACGAGAAAAACTATGCGTGTCGCCAGGTTAGAGGTTTTCGGATTTAAGTCGTTTATGGACAGGCTCGTGCTGCCACTCGAAGCTGGTATTACGGGGGTCGTTGGTCCAAACGGCTGTGGTAAGTCTAATATTGTCGACGCAATCCGTTGGATTCTTGGTGAGACCAAAGCAAGTAGCCTTCGAGGAGGCACTCTTGAAGATGTTATTTTTAACGGGACCGATAAGTTGCGTCCTTTAGGTCTTGCAGAAGTAACACTCACCTTACGTGCTCAATCAGATAATTTTTTTGCGGACCTTGTCTCGCCGCAGCGAGAAGTTGAAGAGGTGTTAAAAAGTCTCGAAGAAGAGATAAAAAAGCAGACCGATGAGTTTGGAGGCCCTCAGGCGCCTGGCGTTAAGCTACAGGTCATCGAAGGTGGTCTTGATCACGCCGCTGATGAGCAGCAAGAGTTAGGTACAATTATTAACCTTGATGGTTCTGTTGTTGAAGTTTCAAATGACGATCAGCTTGCTGGCAGTGAGGAAGAGCCAGTGTCTACATCTATTTTGACTCGTTTTTCATGGTTGAAATCAGTCAGTGAAGTACAATTAACCCGTCGATTGTATCGTTCAGGTGAATCTGAGTTCTTTATCAACAGAGTTGCGTGCCGTTTGAAGGATGTGAAAGATTTTCTTCGAGCAATCGGTCTTGGTGCACGAGCCTATACTATTGTTGCGCAGGGTGAAGTTTCTAAAATCGTAAATGCAAAACCTGAAGAACGTCGTCTGATTGTAGAAGAAGCTGCTGGTGTTATCGGTTTTCGCGATAAGATTGCCGCTTCAAATCGTAAGCTTGAGGAAACCAGTCACAACCTGACTCGCTTGGCAGATGTTATTCAAGAAGTTGAGCGCCAAGTAAAGACGCTTAAAAAGCAGGCAGAGCGTGCCGAGAGTCGTCAATCACTGAAAGATGAAATTGCCCGTCTTGAGCATCTTGTCTTTCAAGATAAAGCGCACAAGTACACTGGTAAAAAAGATGCTGCCACCTCTGATCTTACGGTCGCAACAGAGCTTGAAGCTACGAAAGTACAAGAGCTTCAAACGCTATCAGTGCGCGAAGATGCAGAAAAACTTGGGCTTACTGAAATCGATACTGAAGCAGACAGTATTCGTCTGCAGATTGATGCACGACGTGAGGAGCTTCTTGCTCGTGCCCGTCAAAAGAGTCAGCGTCAATCAAAGATTGATGAGCTTCGCGCATTTAACATGGCGCGCTTGACTGAAATTAAGCGTCTTGAAGAGCGTCGCGAAGTTTTAAAAACTCGATTTGATACAGCAGATACTGGTATTCAAGAACTCAAAACCAAAGAGATAACGCTACAGTCTGAAGTTGATAGTGTCCAGGTTGTCTCTGAAGAAGATCTGCGCCAGGTCGCCACCCAGCTTCGACAAAAGCGAGATGAGTTGCGAATCAAAGATGGCGAACTTCGTACCATTCGTGACAAAGTCATCGCCGCGCAATCAAGCATCGCTGCAATGCACGATCAGATTGTTGCAGCATCGCCGTTACAACAGCTCAAAAAAGCCCTCAATGATGGCGCGATCAATGAGCTTGCTCATCATGCAAAAGTGTTTGTAGAAGGGCTTGTTGTTCCTGCATCGCTTACGAAAGCTTTGCAAAGTGTGCTTGCAGAACGTGCAGCATTCCTTGTTGCTGAGTCACCAAAGAATATTGCAGATCCTTTCTTGGGTGCTTTAGCAAAGCAGGAGTCAAAGTCTGGTAAGGGCTCTGGAATCGGTATTTTGGCAGCAGGAGATGAGATCGTTGAGACGGCCCAAGCTCATATCGCTGAAGCAACATCTTTTGGCCTTTGCCCAATCCTTGAGCGCATTGAAATCAATCCTGGATTTAAGAAAGCAGCGCACTTCCTTCTACGTAATGTGCTGTTAGCTGAAAGTAGTGAGAAAGCCTTTGCATTTTTTGAAGCGCATCCATCTGCAGATGTCACTGTGGTGACAGTTGAAGGCGAGATTCACACTGCAGTGAGCTTCTATAGTCTGCGTCATGAAGGTGGCTTAATACAGCTTCAGGCAAAAGTGCGAGCTCTTGAGACAGACCTCGTTGCGTTGCAAGAGCAGCAGAAAGAGCTTGGTGCACTTCGTAATGGCGTACAAGATGAAGTCACTGCTCTTGAGCAACAGCAAAGCGAACTCCTTCGTACGAGTGAGCAGCAGCAAAAAACTCTTCGTGAACTAACCAGCCAACTATCATCCGTTCGTGGGCGTCTGCAAGCAGAGATTCGAGCAGTCGACCAGATCACTGGTGATGTTGAGCGAACAACGCATCAGATTAAAGAAGTAGAGCAAAAGATAGAAGCTTCTCGTCTTGAAGAAGAAAAGCTTATTGAGCTTGCAAAAATTGAGCTTGGTGCAGCAAGTAATGATGAGCAGCTCGAGGAAGAGATTACTCAGTTCTCTGATAAGCTCAAATCTGTTGATACCGTTCGTAAAGAGAAACGTGCGGCCCTTTCTGAGATTGCGCAGCAGCAATCTGCTCTTCGATCAGCGCTCGATACTGCACGCCAGCAAGCATCTCGTGCACAATTTGCTATCGAAAAGCTTGAGCTTGAGAAGCAAGCAATCCTTGATCGTGTACAAACAGAGTATGGAGATACACTTGTTTTAAACTTTGAAGCTGTGCCAGAAGACGCAGTGCTGCTTTCAGATGATGATGCACGTCGTTATGAGCAAGAAGCGCTCAAGATTAGAAGTCGAATTGCTCGTGAAGGTGAAGTTGATTCCTCATCAATTGAGCGACACCGCGAAGAAGCCACTCGTCTTGAAGAGCTCATCTCGCAACGCAAAGATCTTGATGAAGCATGTACGATTCTTAAAAAGACGATTGCTCGACTTGAAGAGGTTTCAAAAGCACGCTTTGTTGCGATGTTTAATGCTGTCAGTAAGAATTTCTCACGACTTATCCCGCAGCTTTTTGGTGGCGGTAAGGGCGGTCTTGAGTTGACCGATCCAAGCAATCCTCTTGAGAGCGGTATTGATATCTTGATGCGTCCTCCTGGTAAGAAGCCAAAGCGTATTGACCTTCTTTCTGGTGGGGAAAAAGCGCTCTGTGCTACTGCGCTTATCTTTTCGATGTTCCTTGAAAAACCAAGCCCGCTTTGCGTACTTGATGAGGTTGATGCTCCGCTTGATGAAGCAAACTTGATGCGCTTCTTAAGCCTTGTGAAAGAGATGAGTAAGCGAACCCAATTCTTGCTCGTTACTCACAATAAACGTTCCATGTCGACTTCTGATAACCTCATTGGTGTAACCATGCAAGAGCCAGGTTCTTCAAAGGTTATCTCGGTGTCCCTCCAGGAGGCCTACGAGCAGGTTGCGTAAGCATAGGGAGAGCTTACTCGATGAGTTACCTTATCGTCTCACAACTTTCGAAACGATTTGGCGCGGTAGGGGCACTCCAGGGGGTATCGTTTAACGTTCATAAGGGCGAACTTTTTTACCTGCTCGGTGCTAGTGGCTGTGGCAAGAGCACCCTGTTATCTATTATTGCAGGTCTCGAGCAGCCTGATGTTGGAAGTGTTCTACTCGATGGTACTGATCTGCTCTCTGTTCCTGCTCATAAGCGAACCATTCATACGATCTTTCAAAATTATTGCCTCTTTCCACATTTAACTGTCGCGGAAAATATTGGCTTTGCCCTTAAAGTTCGAGGTGTTCCATTTAAAGAGATAACGAAACGTGTACAAGAGACTGCGGCGATTGTCTCGCTGCCAGATGTGTTGACTCGCTATCCGCATCAACTAAGTGGTGGGCAACAGCAACGAGTTGCTATTGCACGAGCGATTATTAATCAGCCAACTCTTTTGCTGCTGGATGAACCGTACGGTGCGCTTGATGCGATGTTAAAGCGAGAATTGCAGCAGGAGCTTCGCGTCTTGCAGCGGCGTTTAGGAATGAGCTTTCTGTGTGTAACGCATGACCAAGAAGAAGCGCTCTCTACGGCAGACCGAATTGCAGTGATGCGCGATGGTATCATCGAGCAAATAGGTACTCCTCAAGAGATTTACTATGCTCCACAGACCCCGTTTGTTGCTTCATTCATAGGTACGATTAATTACCTTTCAACAGTTGATGTGATTCGCCCTGAAAAAATTCATATTCTTGAAGACAACACAGACAAGTTTGCAAATACCCTCGCAGGTGTTGTGACACAGCGAATATTTCGTGGTGCTGCTGAAGAGCTGCATGTCCTTATTGATGCACAGCGAACCATGACGGTTAGTATGACGCCTGGCACCACGCGCCAGCTATATGACATTGGTTCAGCAATAACAGTCGCGTGGCATGATAGTGATGTGCATCGGTTGACGCATGCTGGAGCTTCACAGTGAGTGCTGATCCAAAAATTATTACCCTTGCACCTGGCATGATGCTTATGGGAGTAGGGGTGCTTGCTCCACTTGTTATGCTCTGTTTGTTGAGTTTTTTAAGCCGCGGTAGTTACGGCGATGTCGTATTTGAGTTCTCATTCAGCAATTATCAGCGATTATTTGATCCACTGCTGATGCTGCCCCTTATGCGGTCAGTCTTTTTTGCATTTTTCTGCTCAGTCCTTGCCCTGATTATTTCGCTGCCGACATGCCTTTATGTCATGACATTATCATCTCGCGTTCGGCAAACAGTTATGGTGTTTCTGATACTGCCTTGCTGGGTCAATTTTTTAGTTCGTACGTATGGATGGATTTTGATTCTTGGTGAACATGGCGTTCTGAATAACTTGCTGAGAGCGCTTGGTATGCAAACACAGCCACTTGAAATCCTCTTTACGTGGAAAGCTGTGATAATAGGTCTGGTCTATGTCTATGTGCCATTTATGCTTTTGCCACTCTATAGTGTTGTAGAAAAGCTTGATCAAAAGTTATTACTCGCTGCTCGCGAACTTGGGGCGTCATCCTGGCAAGTGTTTTGGTATGTCCTGCTGCCATTGCTGCGCCCAGGAATACGAACGGGTCTGATTTTAGTTGCCATTATGTCGTGTAGTGATTTTATTGTTGCTGCGCTGCTCGGGGGATCGAAAGTATCCCTTATTGGAACAGTGATTAAAGATCAGTTCCTCTCTGTTCGTGATTGGCCATTTGGAGCTGCTTTATCGCTCGCAGTTATTCTGTTTCTTTTGCTTGTTGTGCAAGTTGTAAGCCGCGTTCTCTTGCCACCGCTGCCCTCTGAGAGGTCTGCATGATATTTTCGAAACGTATCTTAGCGCTGTGCTGCGGCGGGCTTTTTCTATTTCTCTATGCGCCAATTATGTTGGTTGTACTATTCTCTTTTAATGCAGGATCGCAAAGTGTTGTGTGGGAGGGAGCTTCCCTTCGTTGGTATGAAGCTTTCTTTCACGATGTTCGTCTTATCGAGGCGCTTGGTACTTCGCTTGTCATAGCGCTTATAAGTGCACTGTGTTCCGTTTGTATTGGCACTGCTGCAGCAATAGGGGTGCTTCGTTGTTCGCATCGAGTTCGTACTTCTCTTGAACGAATCTTAATGTTGCCACTGCTCATACCTGATATTGTGCTTGGTATCTTAAGCCTTATCCTTTTTTCTTTATGCCAAGTAACGTTAGGGTGGGTTTCAATAATTTTTGCTCATACAGTCTTTTGTACTGCATTGGTCTTTCTTGTAGTGACTGCTCGTCTGGTCACATTGCCACTCTCGCAGGAACGAGCAGCCTATGATTTAGGGGCTTCGTATTGGCAGTATGCAAGGTTTGTTTTACTCCCACAGCTTACACCTGCCATGATTGCTGCTCTTTTATTAAGCTTTATTCTGTCACTCGATGATTTTACAATCACTTTTTTCGTGGCAGGCTCTGGTGTGACCACGATTCCACTGCGGATGTATTCTCTGTTGCGATTTGGAGTAAATCCATCGGTTCATGCGCTTTCAACAGTGCAAGTTTTGGTATCGTGCTTTATTGTCTCACTGTCGCTGCGGTTTGACTCTTTTATATTGAGGAAGTCATGAAACAATTCTTACGCGCTATTGCTTTTGTATGTTTCTGCTCACTGT
>JBILLA010000101.1:0-8995 GCA_044376365.1 Bdellovibrionota bacterium | reverse complement strand
TTCGGAAAGAAGAGGGGGATGAGTCGCAAGAGGAGGGCGTATGGATCTGCTGCAAAGATCACGTTGCCGCCTGTAAAGTTTGCAAGCTCTGCTTGGAGCGAGAGAGGCACAATAAGAGCACCAAAGCCTTTTATAGATTCAGTATCAACAGAGCTTTGCTTGATGTAGCCGACTGCATCAGGGTTAGGTTCATCAAAAGGAGCAAGGCCCGTAATGACTTTTGAGCCATCACCCTGATATTGAAATTCTAATGACGCTGCAAGCTCACTGAGCGTGAAGGCGTGCATGTTTTTTTTAGTTGCAACGCTCATAGCCCGATTCGCACTTGTTAAAAATAGTTAGCCAATTCGTGTGAGTACTCGTACTGGTGCTCCAGTAAATGCTGAAACAACAGGCACGGGTCCAGGGCCGAAGGTTCTATCAATGAGGGTTGCCCATGTAAGGACAGGGATGCCGCGAAGTGTTGCTTTCGTGTGAGCTTCTAAAGACGATCGAGCTGTTGTGATAACGTCTGTGATAAGGACGGCATTACAGCCTTTGTATTTCTCGCCATGACCATTTGAGAGTTTCGCTTCGAGGTATTGCTCAAGGGGGATCTCTTCACCTTTGCCATACAGCTCGGAGTAGACAGCGCAGAGTCGTTCCGCAAAGAACGTATACCCGCCAGGAAGCTTTAGAAAGAGCTGTGGGTGCTGAGGATGGAGGAGGTTGTAGATGCGGTCCGATACGTACTCAGCGCAACGATTGAGGTCAGCGTCGGTCAAGTCCTCTACGCGGTAGTATGTTGCACTTTCACAACGGCCACCAATTGGCACTGGATCTTGGTAGGTTTCAGTAATCTTTGCAAAAATTTCGCTAATCTCTTCGTAATCAACCATGGGGCAAAAATATCACAGCTTTTCGGGGATTTATAGCGGCAAAAAAGACTTTTTGCTATTATTCTTCCCTATGGAAGATGCAATGACTCAGATTGGCTCTAAAATCAAACGCAGAAAAACCCGCTCAGTCCGAGTAGGAGACATCATTATCGGCAGTGAAGGACCGATTACAGTGCAATCAATGTGTGCTACCCACACGCAGGATGTCCCCGAAACAGTCAGCCAGATTACTCAGCTTGTCAATTATGGAGCAGATGTTATCCGTGTTGCCGTCGACAGCAAAAAGGATGTTGAAGCGCTTGCTGAAATCAGAAAAAAACTGCGCGATAATAAGGTCAACGCTCGTATTGTGGTTGACCTTCAGGAAAGCTATCGGCTTGCCCCTCTTGTAGCGCCGTACGTTGAGAAAATTCGATATAATCCTGGTCACCTTCACCATCACGAGAAAGAAACTCCTGTGCATGAGAAAGTGAAGGTAATCGTGCAAGCTGCCCGTGATCACAATCTAGCGGTCCGCATAGGCGTCAACTTTGGCTCTCTTGATCCTAATGCGAAAGAAGTTCATGAAGATAGCTTAGAGGCGGCCATCAATTCGGCGGCCCAGCATATTCGCTACATGGAGGACCTTTCATTCGAGAACTTTGTCGTAAGCCTTAAAAGCTCTGACCCGAATGATGTTATGGATATTAATTTTCGCTTTGCTGAGCAGTTTCCTGATATTCCAATTCATCTTGGGGTAACAGAGGCAGGGCTTCTCCCAATGGGTGAAATTAAAACGCGTGTTGCCTTTGAAAACTTGCTTGCTAAGGGAATAGGCGACACCGTGCGTGTCTCTTTAACATTGCCTAACGATAAGAAATGGCAAGAGATTGAAGTTGGTAAACGAATTATAGCGGATGTGTATGCAGGTCGCTTCCGCTCGGTGCCTCGTTTTGAGCAAGAAGGATTAAATATAATCTCATGCCCAAGCTGCTCACGTGTTGAGAATTCTCGCTTTGTTGAGCTTGCTGAGAAAGTCAAAGAGCTCACACAATACGCTTCGAAAGAACACCTCACTATTGCGGTGATGGGGTGCAGGGTAAACGGCCCTGGTGAGACTGATGATGCTGATATTGGGCTTTGGTGTGCACCTAAGCATGTGAATTTTAAGCTCAAAGGGCAGCTTATTGGCGCTTTCGGGTATGATGAAATTCTGGGTAAAGTGAAGGAAGAGCTCGATGTACTTATAGCATCTAAATAGAGCTTATTTGCCTGTGACGCTATGACCTCTACCAGAAAACCCACCGTTGTCCTCTCTCTTGTCAAAGACAACGCTGCAGCGTCGAAATTTATTAGCCTTGAAGCGCTTCCTCCTGAGAAAAAAGAGCTCGTGCAGCGTTTTCAAAGGATTATTGCCCCCGGCAGTGTCCTTGTTGGAGCTGTTACTCCAGCTGCTGCGTCCAACGATGTGCGTCCCGTTCTGTTGCAACGAGGTCAGATGACAATTAGTCGTGTGTTCTCTGCTGAGTTGCTTGCCTCTGTGAGCCTTACCGATTCATTTAAGCGATATGTTTTTCAGGTCGAGCAGCTTGCACCTGGATTACAGAGTATGGTGTGCGGTTCTAATGAAGGGCTTGCTTGGTTAACAAGAAAGTACTTTACACATTTACTGAGTGATAATGCAGTTGAGATCCCAATGCCTGAGCGTCCAAAGCTTATGCATGAACTTTTGCAGTATGTTCAGACGCTGCATGCAGAAGGGCTTATCCATGGGCACATCCAACCTCAAAATATTGCCTACGAGAAAGGAAAGCTCATCCTTCTTGATCACGGGTTTCAAATTTATGATCCAGGAAGCAGTCATCCTGTCACGTTAGCCCCCGAGCTTCGAGCGACACAAACGTCTGTGCTCTCAGCTGATGTAGCAGCAGATGTCTATGGACTGGGTCTTGTTGCAAAGCGCCTCTTTGGAGGTGAACTTGCCGTAGAGTATGGCAATTTAATAGAAGTGCTGCTCTTAAATGATCCAAAGCTACGTCCGAACTTAACTCAAGTTGCAAAGCATTTTGCTCCTGCATTAAAAGAAGCTGTACCGACAGCAGCGCCAATCCCCGAGCATCTTACAGCGCCAAAGCCTAGTGCTGTTACGCCACCAAGTGAGGCACCCCGTATGCCATCACCGCAGGTGGTAGCGCTTCGACTTTTACAGTTGCCATCCGCTGTATGGCTTGTGCTCTTTGCGTGCCTAGTGCTTGGTGGTGTCTTGATGGCTGTTTCATCGTTGCGGTCGAAATCGCAAACTGAGATTTCTGTGAATGAGGAAAAGTTCGAACGACTATGGCGTAGTAATCAGCTCCCACTCATGCAGCAAGTTGTGCAACTAGTGTTGAATCAAAATGCTGGAGCTACACAGTTCTTGCGTAAGGAACTTGATGCTGGAGGTGAGCAGCACCAGAGCATTCAAAAGAAGTTCTTTCTGATTGGCTTTCATCCGTTATGGGCTGATGAAATATCTGATAGTGATTTTCGCGCATTGCTTATTTTTGGTGCGCCATCTTTAGTGCCGCCCTCGATGAGGCAGGCTCCTGATCTCGCGAAGCTTCATCCTGCAGTTGCTTTTGCGATCGCTGCAACCATTGCACCAAGTGATGATTTCCAACCTTTGAAAGCGATGACAACAAAGCGACTTGGTGAGCTTCCAGGAATGTATGGCAGTGCGTATCTTGCTCTTGAGCGACTGGGGGTAAAAGATATGAGTCATGTGGCAGCGCAATATCTTGCCCACATTTTGTCGCTTGATGTTGCTCCGCAAGTGCTCTCTGGATTTATTGATATTGCGCGTGACCCGAAGATTAGTTTTGCTCGTTTAGAGTTGCTGATGCCTCTCCTGGAAAATATTCCTGGATTACCAGAGGCGATTATGAAAGCAATCTCTGTTGAGTCTGACCATCCGCTCGCATGGTTTGGAAGAGATGTTGTGGCAAATTGGGCAGCAATTGCTTCAAGTGAGAAGCTTGCTCTCTTTACTGGTCTGATGCCTGCAACGCTTGCACCAGAGCAGCTTATAGACCTTCTTCGCTTTCCTCTTGTGCGCGTACGTGAGCAATCGCTTGAGCGTATTGTTGCGATGGTTGGAGAGCCGTATCGTAAATTTTTTGAGTATCTTTCAAGTGATGATTGCGAGCTAACACGAACGCAATCCATATCGCTCTTCTCTACGATTCAGGTCAGCGGCGAGAAGGCGAGGCTTTTTTCTTTGCAGTGGTTTGATACACATCCAGCGCCTAAAGCAGTTGTTGCAGTTATGCTGCGAAAGCCTCAAGGAAATCTTGATGAACCATTTTCAATTGCTGCTGCAAAGTATCTGCTTCATGAAGGCTACAAGCCTACTCCTCAAGAGCTTGTCGGTTTACTGGAGCATGGCGAGACTCTCATTCGAGCCTATGCCTATAGCAATCTATCAGTAGATAAGAAAGAAGAGCGTCTCATTCTTGAGCGGTTTGTTGAATTAGAAAAAGATGCAGCGCTGAAAAAACGTCAACAGAATCGACTATAATTTTAGAGGCAATTGACAGGGCAGATATGAGTTCTTCTTCTCTGAGCCGTCTCTCGACATGGTCCATGAAGGATTATTTGCTTTTTTGCATTCTTATATTCTTATTCCTCTGCGTTGTTTACGGGATATCTCTCGGTTGAACGTACAAAGTATGGCTTTGAGCGAGCATTTGATCTGACTATTGAAAACGCCCTTCATGGGCTTAGCAAGTTTAGTAGAGCAAGAGCCAGATGGACGGTATGTGTTAAATCTAAGTCTCCAAGTAAAAAGTCTTATCGAATCAAGTCAACTTAATAAAGAAACTTCGTAAGAACTCTCGGTTACTGACACAACATTTCGTGACAAGCCTATTCGTCTTGGAACCTTGCTTTAAAGCTCTGTAAAAACTCCAAACCAAGTTGTGCGTATTAAGGTTGCGCACACCTTGCAAGGACAGGCTCAGGTACTTTCTGAAACACTCTTTGACTTCCTTTTACACTATCCCTAACAATTATTTGTTTAGTCATAGTAGTTTGGATGACGGTTAAAAAAAGTATAAAACCGCTTGCTGAGATATCAGCTAACCTAGCGTCCAGAACTTCCGCTGATTTCTCTGTCTTGCCGAGTGCAAATCTTCCATCAGAGATTCAGCCAGTCGTGACATCTTTTAATGAGCTTCTCATGCGTTGAAAGCCGTTCACGCTTTAAGCACCTTTTTCACCAACATATTCAAAGAAGTCCTCTACGTGGCTACTGATAAAATTTTTCAATGTTTTAAAAGACTTTACAAGTGATGAGAACCTTCTGAAGGCTTATCGACTAGATTTGAACGACTTTCTTTTGGTCTAAGAATTACAGGTGGGAATATCGTGCGTGAGTAAGCATAAAAAAAGCCCGGGTTACCCCGGGCTTTTTTTGGTGTAGGTCACATTACTGACCGGTGCCGAATACGTCACCACCACCATCTTGACCGATTCCATCAGTATTGAAGAAAACAGTCACAAGCGTTCTTAGAATGAATGCACCAAGAGCTACCACGAGGAGTGATAGAGCTGCACGGTACTGACCGAACGCTGAGCTGATAATTGCTGCAATTCCAGCGCAAAGCATAATCAAAACACCGAATCGGCCTTCAATTAACGCCATGATGATACCGATCATGTTATCCATACGACCGAAATTTGCATTGTCGGTGAATTGGGTAATATCGAGGGAATCGCTCTGGGCCATAGCGCCACCAGCAGAGAGTGCAATCGACATGAGAGATAGTCCAAATCCAAAAAGAAGGAATTGCACTACTTCACGACGTGGTGCCAAAAAGTTCGAATGAACAGTCTGACAAATGTGAGTAAATAATGATTTCATAAGTAATAAAGCTCCAAACAACAAATAATTTTTATTTCGTTCATCGATGCATGAAGCTATTCACCCCATCATCCCAGTTTACACATAAGTGTTATAAGTTATATCGGAGCCATGCAACCTATTGATTCAGCTTTTGTGCTAAAAAATAGATGAGTGATTACAGTTGGTTATCTATTTTTATAGTAAATTCTGTGTATGAGGCCAAATAAGACAGCTTTTTTAAAGAGCTTTACTCTGCAGATCGAAGGAATACAAACCGCTCCATGCCCTGTGAATCAACAACAAGCCGCACACCTTTTGCAAGACTTTGTTCTGTGACTTCAGCAAGTAGCTCTTTGACGTTCTTCACTGGCTTGCCATTAACGCTGATAATAATATCGCGTGGGCTCAAGCCTGCAGACTCGGCAATGCTGCCAGGGGTTACCCCAGTGACCACAATGCCATGTGATTTTTTAGAGTGAAGCTGTGAGGAGAGCTCTTGAGTGAGTGTTTGCATTTCAATGCCAAGATCGATTGAGTTATCGGGCTTGTCAGCTTCAGGAGCCTGAACGTCTTGATTGCTGAGCTCTTCAATTTTAACTGTCAGTGATTTCACTTTTCCAGCACGATGTACTTCGACATCAATTTTCTGACCAGGCGTTGTTGCCGCGACAAGGTTTCGCAGTTGATTGACATCAAGGATTTTTGTGTCGCCGAACTTTGTAATGATATCACCTTGTTCAAAGCCAGCTTTAAATGCAGGGCTTCCTTCAGAAACCGTACCGACCAATGCGCCTTCAGTGCCTGAAAATTGGAAACTTCCAGCAAGCTCGTCAGTTAAGTTTTGAATACCAACACCAAGCCATCCACGAATCACTTTTCCTTTTGTGATTAAGCTATCCATAACAGATTTTGCCATCGTAATTGGAATTGCAAAGCCAATGCCCATATAGCCACCGCTTCGGGAAAAGATTGCAGTGTTAATCCCAACAACATCGCCATTAAGGTTCAGGAGGGGACCACCACTATTACCTGGATTAATCGCGGCATCGGTTTGGATGAAATCTTCAAACTGGCCGCCATTAGAAATTGCACGACCTTTTGCACTGACAATACCAGCAGTGATTGAGTTGCTGAGCCCAAAGGGATTGCCGCATGCGATAACCCATTCACCGATCTTTAAGCTATCTGAATTACCAAGATGCGCAGCAGTCAGTTTGTCAGCTTTGATTTTTATAACAGCAATATCACTCTTGGGGTCGGTACCCTTAATCTCTGCTTTGAATTTGCGTTTATCAGAAAGTGTGACAGTGACATCATCAGCATCACCAAGGACATGATTATTGGTAAGGATAAGGCCTGATTCGTCAATGATAACTCCAGTACCAAGTCCGACAGGACCGCCCTGATTACCGTCTGGGATCTGTTGTTGGAAGCGATCGAAAAAATCAGGGCCAAAGAATTCTTTAAATTGCTCAAGGGCAGGATCGTTTAGTTTTTTACGAAATGCTTCTCGATTACTCTTCTTAGGTTTTTTAGCTGTGCTGATGCTGACGACAGATGGTGTAATGCTGTCGGCAACTTTCTCAAAAGCGGCAGAGAGCGTTTGCGCTGTAGCAACCGATGATGCAAGCGCTTGGTCTTGAGGAAGGGCAGAAGAGGTCTCTGCAAGGGCGCTCCCAGCCATGCTGATCCCCAACAGTATTGAAAGGCTACGGGTAAGGAGGGGGCTAGTTTTGAGGGGGTGAAGAAAAAAAGATAAAGCCATAAAACGAATGTTTAACAAAATTAGTAAGTTAGCTTTTACGCCTAACAATCTTCAGACGCAAGTAGAAACCGTTTTCTTCAAAAAAATCATCATATAGAATAGAAAGCTCTTGAATACTAAAGGGTTAGGTTGGATAATCCTGTCCTAGCCTTCAGTATAATAGTGTTGGTGTAGTAAAACAGCATGAAACTAGTGATACCTACTTCTAACGACGCTCGATCAAATAATGAATCGAGCCAATCGGTTATACCGCAGGGCGAGATTCTTCCTTCCATTCTTGCGCAGCTTGAAGAGACCCTTAGTTCACGGGAAGAGAGCTGGAAAGTTTCAGAGAATCTTGCAAATTACCTCAAAGCGAATAGACTCGATAGAACGCAGATCGAAGGTATTACTGACGTCGTTCTAGAGCACCTTCTTAATACTGGTAATACGCTATCGCCTGAATGTTTACGGTCGCTTCTCGAAGTCCGCACGACACCAAAGTTACCTGTGCGTCCAGAATTGATGCATGCATCTCCTTCTCCTGTGCTTCTAGCTGTTGATGGTGGGGCTCCTAACTCTGGTGTTTCTAAATCTGACGCTGACTTTGATCAGAATGCGAACCCACTTGCTGCGTTCTTGGTTGCCTAAGGCTATTCCTCTCACTTACTAAACCTTCATATTTATTTCGTTGGTGCTTTCCGCTACATTGCTTAGTAAAGGCGAAACGCACGGATGGGATTTTACTTTTCTATACTAGGCTCTTTGATTGTTTATTTTGCTGCGCCACTTTTTGTTGTGCGCAGTTTCTTGGGATCTTCTCGAGCAGCTCTTCCTTCATTGATTGTGTTTGCGATGGCATTTGTCATTGAGCAGCTCCTGTTTGCACTCTTTGCAAGTCTGCAGCTTCCTTATTCAATTGCATTTGTTTGTGCTGCTGCCTCTGTTATAGGTCTTGGCGTAGCGAGCTTCTCTGAGCACAGCACCTCTTTCGACTCTCGATCTATCCAACGTTCAGTGCACTGGTTGCCGTGGTCTATCTTTTTTATTGTATTAGTATTGTGTCTTTGGATTCGCTCACATTTTCCATTTATCAACTTTCTGAATAATGGTGATGATGTTGGTGTTGAAAAGCTTTTCAACCTTTCTATGCAGCAATCATTCCTTTACGGCACAAGCTATCCTCCAGAGTGGGTATGGCTCTCGGGTGAGCCCATACGCTACTACACATTTTTGAAATCATTCCCTGGGCTTTGGTCGTTCCTTGCTCGTGCGTGGTTTGGTAACGCAGACACAGGAGGCGTGTTCTTTCTTCTTTCAGAGAGTTTTTATACTGCGCTCTATACTTCATTAGTTGCTGCATGGATCCTGTGGTTCGGCCAGCACGCAAAAAATCGATTCTCTCTTGGTTGCCTGAGTGTTTTTACTGGCCTCTTAACACTTGTTGGCACTCATGCACAGGCATTTTGGTTGGGATTAAACGGGCTCTTGTCAGGTGCTGGTGTGAACTGG
>JBILLA010000100.1:0-9018 GCA_044376365.1 Bdellovibrionota bacterium | reverse complement strand
AACCGACGTGGCGCTATAACCTTGCACGATTTCTTGAGCAAAAAGCTATACGCAATGCGCATCATATTTTTACTGTCAGCAAGCACAGTGCTCGTGATATCGAGCGCTATCTGCAAATTCCTGCTGAGAAAATTTCAGTTACTTACAACGGTATTTCATCCATCTTTTTCAGTGCGCCAATCAAATCGGCTGAAAATATTCGAATGGGTTTAAAGCTGCCACCAGAGCGTAAGATTATATTGTATGTTGGTGGTATCGATCCTCGAAAAAATGTTGTGCGCCTTGTAGAGATTTTTGAAACAACTTGCCGCAAGATGCTTGACCGTGGAGAGTCCTTGCCGATTTTGGTCTTGGCTGGCCGTATCAGAAATGATCGTGAGTATCCAAGGCTGTTTGAAGTGATTAAGAACTCCCCGTTTCGGCATGAAATCTTTGAAACAGATTTTATCTCGGATGAGGACCTTGTATCGCTGTTTCACACATCTTCTGTGTTCGCTTTTCCTAGTCTTTACGAGGGGTTTGGTCTGACTCCGCTGGAAGCTGCGGCGAGTGGCCTTCCTGTGGTAAGCTCTAACCGTTCCTGCATGCCAGAGGTGCTTGAAGACGCAGCCTTGCTGTGTGACCCCGATGATATTGACCGTTTCGCCACGCACCTCGTTGAGGTACTGACTATTCCAGATATCGAACAGGCTCTTCGTGAGCGAGGTCCAAAGCAAGCTGGAAAGTTCACGTGGCATGAGACGGGACAAAAGACACTTGCTGTATATGAAAAAATTCTGTGCTCCAAATAAGTAACCTCACCAAACATTATGGGAATCAAACCATCTTTGATGGCGCGTCACTTGTCCTCAATCAGGGCGAGCGGCTTGGCCTGATTGGACGTAATGGTTCTGGTAAATCAACGCTATTTAAATTAGTGCTTGATGAGGAACACCCTGAAAGTGGTGTGATATCTATTCCAAAAGGATATCGGATAGGCCGACTCTCGCAGCATTTAAAGTTTACGGAGCCCACCATCCTTGCTGAAGCTGCTCTTGGTTTACCCGAAGAAGAGCGCGACCTGACCTATAAAGCAGAAATTATTTTGAGTGGTCTTGGATTCTCAGAAGCTGATTTTGCTCGTCATCCTGATGAATTTAGTGGTGGTTTTCAGATTCGTGTGAATTTGGCAAAGCTCATTCTTTCAGAGCCAGATCTGTTGCTGCTTGATGAACCAACAAACTACCTTGATATCCTCTCTGCGCGTTGGTTAAAGAGCATGCTACAAAGTTGGAAGCGCGAGCTCATTATCATCACGCATGATCGTGATTTTATGGATAGCGTGACGACTCACACCGCGCTCATCTATCGCGGTACGTTTCGTAAAATCCCTGGGGGGACGCAAAAACTCTATGACACCATAAGCCTTGATGAAGAGGTTTATGAAAAAACTCGTATGAATGACGAGAAAAAGCGCAAAGAGCTTGAGCAGTTCATTAACCGATTCCGTGCCAAAGCAAGTAAAGCTGCGCTTGTGCAATCTCGAGTAAAAGCTCTTGAAAAAATGGAAGTGAAGGATGCTCTGAGCCAAGAGGACAGCCTTGAGTTTGCGTTTCGTTCTATACCGTTCTTTGGGAAAACACTCCTCGAAGCAGAAGAGGTGACGTTTGGGTATCAGCCAACCAGTCCACTTATTTCGAACCTTACTTTTTCAATGGGTAAAAAAGATCGTATCGGGATTATTGGTAAGAACGGGCAGGGTAAGTCGACGCTGTTGCGACTTCTTGCTACGGATCTTGCTCCACAGAGTGGACTTGTAAGCTATGCACAGGGAACACGTCTGGCGTACTTTGGACAGACCAACGTTGATCGTCTTGATGCAAAAAAGACTATCGAAGAAGAAATAACAAGTGTTGATACATCGCTCCATCGCACGAAAGTGCGTGGTATTTGTGGCACGATGATGTTCGAAGGAGATGCCGCGCTTAAAAAAATTAATGTTCTGTCTGGTGGTGAAAAAGCACGTGTGTTGTTGGGTAAGATCTTGGTGACGCCATCAAACTTGCTGCTTCTTGATGAACCAACAAACCACCTCGATATGGATTCTGTTGAAGCCCTCACTGACGCACTCGAATCATTTGATGGTGGTATGATTCTGGTTACGCATGATGAAGGTTTGCTGCGTTCGCTTTGTACGCGACTTATTATTTTCCAAGGTAAGAAGCCGTTCCTCTTTGAGGGAACTTATGATGATTTCCTTGAAAAAATTGGTTGGGAAGAAGAAGCCGAGATGACCAGCTCTCGCACAGAGAAACAAGAGGGACCCCGACGAAGCAAAGATGCTCTCGATGAGAAAGCTAAAAAAGCAAAAGATAAAAAAGTTGCGCAGCTTGAAAAAGCTATGCATGCCCTTGAAGAAAAGCAGCGAAAGCTTGAAACAGAGCTTGACGAAGCCTCAAGTGCTCAGGATATAAAGCGTATAGAAGCGCTGTCGGTGACGCTCTTTGACGTCATCGAGCAGATTAATGCAACCTATGCATCGCTTGAACAGGTGTATGAAGAATAATGATGTCAAACCGTCAGATTGGTTGTGGCTTGTAGGATTAGTAATCCTTGGTGTCGCATTGCGTCTTATATACTTGAGCGCATCACACTTTATCATTGATGCTGATGAAGCAATTGTTGGCCTTATGGCCAAGCATATTCTCGAAACAGGAGTCGTTCCTGTTTTTTATTATGGTCAGCATTACATGGGGTCGCTTGAGCCCATTACTGCAGCTGTTTTGTTTGCAATCTTTGGAAGTTCGAACGTCATTCTTCATGCTGCACCATTTCTTTGGTTCATCTTAAGTCAGATAACATTCTATAAGCTCTGCCAAGAGAATATGGGTCGTGCCAATGCCCGAATTGCTGGCCTGTTGTACGCTGTTGCGCCGATGGGCTTTATTGAATGGAGTACCAAAGCTCGTGGTGGCTTTATCGAAATTATCTTTCTTATTGCGTTCGCCTTTCTGTTTCTTATGCGCGCAGTTCGAGCCAATAAGCTCACCGAGATCCATCGCAATCTTTGGATTGCTGCGTTTGTACTTGGCGTTGGGTGGTGGGTCAATAATCAAGTCGTGTATCTGTTTCCCTGTGCTGCCATAGTATTCCTTATTACGCTGGTGCCCTTTGGGCTTGGCTCTTTTGCTAAGGCGACCCTCCTTGGAGTGCTGAGTTTCTTGTGTGGGAGTGCGCCGTATTGGCTCTATAATATAGTGCACCACGGTGCATCCTTTGGAATGTTTAGCCTCGCTCGTTACGGTGAGGTTAAGAGCCACCTCGCAGCAACAGCGACAGATGCGATTCCTATTGTTTTAGGAACGCGAGGGTTTAACCAGAGTGAAGATATTTTTCTTAGTGCTTGGATTGTAGCTGATCTTGTCTTTGCATATATTATTATTCGCAGCGCTATTGCTTTTTTAACGGACCGCTTTTCATTTGCGCAACGTATTATGATTGGTGGATGCCTTGTATCGCTGGCGACAGTTCTTATTGTTTTTAATGTGAGCATCTTTGGATCGCTCTCTATAGCGCCACGGTACTTATTACCACTCTATATTTTTCTGTTCCCACTTGTTGCGCTCCATGCTGAGTATATTCGTTTTCGACCACTTGCTTTTGCCCCTGTTAGTATTCTTTTAATTCTTGCTCTGACATCGAATTATTGGGGAGGTATGCGCATTTCGGGGCAGCCCTTTATTCATAGTGGCGAGCGAGTATCAAAGAATCATGATGAACTGATTGAGTGGTTGAAAGCTGAACATATCTCTCTTGTTCGTACGAATTACTGGATAGGTTACCGACTTGCTTTTGAAACCAATGAGCAGGTTCGATTTTTAGTATTTCAACCGCCACGGGAGGCTCGAATACAGGCCTACGAGCGCCTTGTTGCTACGGAACGTCAAACACTAGAGACACCCCTTGTTGTTGGACCACTACAAGCTGAATACATACGTGAAGCGTTGCGCACTTTAGATATCCCGTACCGAGAAACGCAAAAGTCCGGGTATGTTATTTTTGATAAAATAACACTGCCGTGGCTTGAACAGCTTCAAGAAATTCCTCATAGCAATTATGCTGTGCATACGACGCTTAGTCCTGAGGAAGTTCCTCATATGTTTGATGGAAATGTAGAAACAAGATGGGCATCTCATAAACCGCAAAGCTCAGAGATGTCTTTCTCGATTGTTTTCAAAGAACCGCACACGATTCGCTTCATCGATCTTTATCTTGGTATCTTTAAAAATGATTTTCCTCGTCGCTTGCAAATTTTAGTAAAAAATAATGATCAAGATGCAATGAGTCCGATATATACCGATCGAGCTGCCAAGAGTATTGAGTACTTTCTTGATGCTGAACATGATACTGGCATCTTACTTAAACCGACGACGGTCTCTGAAATTCAGGTTATGCAAACAGGTACAGACTCGTTCTTTGATTGGTCTGTCGCCGAGTTGAAACTATTTCAGTAACCTTGCATCTGACCTACGGTGAGTTTGCCTTGGTTTAAAACGCCATTTCTGTTTTAAGTATCTAAAATTATTATTATTATTTTATTTTTTTAAAATATATATTGCAGGTTGAATTAAATCGCAGGGATACTTACTATCCTCGAGCTCTCGATATAGTTTTGTAGAGTTTTAATTAGTTAACTTTGGAGAAAATTAAATGATGCAAGTAAGAAAGATTGCTGGCGTAGTTGCTGCTGGCGCACTTCTTTTTGCTGGATCCGTGGTTGCAGATGGTCGTGAGGACTACTACACCCAAACGAGCCAGCTCAGCTACTTCAACACCCCTGAAAATGCTCGTACTATCGGTATGGCAGGATCAAGCGTTGCTACTAGCTCGGATTCATCCAGTGTTGTCGGAAACCCAGCTGGTCTTGGTTTCATGAAGGACGCTGATGTTTCTTTGACCTATGCACGTAACAATATCAGCGGAAACGATGCAGATACATTTGCTGACGTTCAATCTGAGATTGATAGCGGTCAAGTTCTTGCTGCTATGCCAATCGTTCCAACACTTGATGGTACTCCTAAGTACGGTAACATCGGTTTTGGTTGGACTGGATTTAACGCAGACAGCGACGATTCAGAAAATACCGAGTTGAAGAATTACTCTCTCAACCTTGCGTATGGTAAAGATCTTTCTGATCAACTTGCTGTAGGTTATGCACTTGCTTACAACCAGAACAAGATTAAAGCATTTAGCGCTCCTTTAGTTGCTACTGCTAAGCTTGATGACGGTGTTCGTCAAGAAATCGGTGCTCAGTACAAAGCTTCTAAAGCAACCACCTACGGTGTTTCTACACACTACGGTTTCGGTTCTTTCGATGCTAACGTTGCTAATATGTCTGAGTCTGCAAACATTGGTTCTGCAGATATCGGTAACTGGGGCATGGATGTCGGAGTTGGTCACACTGCTGGTGGTACACTCTATACAGCATCTATGGACTACAACCGTTACAACAACGAGTCTGATGACTTCAACGCTTGGAGCTTCAGAACTGGTCTTGAGCGTTCATTGACTGATTACCTCAAAGGTCGTCTTGGTTATCGCTACACAGCGCTTACCAACGCTGACTTCGGTTACGGCAATGAAAACTCTAAGTACAACGCAGTCTCTTTCGGTCTTGGCGTACAACTCGCTAAGCACTTGATGGCTGACTACGGTGCAGAGTACAGAGCTTCTGGTGACGGAGATTGGTTGCACTCAATAACCCTTTCTGTTCCATTTAGCCTCTGCAACAACTAATTTAATCTGAAAAGATTAGATAGTTAATGAACGCCCGACATGAAAGTGTTGGGCGTTTTTTTTATTGAAATGTCCAAGCAAAGATACCAAGTTTGCCACTTGAACTTTTACCTGCAGCTACAATATCAAGCGAATCATCACCGTTTATATCAGCGATTGTTGCAGAATTGAGTAATATATCTGCAGTGCGCAGTGACGTTGCTGCTAGTCCTTCAGCTTCACAGCTTGACGCTTCGCAGGTAAGGGCTGCTCCGGTTGCTGCATCGTACATACCAATGCCACTAGCAACAGGCACGATAACTTTCTGCGATCCATCTTTGAAAAGATCTGTCACTATTGGTGAGATGAAATTTCCACCCCATTGATAGTTACGTCCACGAAACTGCGGGATGATTGTCCACAGTAAGCTTCCAGTTGCTCCATCAAAGGCTTTCAATCTGCTGAGTCCGTCACCACCGACTGTCTGTGAGCCGTTGACCGTTGTGAAAATCTCGGCTTCACCGTCTCCATTAATATCTGCAAGTGCAGGTCGAGAGCTTGAACATGTTTCAAGAGGCAGTGTGCGAAGTATCTTGCCAGTTCGTGCACTAAAGACACGGGTCCAGCGACCTATTTTACTGGCAGTGCGTTCCGGAAAGTAACACCCTGAATTAATGACAACTTCAAGTCCAGCATTCTGCGGTATGACTTCGCCGACAGTCGGCGTTGAAAATAATACCTGTTCAACCGGTTTCATCCATACAAATATTCTTGGATCTCGAAAGTTGTAGCGCTTCCTTGTAGTCGCAGCCGTTTTAAACGCATACAGATTGCCACCGTTTTTTGTAATAGGCCTAATTTTATTGTTAGCTGAAATATCAGTACCAATAATCATTTCAAGTTCTGGTGTATTGTCGATGTTTGCAAATGTAGCAGAGGACCAAACCGTGTCAGCAGCATGGTAATACCAACGAACAGATCCATTATAATTTAAGAGGTAGACATTTCTATCGAAGCTGCCGAAACCAATTTCTAGTTTTCCATCACCATCAACATCGGCAAGTGCAGGAGAGGAAAACACAGTATGCAGTATTGCCCAAAACTTTTCTCGTCGTGCGAAATTTTTAGTGCTAAATCTCCAAGCGATTTTTCCTGTAGGTCCATGAATAGCCAAGACGCCTCCCTGACATCGTTTAGCAATTGGTCCGTACCCAATAACGACGTAAGGAACTCCATCACCATACAGTGCGCCAATAGCAGGAGACGAATGAATGCTTGCTGGCCCGCCACATCCTGAGTTGGGGGCGGTTACTTCCCACAGCGGTGAACCATCTGCATGAACAGCAGTGATAATACCATTGAGGCTTGCAGCAACTATTTCTTTGCCATTCGTGCTGTCGCCATCAAGCTCAGCAACTGCTGGTGTGCTGTAACCAGCACGATTACCCGAGCCTTCGCCGGTAATACCCGAGGGTATTTGTAGCACGGGCTCTGCAAAGAGCGGCTGCGCACATGCTACGAATGAAAAGACAACTGCCCAAAACCTCTTCATAGTCTATATTATGATGAGCGGATCCGTTATTCTGCCAGCAATTTTTGAGTACTTCTCTGATTTTTTTGTGAAACCTCTAAGAAAGATTATTAGTTTTGTTGTCATTATTATCTGCATCTTACTCGCGTACCGAACAGTCGATCTAAAGGCACTGGTCGCGCTTTTTACAGGACTCTCTGCAGGAACCATTGTTTGGTTGATGCTTATCAGCTTCTTGCTTGTTCTCGTAAGTGCAATGAAGTGGAAGATATTTATAGATTTTTTAGGTGGCTCTGTGTCGCTTGGAGAGCTCTATAGGCTTTATCTTGTAGGGTATTTTGTGAATCTAATTCTTCCTTCGTACTTCGGTGGTGATGCAGTACGGAGTTTTAAAATTGGTAAATCAGTTGGGCAGCATCGTGCTGCTGCTGCAACAATCCTCGAGCGATACACAGGTTTTACTGCCATGCTTTTGCTTGGTATTGCTGCCTCAACCTGCTCTAACTTGGTGACATGGCAGATTGAACTTACGCTCTTCGGGCTGCTTATCGGAGTTGCTATCTTTACGATGTTATCTTTGAGTGCAAGGCTGCGCTCTTTCTTTTCTTGGTTGCCATACTTTAAAAAAGGACAGGGGCATCTCGATAAAATCTCTGAGGCATTTCATCTGGTTCGTGGTGCTCCACATGTTTTATTTGAAACCTACTTTTTATCATTCGTGTATCACTCGCTCACCGTATTGAATACATGGGCGTGTGCCCAAGCTGTTGGTTGGATGGATCCGCAATTGAGCTCTCTGTTCGTTGTGTTACCTCTTATTTTGACCATCGGTGCGATTCCAATATCTCCGCAAGGTCTGGGGATTCAGGAGGGGGCATTTTTCTTTTTTCTTACAGGTATTGGGGCTAGCCCTGAGCAGGCGCTTGGTATTGCTCTGATACTACGAGCAAAAGGGTATGTCTTGGCACTAATTGGAGGGCTAATCTATCGCTTTCCAGCGGCCCGAAGCATCTGATAGGGGGTGACGACTTCTGGCTGTGTGCTTCGTTCTAGGGACGATTCCTTGCGGCACTTGGCTGAAAGGTCAGGGCAGATTTCCTGGACAACAGAATCCTTTTTAGACTCGGCCTGGGCACGCCAGAGGAGGCTACTGTTCACCTCTCCATTGCACCCACGGCAGGTGAAATTGTCCCAGTTAAGGGCAGCGGCCATATTGAGGCAGGTTTCATAGTGTGTGCAGCTATAGCGGCGCTTGGGGGCATCACTAGGTAGATCGAGTGTTTCGCACTCGATAATCTGGAACGGGCCAGGCTTGCCAAACGTAAACGGTGCCTGCTCTGAATGAAAATCTTGTGGTTGGCTGGGCATGTGCGTTGGCGATGGAGTAAGTGAATGATGCTCCACCTCAGTGGAAGATGTTTTTAAAAGATTCGAACTAATCTTCTTTGCCATTCCCGTTCTCAAGAGCATCTCACGAAGTTGGTTCTTGAGCAAATATCTGCCTCGAAAATCTTATAGGAAGGGTTGTCTGAATTGTCACACAAAGTACCTTTTTAAATTTTTCAGCAAAAATCTATTTGAATTCTTCTAGAATAATCTTTCCGCGGCTCTTGCTTTTCTTGTAAAATTTAATCACCTTCTTTTCACAAACCAAAAATCACCAGTCTTCATCGTGCTTACAGAACAGATTCAAATCATTTCTACTCACGGCAGTGGCAGAACATTTGTTGTGC
>JBILLA010000099.1:0-9034 GCA_044376365.1 Bdellovibrionota bacterium | reverse complement strand
GTTCCCACCCTCTTTTAATTCAAAAATTGAACGATGCTCTCCGTTTGTTACTGCTATATGAACCATAAAAACCAATAATTTCAATTAGTTGGAAGAATTTTGAAAATTTGCTACCTTTTTGATTCTTCCTCAATCTTACAATATATAGTATGGATGATGTGAGCACTTCGCAAAAGGGGAAAACCCCCTCGAAAGCGCTCTCTCTGATACGCTAGTTTTTTGCAGGAATTTCGGAAGCATAAAGCCCTCAGTACATGCTTTAGCCCTGGGATCTCTACCAAGAACTACTTTACAAATTTTTACGTCACTTTTAGTTGCACCGCGCGATGCTTCGGCAAAACAGATCAACGATCAGCCTCACACCTACGTTAGCCTCTACGTCTGCTTCATTGCGGTTGCACCTCCCTATAGGAAGGTCACCATGGAAAAAAGAATGCTCATCAATGCCTCTGATTCAGAGGAATGCAGAATTGCCATCACCGAAGATGGAGTTCTTTCGGAACTAGAAATTGAGTCCGATATCGGTAAAAAATTAAAAGGCAATATTTATAAAGCTAAGATTGCCCGCATTGAACCAAGCCTCCAGGCTGCATTCATCGATATAGGCACACAGCGCAACGGCTTTTTACAGATTAACGATGTCCATCCTTCATACTACCGCGGTGGCTACCACCCTCCTCGCAACCACAATAGAGTCAACATCGCTGATGTGCTTGAGCCTGGACAAGAGCTTATCGTCCAAGTCGTCAAAGAAGAACGAGAGCAGAAAGGTGCAACCTTAACTACCTACCTCTCATTACCTGGACGTTACATTGTTCTGATGCCTGGAAGTGATCGAGGCGGCGTCTCAAGAAAAATTGGCGACAACGAGCAACGCAAACGACTGCGCAAGCTTGGGCAAGATCTTGAAATGCCCGCTGGTATCGGCATGATTATTCGAACTGCTGGTCTTGACCGAAGCCTCAGTGAACTCTCTCGCGATGTGAGCATTCAACTAAAACTATGGGAACGTGTCCTTATCGATGCTCAGAATGCTGGCACTCCACAGCTTCTTTACAAAGAAAGTGAGATAGCTACTCGCGTTATTCGCGACTACTTTACCCCCGATGTTCGAGAGATCATCATCGACGACAAAGATACATACGAAATCGTCCGTGAATTCATCTCAGAGACCATGCCACGGTATCGATCACGAGTGAAACTTTTTGAGGACAAAACTCCTCTCTATGTCGCATACGGCATTGAAGATCAAGTTCTCGACACTCATCTTCGGGAAGTCAAACTCCCCTCAGGAGGCGCGCTTGTCATTGATACACTTGAAGCACTTGTTGCCATCGATGTGAACTCTGGAAAAGCGACTGCTGGTGGCAACATAGAAGACACTGCATACCGGACTAACCTTGAAGCGGCAGATGAGATTGCTCGGCAAATGAGACTGCGAGATCTTGGCGGCCTTATCGTCATTGATTTTATCGATATGCTCGATCAAAAACATCGTGCAAATGTTGAGCGTCGACTTGCTGATGCAGTATCAAGCGATAAAGCGCGGATCGAAGTTGGTAAAATATCTAAGTTTGGGCTCCTTGAACTGTCTCGCCAACGGCTTCGCGCATCACTCACAAGTCAGTCACATCTGAAGTGCACACACTGTCAGGGCTCTGGTCTGATTAAGTCTGCTGATATTGTTGCTCTAGAAGCACTGCGAAAAATTCAGGCAGCTGTTGTCGTCGGTGGCGTTGCACTAGTCAAAGCTCGCATCGCACCTGGCCCTGCTATGTTCCTACTCAATCACAAGAAAGGCGATCTTACTGATCTTGAACGACAGTATGGCGTTCGTATTTTTGTTCTCGCAGATGGGCGTTTGCGCGCAGATGAATATGAGTTCGAAATGGAAAGCACCAAGGAACGCGCCGACAAAGAACGCTCAGCACACGCTGACGAAGTTGCGTAGCACAATAAATCTCTCACAAGAGATACACTTTCCCCATTGCGAGGCTGCATATGCCCTGCTACCTTACTTTAAGAAACTTAAAGGTTTTCGAAGTAAGATTTTTCAGGTAATTGCATGCAAAAGTCGTATCCGTATCAATCCGATCTAGAGCAAACAAATGCACTTGGAGGGTCGCTCTCTACTGCATGCTCTAAAGATGCAACAAGACTCTGCAAACTTGCAGCAAATCTTGTTGAAGCACATACAGCAAGCATCTTTATACCTGAAGGTCAAAAACTTCTTCCCGTTGCATGGCAAACTATGGCCCCCCAGGCAGTAACGTTCAATCCCCTCGCCCTCGACCATGGACTTATCGGTTGGGTCGCTAAAAACAAAAAACCAATTCATGTATCACCATTCGAGCGTGATAGTCGTATCCTTGGGATGTATCGAGAAGACCTACAGCTTAAGAGCTGCCTTGGGACTCCAATTATGATACCCGATCAATCTCAAGTCGCTGGCGTCCTTATGGTTGACAGCAAAAAGGCTTTTGCATTCTCTAAGATCCAAGGCAAGCTCCTTGAAGACATTGCAGCAGAAGCGACAGCACTACTCACACTGCACCAAGCGCTCTCTAAAAACAAAGAGACTAAGGGAGACTATGTACAGTTCCTCAACCAAGCTCATCACCTTGTGCAGATGATCGGTATTGATAGCATTGCCGTGCTTCGTATGCGAGCATCTAACTTCAGCCAGATTGAAAATGAACTTGGGCTCTTTCAAACTACCCAAGCGTTTGAGTCTTTAAGCCGTCTTATCCAACAAGCACTTCCTCCTAAATATCCAATGCACGTTACGCCGCAGGGTGAAATATTGTGCGTTGTGGATTCGATGATGGTTGACTCATTCACCAACAAATTTCTCGTAATTTCAGAGCATCCATCACTACGCTCGCGCAGTGGTCTTGGCTTTAGCCTCGAGTTTCGAGCACGAACCTGTGCTCGTGGTGAGCGACTAAGCTCCATCGAGCCACTCATCCAACAAACAATTTTTGCTTCCATGACTGCGCCAATGGCCTCAGACAATTCGTCACAGATCGTGACAGAAGAACCTCGTCGGAGACTGTTTGCCTTTCGCTAACTTTTGTTGAGAGAAAACATCATGAATGCCGCTGAACTTACCCTTCCTTTCCAAGAGCTTCATGAGACAGCCCCCTGGTACGAGCGCTTTAGCTCATTCTTTAGCTCAAGTGATCTTGCGATGGACCTGGGCACCGCAAATACCCTTATCTATGCCAAGAATCGTGGCATTATTCTGAATGAACCATCAGTCGTCGCTATTGATGAGGAAACAGGTAAAGCTGTTGCCGTTGGTCATACAGCAAAAGAAATGTATGGCAAAACATCACGTGCGATTCGCTGCGTACGACCGATGAAAGATGGCGTTATTGCTGATTTCGAAATGACAACACTAATGATTCAGTACATGCTCAAGCAAGTGTGTCGTGGCTGGTCTTTGCGCAAACCCAAAATTGTTATAGGCGTTCCTTGTGGTATTACCCAAGTTGAAAAGCGAGCTGTCATCGATGCAGCACTGTGCTCTGGTATCTCAGCAGTGATGCTTGCAGAGGAATCTATGGCTGCAGCTATCGGTGCTGGACTTCCCGTCGATCGTCCTGTTGGCAATATGATCCTCGATATTGGTGGTGGCACTAGTGAAGTTGCGGTCATTGCTATGAATGGCACAGTGTACTCTCAGTCAATACGTGTGGCAGGTGACGAAATGGATGAAGCAATTCAGCGTCGCATTAAGAAAGAAACTGGTGTGCAAATTGGTATTTTTGAAGCAGAGCGCGTCAAGCTCATTCTTGGTTCAGCACTCCCCTTTGGAAAAACCAGATCGATTACGGTCTTTGGCAGAGACCTTGCCACAGGCTTTCCAAAACAGGTAGAGATCGATGATGAGCTTGTACGTGATGCACTCCATGATCCTATCCAGGCAATCGTCTCTTCAGTTATGGCAGCACTCGAACAAACAAGCCCCGAGCTTGCTCAGGATATACTCGCACGTGGTATCCATGTTGCGGGAGGTGGCGCACTGCTGCGTGGTTTAACCGAACGTTTAGGAAGAGAAACTGGCATTAAATTCTTCCGTGCAGCAGATCCATTAAGCTGCGTTGTGCGCGGCGTTGGTAAAATTATCGACAATCTTGCTGAACTTAAGACGTGCTGCATCGCATAGCAGTACCTTCAGCGGTCATGATGCAAGAGATCTAGAACTGCAACTTATAGGATTTTGCCTGCGCAACAACTTGAGTGCCAGCGCCCTGCGGTAAAGGCTCAAAGCTATCGAGCTTGGTTTTGACTGTTCCAATAAAGACTTCACTATCGATCTGTAGCACTTCACGATACTTATCAGCAGTCAGATAAATATAAGCTGTTCGTAGTTTAGAATCTTTCTCTGTCGTGGTGAGCTTTTGCACGGAGGGGGATATGACCCATACGTCACGCTCTTCATCATTAACCTCAATAGTTTTTCTATCAATACACTCAAGGTGCACTAAGTAACGGGTCTTTCCGTTAAAGGTATCAAGCGTAATTTTCTTACCGACATTCCAATCAAGTCCGCGAGCAATAAAACCTGCACTAATTGGTTCAAGGGTAAAGTTCTTTGGATCAAAGGTAATCGACTTTGTATTTTTACCTGCCTGAGAACGTACGGCACTGATATCGCCATTTTCAAGGTAGCGAATATCAATTTTCTTCTTTTTAGAGTTCTCTTGGTGATCGATCACAGTCTCAACGGGCAAGAAATCAACCATGCTAATTTTACCAGCCGCTGCGTAACGCAACTTATAGAACAGGTCGATACCAGAGTATGTTTTTGCGACAGCTTTGATTCTATAGAAAAGTCCCTCTTGATTCACTGTAATCGCAGCGTCAGCAGCAGGGATGCCCTGCCAGCTCACTGTATACTTATAGGTACCAAGGGGATACTCAATTTTACCAAACTGCGGATGGTATACTGGCGTAGTGACGACAACATCTTCGGGTGGAATTTCGACTACTTTCTCGGCCATCACCGGGCTTACGGTCAGCACAATGCAGCTACTTAGAAGGAATAGCATGGCAACACAGACATGATAGAGACATGTGCGTGCGTTTCGGTAGAAATATCGGTAGAATATCGACATATTAAACAACAGTAACCTTGCCCCTATTGAGATGATGGTAGCCGTACGCTCGCCCTCTAGGATACTGGGAATCTAGCAGCTAGTAAAAGGCCAGCCCAACGGAAACAGCTAGAAAATACCGCGTATATCGTTATAAGATGCTGAATTCACATGGACTTTAACCTCATTCCATCAGAATCACAAAGTTGCTCAGCTGCCCTTAAAAGGCTCTTCGCAGGAGAACAATTATTCTACTGCGACCAGATCTATCGAGCTGCCCTCGATGCTGGACTGCGAAACGAATGGTTCTCTCGGGAAGAAGGCGTCAGTTTCAATCCACGCCCTGCGCGGCTCCTGCAACTTGGAATTGAGGCTGGTTACATTTCAACGACCGCACTCCAAGCAGTCATCGATGGCGCTATCGCACTTGATACAACGGAGAACTCGGTGCCATACACATCAGCTCTTGCCCCCTCTCTGCTTGATTGGTTACGGCACTACCACATCACACAGCAGCATCCTCATCCTGATAAAACAAATGACGCCATTGGGCTCTACCACAAACAGGTTCTTGGGTACTATGCCCTTATTCAAACAGACTCAACTCTTCCAAAATCTTTTCAAGCAAAACTGCTTAGCGCATGCAACCGATACCTATGAACGCCAAAAAGACTGCCCATCCTCTGTGGAACTATCTCACCACGATTGTGTATGTCGTTATGTTTGTTGCGATCCTTGTTAGCTTTGACATCATGATGCGTCTTGGGCGACTGTTCTCCTATCGACTGTTCCGCTGGATTGAATACCAAATGAACAGAGCGATTCATGGCAACCTGCGTCTATTCGCTGGAGCAAAATTTTTTATTCATCAAGATACGACACTACCCACGAATGTACCGCTGCTCATTATCAGCAATCATCAAAGCATGTACGATGTCTCACTGCTCGATGAACTACTCTATGCACATGAACCACGATTTATTTCAAAAAAAGAGCTTGGTAAGTTTGTACCCGCTGTAAGCTTCATTTCACGACACAATAAAACTATCTTAATTGATCGCAGCGACCGCGCACAAAGCTTGCGTGCCATGCAGTCAGGCGCACAAGTAGCTTCTGCAGAACGTGCAGCACTATGTATTTTCCCTGAAGGAACACGTGCCAAAGATGGAGCGATAAAACCGTTTAAACAGGCGGGATTACTGACACTCTGCAAACATATGCCCGATGCACTGCTTGTTCCTGTGACTATTGATGGCACATGGGAGCTGCTTCGTTATAACTTCTGGCCAGTACCATTTGGCGTTAAGATACACATGACGATTGGCGCACCACAAAAAATTGCAGAAGATATTCCGGCACAACTTCAGGAAATTGAACAGCAGATCGCTGCTCATTTGATTTCGAGAACTGATAGCTGATAGCTGATAGCTATCGGCTTTCGGCTATCCGCCTTCAGCCCACACAGTATCCCCCCAAAAACTCAACTACCCTGCTGATGACGCCGAAAAAGAATTAACGCAGCACCACACACCATGAATGCAAGCGCAATGTACTGCGCCTGCGAAAGACCGCCGACAAAACGGGGCTCAATACGAAGAAACTCAACAAAGAATCGCTCTATAGAAACAAGCAAAAGATACACTCCGAACCATCGTCCAGGTAAACCAAATGACCGCCGTCGCTCAAGGGCAAGTATAAAAAAAAGTATGACAAGACAGATTGCAGACTCATAGAGTGGTGTTGGAAAAACCAAGAGCCCTGGAGGTGTTGGAACAACACCAGTATGGAAAGACATCCCAAAAATTGAATCTGTCACCTTGCCGTAGTCACCATCACCTGAGAGCTGACAACCAAGTCGACCAATCGCATAGCCTAAACTCATTGAGGGCCCTGCAGCATCAAGAAAGGTAAGAAACGAAATTTTATCTCGACGGCTCATCAGGTAGAGCACGATAAAGGCAAAGATAAAGCCTCCATAAAAGATAAAGCCCGCAGAGGAAAAGATCGTACCAATCGGATCGCTTAGGACCATGGGTATATTAAAGAGCAGAAACCAAAGTCGTGCTCCGAGCAACCCTGTGAGTCCTCCTATAAAAACATAGCTCTCAGCACGCTCTGCTGGTAAACCAAACGCTGCAAAACTCCGAGCCATCAGAAGCGATGCAGCAAAGATGGCAAGTGCAACACACAACCCAAAGCTATTAATAGGAAATCCAAGTACCGATATAATCTGTGGAATCATTTAACGACTAACCGTGCGTAGTTGACTATAAAACGTAGGGTCATGCCATGGCTTTCCACCGACCAGCTTTACTTTACGCACTCCATCAACATCAAGCAGTGGTAAGAATACGCCCTGTTCATCAATGAAAAAAATCTCAGGCACTCCGTCTACCCTGTATTTATCGGCGATAGGCTTTGTATCGGCAATACCATTTAGGAATGATGGCTTTGCCTCTGCAAGAAATGAGAGTGTTTTCTGTTTCTGATCTCGTATAACAATACCGAGGATTGTCACATTATCTTTGAGTTCATCTTGCAGTGCCGATAGTGGAGCAAGCTCATGCTGACAAACGTCACACCAAGTCGACCAAAAAACAATGAGGAGTTTCTTGCCACGAAAATCCGAAAGCTTCTTTTGGCTCCCATCAGGTAGGGTGAATGAAAAATCTGAAGCTGGCGCGCCGATAACAGGATCCTGTCGTCCTCTACAAGCAGAACATACGAACAGCAGTGAAACGAGCACACAGAGTTTGAATGCAAACAGGCACAAACCAGTGGTACGGGAGACTTCAGAACATTGGCTTGCTCTACGAGCAACCATAGGAATAATTACTGAGCTTTAGTAGCAGAAGCTTGAGCAGCGTACTTACGCTTAAATCGGTCAACACGGCCTTCAGCATCAACAAGCTTTGCCTTACCAGTGTAGAACGGGTGGCATTGATTACAAACACCAACGCGCACTTCAGACATGATAGAACCGCAGGTAAAGGTAGTACCGCAGCCAGTGCAGATAATTTTTGCTTCAGTGTGATACTCAGGGTGAATTCCAGCTTTCATGGTACAATCTCAAACAGACTCGTAATTGAAAATTTTTTGTAAGATTACAGGTAGTTAAATCAAGAGTCAAACGACGCAAAAAGCTCTTTTCTTCTTAAAGGATTTAGAGCACCATTAATCCAAATTTTAGCAAGAATATCATCATGTTATACAGCCGTTCCTTAGCATCCTTTCCGCTACTTGGCTTAGCACTCCTTTTGAATCTGCTCGTCGGCTGTGGCGGCGGAGACAGTGGTGGCGATGGCAACGGGGGGCAAGGCCCTGACCAAAATGCCTGTGATGTTGTTGGGCTTAACACCCGTATCATAGACGGTACTGCCTGTGCTGCTGGTGCAAGTCCTATCTTAAAGCTCTTTATTGATAGCGAAGATTCAAGTGGCGTCTGCTCAGGGACACTCATTGCGCCACGAAAGTTCCTCACCGCTGCCCACTGTGTTACCGGTGGCAACTTTGAAGCTCCACTCCCTGCTGGTGACTTCACGGTATCACAGGGCAACATAGGACAACCTCTTGCTCGCGGCATACGAGTGTATACAAACCCTAATCCCAAACAAGAACTTGCAGTCATTGAGAGCGAAGCTGCAAAGCGTGGCGATCTTTCAGAGATACTAAACAATCCTGGCAGTGAGCTCTATACTTCCTATGTACGTGAATTTGGTCTGAGTGACATTGCTATTATTGAACTTGATCGCGCTGTCAATCTACCAACAGCAACCGTACAAACTTCCTCTATACCTTCTGCTGGTACCGTGGTTTCTATCTTTGGATTTGGTGTGACAGATGGCTCAAGTCAAACCCCTTCTGATGTCCTTCGATCGGGCGAAATGCTGATTGAAAGCACTGGTCCAAAAAATATTTTAACGCGCTTTACC
>JBILLA010000098.1:0-9053 GCA_044376365.1 Bdellovibrionota bacterium | reverse complement strand
TGAACATCATTACTTGCAATGATGTTGAGATTTGAAACTTCGGCAATAATGCGAAGTGCGTTATCTATATCTGTGTCTTGCAGGTCAAGCGAAATAAGTCTTCCCGTATAACGTTGATCTGGCTTAACCGCGAGTGCGCCAGCTGCTGATTTTCCAACTTTCAACTCAGGAAATTCTTCTTTGGCTATCTCTTCTTTCTGTTTTGCTGGAGCTGCTTTCTCTTCTGCTTTTGCAGGTACGGCAATAGCTGTCTCAAGTTGAGGCTGCGCCATGTACTCAGGTGAATTGGCATCTAATGACTTAATCACGAGCGTATTATTCTGTGCGAGAGCAGTCAGCTCCGCTTCTGGCTGAGCAAATACACGTAAAATAACATCACCATCTTTCTCAGTTGGTCGCACGGAACGAATCAAACCACTTCGTGGCTTTGCCAATACTGTTTGGCTTGCCAAGGGATCGAGCGTTACACCGCGTAAAATTGCGACATACTCAGACTGAGCAGTTTTTTGAAATTCAAAATCTTTTAGGTTGCTCACATCAGCAACGATAACGTTGCCTTTGCCTGGCACAACTTCGATGTTGATATTCTTTAACGTACGTCCAGTAGCAACAACTGGGCTCTCTGGAGAGGCCGACGGACTTGCAGCAACTGATGCATCTGCCATGGTGATAGCGTGAGGTGTTGAGCTATGTGCATCACTCAACGCGACTACGATTTCATCACCAGTCTGAGTAATATGCTCATGAGCATCGCGAGCAAGATCAATAACGATGCGGCTCTTTTTGTTATGCGCGCCAAGTCGCACCGCTGAAATAACGTCGTTTTCAGGTGGAGTTACGGTTGTATTTTTCTTAACTTTTGAATCTGTAATATCGAGGACGAGTCGACTTGGATTCTCTAAACGCGTTGAAATATATGAGCTTTTGGTGCTTCCAGTATTAATCGTCAGAAACTCTTGATTACTGCTTCGAGCATAGCTAACACCAACACCTACTTTCTGTTGTCCTGCAAGCGTTGTTGCCTCAATGTCTTGTTTTTCGATAGCTATTGCTGCTGGTGCTGTTGACGCATCAGCAATTTCTTGTACTGATGCTGTATCTGCTATGACGGTATCAGGAGCAGCTGTCTCAAGCGAATCACCTCCAATTGCAGCACAGCCTGCAAGTGATGCCATGAGATAACTCAATAGAATTGATGAGGTATAAAAACAACCTTTATTAAAGACACCTTTCATCGCCGGGAAACTCCCATTCAAATTTAAAAAACCTGGTAAGACTCCTGCTTCGTTGGCACGAGACAGGTGGATAGTCTTAGACCATTATGAGAACGGACTCAGTATACTTTCGTCAATATGGTTTTTTATTGGAGCGCAGGAGGCACTCCAAAAACAGACACACTACTACTTTTTCAACTCGCCCGACTGTTTAGAATCCGTGACAGGTCGTTCCGATTCTTCCAAATAGCGAAAAGTTTTTAAGACCGTACGAACGTCAACCTCAACAAGACCACCATCTTTCGCACCGCGAGGATTATCTATCAAAATGTCCTGTATATTGACGATTCGAGAGATCCGAGATAGCTCGTCAAGGAAGATCTCTATCTGATGAAAGTTACCCTTCATCTCAACATCGACTGGTATTTCGGAAAAGAACTGCCGTTTTAATTCCGCTCGAGGAGTAAAGCTCTTTACCGTTAGGCCGGCATCACGAGCAAGTTCAGAGACCGACTCGAGCAGCGACTCGACCTGCCCCTTTCGCGGCAACATCTCAAGAGCTCGTCCGTAGAGGGCCTGGTAGCGCTCGAGCTCTTTTCGTAACGCTGGAAGATTTCTTAAACGCGTCGTTTCGATATTTACTTGTGATTCTAAGCTATCAGCTTTACGAGATGCGTCATCCAGCGATCCGTACGTATCAGCAATAAAGAAATTCCAGCTCAGCATAGAAAGCACGCACAACGTTCCTAGCCAGAGCAATGCCTTGTGCAAAAACGGACGTGAGAGCATGCGTTCCCAGGCATCGATCATAATGCAGCATCTCCTGTTGCCGGCGTGCCTGGTGTCGGTTTCTTTTTAATTTTCTGTCCATGCTGTGGATCGAACGTATACTCGATAGGGCTGTATCGAATCTTTGCTTCTGCACGAAAACTTAACCCCTTCACCTCTTCAAGACTTTCCCATGCATATATTGTCGGTCTACCTCCTCCCAAGCGGCGGCTGCCTGCTGATTCGAATGAGAGCTTGGTAACTGCTCCATGCTGTACATTTTCTTGCCCCTGCGAGAGCGCATCTTTGAGACTGCTCTCTGGCATCCCGTTACTAAAAGATAGTCCTTCAGCTTCAGCTTCTTGTTTTATCTCTGATAGCTTTGCCGAGATGAAACTCTTCTCACCACGCACAACTGCTTTCGTTTGCTCTCCAGTGAACGAGTTAAAGGTATTTATTTGTACGAGTGAAACAGCATGACGATCTTTTAAATCAACATCGACAACAAATTCTGATTGTCGAAAATTCTGAATAAACCCAGAGATCGAACTATCATCAAGCGCCAGACCTTCGACTGTCATAGTATTATTTTTAGAATCTACCAAAGATAGCCAGAGCTGCTCTGGTACTGCGATGTTAAGCGCATCAAGCAGCTTTACTGGCCCTTCTTGCGCTTTACGAAGCGATGCAATTGCTAAGGTCATTCCTTGCACTTCATCACGAGTCGACTTCAGTGCATCAACTTCTTTTGTTTTTGTTCTTAACATTTGTAATTGCACAGCTGCATTTTGAGCTCTACTTTCATACTCATGCAAAGAACGCTGCATCACTGAAGCAGCAACTAACCATCCCGTACAGGTAAGAACAATTGACGAAACAAATGCCAGTAACCAAAGGATGCTATCTGGTGATGTCGTGACTTCGTCACCAATGAGATTAATTTTAATCATCACTGACCTCCTGTCGATCGCCAAAGGTTCGTAGCGATAACCCAGCAGCAATAGCAAATACAGATTTATCTCCAGCAGGAAGCGGCACATCAAGCGTCCATCCAAGGAATGGATCGATTACTTCACATGCTAATCCTGTCTTTTCTTGCAGCGCGGCAAGAAGCGGCTCTGAGCCCACACCGCCACCCGCTAGCATAATGCGATCAATGAGCTGTTCATCAACAGCTCCACTCGAGCCCCAATAGAAACTTAAACTTCGATTAATCTCAGCAGCGATATCCTTTGGTTCTTTTGAATGAAGTGGAATATCACCAGTAAAAAGGCTCTCACCATTCTGGCAAAGCGCAACACTAACAAAACGATGTCCAATATCAACTAACGCTACGAGTTTTTTTTGGAGAGACGGATAGTTTGTTTCGAACAAATTTTGTAACGCAAAAAAATCTACATCAGCGATACCAACGTTAATGCCGGCCATCATAATCGCATCAAGATAGCTTTCGATAATTTCATTGCGTACCGCGACAATAAGAACTTCAAGACTATCTTTTCCTATCTGTCGAAGCACTGTGTAGTCAAGCTTAACGGCTTGGATATTGTGCGGAATATAGTTTGCAGCTTCATACTGAACCGTAGACGGAAGATCTTCTCTATCCACTCGGGGGATTTTAATTTTTTTAGTAAACACGCTTGGACCAGGCAGTCCGATGACAGCTCGCTTCTCTGAGAGGTTCACCTTCTCTTGTATTTGAGCAAGTGCATCAACTACTTTTTGGGGATACTGTAGGACTTGGTTGTGGAATACTTCACCTGTGAATGGCAAACAAAATGCTTGGGTGACGCGTCGATTTGCACCCGTGAGGTCACTCTCGATAAGCTTCACGGATGATTGGCCTATATCGAGACCAAAAAAGCTTATTTTTTTCTTAAAAAGTGACTCGAGTTTCATTATGAACTCTAATTAGACTATGAAATGTACAAATTCTACTCATGATTTTTGCTAACGTTGTTATAGCACCGCTCGAAACGAGCTACAGCTACCTGGTGCCTCATGAACTTGAGGACTCGGTTGCCCTTGGACAGCGTGTTGAGGTACCTCTCGGGACCAGAACCGTGCAAGGTTTTATAGTTGGCCTTACGACAACTCCACCTGCGCAACTCTCTAAAATAAAGCCCCTCAAACGTCTGGTACACGATGATACCTGCTTTCACCAAGCTGACCTGACTTTTTTTTCCTGGGTGGCAGAGTACTATGCAGAGCCGCTGAGCTCGGTTATCGATGTAGCCATCCCACCATGGCAATCAGGAAAAATTGAAAAGTTCTACGCCATGCCCCAGGCTGACGCCTTAGACGCTATCAAGGGAAGCGTCCAACGAAAAATCTGTGAACATCTTCTAAGCAATCAGCAAAAAGATGGCGTGCCTCATGAAGAGCTCTTACGACGTATACCCACAGGCACAGCAAGCCTTCGTGATCTCATTAAAAAAAAGATTGTCACAGTTTCACAACGCGAAATTCGCCCGTCGCTTTTCGCAAGCGAAGTATCATGGGCAAAGAAAGACGTGACGCTCTCACCAGAACAGCGTCACGCTACTGCAGAAATTCAGAGCACCATTCATCAGCAAATTTCAGAACCTTTTCTTCTTTATGGCGTAACAGGCAGCGGTAAAACAGAAGTATATATTGAAGCAATTCGATTTGCCCTTGAACAAGGACGAGGTGCAATCGTCATCGTCCCTGAAATCGCGCTCACGTCTCAACTGGTTCATCGTTTCTATGCACGATTAGGCTCCACGATTGCACTTCTGCACAGCGGACTCCAAAAGCGTGAGCGTTGGGAGAATTGGCGATCCCTTGTCGAAGGGACAAAGCGTGTTGCCATCGGAGCTCGCTCTGCTATTTTCGCGCCAGTGCATGATCTTGGCATTATTGTTGTCGATGAAGAGCACGACAGTTCGTACAAACAGCATGAAGGCCTTCGCTATAATGCACGCGACATCGCATATGTAAAAGCAAAACATGCAAAAGCTGCTCTTGTCCTTGGGTCAGCAACACCATCGCTTGAAACATATCACCGTGCAGAGGAAAAACAGATACGAAAAATCACGCTGCCATCGAAACATAGTAAGCATGCAAAGCTATCTATCGAGACCATCGATCTGAATTTGTATAAGCCATGGGAGATGGCTAGCCCTAATATATCTCCTCGCCTACATACTCTATTGAAAGATGTTATTGCAAAAAATGAACTAGCATTTGTTTTGTATAATAGACGAGGCTTTGCTTCGTACCTCCAGTGCGACACATGCGATAGTCTTTTAACCTGTCCGCACTGTGATGTTTCGTTCACATACCATCAACGCCACCATGAACTTGTCTGTCACTACTGCAACCTCAAACGTCCAGTTCCAAGCTTCTGCCCAAGCTGCAATCGAACTGATGGAGCAGTACCTGGCTCACTGAAGCTGCACGGCGCAGGCACTGAGAAAACAGAAGAAGAGATACAACAGCTCTTTCCGGAAGCAAAAATTCTTCGTCTCGATCGTGACGTGGCAAGCCACCCAGATGAGTACGATGCCATTCTGCAAAAAATGCGAGACAAATCATGCAATATTCTTGTAGGGACACAGATGATCGCCAAAGGCCATGATCTGCCTGAAGTAACACTTGCTGCTGTTGTTGACTGTGATGTTGGACTCCATATGCCTGACTTTCGTGCAGGAGAAAGAGTATTTCAGCTCCTGTCGCAACTTGCTGGACGCTCGGGACGAGGTGATAAAGCTGGTACTGTAGTTCTACAAACACGGGTTCCCAAACACCCAAGTATCTTTTTTACACAACGAGATGACTTTGCAGGTTTTGCAAAACGCGAGCTTGAGAATCGTCGGCAACTCTCCTATCCACCATTCGGCAAGCTCTTACGTATCATTATCTCTAGCAACCAAGAAACTCTTGTTCCTACGATTGCTAAAAAAATCCAAAGCACTATCGAGCGATTCATGGAAAGCGTCAAAGAGGACCTTATCGTGCTTGGCCCAGTACCCTGCTCAATCGAAAAAATAAGAGGCGATTATCGTTGGCACTTGCTCATCAAAGCTCCGAAAAGCACTACACTCATAAAACTTATGACTGCAATTAAGCAGAATACGAAGCGAGACAAGCACACAAAAATTATTTACGATCTCGATCCGCAAGACATGCTATAAGAGAATCAATGAGTCCATCAAAAGAGCCGTTCGACATCACAACTATTAAAGTTTGCTCAATATCCTCGGCTGCAAGGGATGACAAAAGAGACGTGGTGTTTTCAAAGAGATGTACGTTACTACCATGTCGCTCAATGTCTTGAGCAACAACACCAATATCCATAAGCTCAATACCAGTATCATTATGACGAGCGGCGACTGACTTAAGGTAAACGACGGCAGCATCTTTAAATGCGCTTCCATAATCTTGCTCAAACACTTTACGACGGCTGGTATTCGAGCGAGGTTCAAACGCACATACAATGCGACGTTGTGGATAGCCTTGACGAATCGCAGCAAGTGTTTCACGAACTGCCGTTGGATGGTGTGCAAAATCTTCAAGCACAATCGTGCGTTGATTCTGATAACGGACTTCTTGCCGTCGCCTCACACCAGGAAAAGTGGATAATCCCTGGTTTATCACTGCATCGCTCATACCTCGATGTTTCATAGTAAGGTAAATTGCAACGGCATTTCGAGCGTTGTGTTTACCAAGAAGGGATACCTGCAACTGATGGACGCTTCCTTGCTGATGTATTTCGATACCCTGTATGCCGTCATGATACTGCTGAGAAGCGATACGAACATCGGCATCCTTATGAAACCCATAGGTGCGAATCGGAGCTGGTGTTAAAGTTCGCCATCGTGGCAGACATGCCTCTATGTTTTGATCATCCAAACAGACCAGCACCTGTCCTCTTGCCGGAACACAGGCAATAAGCGCTTGAAACTGTGCTTCTATTGCTGCGAGATCTGCATAGATATCTGCATGGTCAAATTCAAGTGAGGTAATCGTTAAGAGGTGCGGTTTATAAAAATTAAACTTCGGCACCTTTGCAAAAAAAGCACTGTCATACTCGTCGCCTTCAACAATCGATACGTCACCAGCTCCGATAACAAGGCAGCGCTCATATCCCTTCATAAGACCACCAACAAAAAACGACGGCTGCTCTTTTGCAACCGACAGCACATGAGCACCAAGTGCTGTAGTCGTTGATTTGCCGTGCGTTCCAGCAATGACAATGGATTGACGATCTGCAATTAAGAAATCACCAAGTATTTTAGGGAATATTGTATAGGGTATCTTTCGACGCTGCGTCTCAAGGACTTCTGGATTATCCTTTGATATAGCATTGCCAATGACAACCAGCGCAGTGTGCTGAGGAATATTGCTTGCAGCAAATCCAGTCATCGTTGCAACCGCACACTGCGCAAGCAATCCACGCATTGGATCATAGTATTCTTTATCGCTACCACTTACAGTAAAACCATACTCGACAAGTGCAACGCTGAGCTGAGCCATCGCAACTCCACACACACCAACAACATGAATATGTGCATTGGGTGCAAGGGCATTTAATGCTGTGCATGCTTCAACCGAAAAGGGCGTAGTAGATAACATAAAGCCGTTACAAATTAGGAAGAACCAGCGTCTGCAAACTTCTCATAGAGCTGTGCGTACTCAATATCAAGCGCGTCATATACTTGTTTGAGGATAAAGTACTGCTCATTACCAGCTTCAATCTGCATAAGCAGTTCATCAGTTTTTTGCTCTGTGCGAAGTAAATCAGTTTTAATTGCTTCAAGCTGCGCCATAAGCTGAGCGTTAGACTCAATCTGAGAGCTAATTGAATTAAGGTGACTGATAGCATCCTGAATTTTACCCTTAAGGTTTTCATTCTTTGTACGCAGATCAGCTTCTTTCTTATTGAGGATACGTAGTTCTTCTTTTGTTTCAATACCACTGGCCTGGATTTCGCGCTCGACTTCATCAAGTTCACGAAGTCGATTCTCAATGGTTTCAAGCTCTGCTTGGGTAATTGTAATACGTCCTCGCTCTTGCTTTACAACTTCTTTTGCTTCGATAAGATCGTTTGCTGACTCTCGAACAACCGCCCATGGATACCGCGCACCGTACTGCGCTGCGATATCATCAAAAAGCTTCTGGCGTCGCTCAATTTCTTCATCATAGATAAGCAACGTCGCGGAGGCTTTTGCACCTGAACGCGTCTGCAAAAATATCAGCGCTCCGCACATTATCAGCAACTCAATTACTGCAAAGATAATCACTGTATTCATTGCTGCTCCTCCGTCGATTCAGGTTCAGCTTGCGCTTCACTTGTTGTCGCTTCTGATTCTACTGCAGCTGGCGATGCTTCCTCTGCAGATGCTTCCTCTGCAGATGCTTCGCCTTGTTCAGCTGGAGCAGCTTGCGCAATACTAGTTGTCTGATTTGCAAGCTGAGGATCTGCCATCGAGGCTCCGACCACACCAGTCCAGATAGGCGGCAGCTCATCTTCCTTCATTGAGAAGTACTTGGAATCAAGATCAACATCACTATCCCCTGCTGCATCCTGTAGCCGTTTCAAAAGCTGCTCACTACCAAGAGTTGAAGAGAATGTTGGTTTTTCTTTACTATCACCACCACCAGTCTGAGCTTTTTCAGCCCATTGCATAAGCTTATAGAACGCTGCGCCGTTTAACAGGGTCAACAATAAGATAGGCAGATATGGGAAGCCCACTTTTTCAGGTTTCACTATTTCTTTCTTGACCACTTCCATCATGGGCTCTTCATCGGAAGCATGCTCGACATGGTAATTATACTTCAGTGGCCGACTCTCTGATCGAATTTCTTGTGCACGCTTGGTCTCGCCATTGAGAATTCCGGTCATTGTATATGCACCATGCTTTGGTAGGTCAGCTGGATTTGCGAAGAATTTTGTTTTCGAATCTTTTCCACGCACGACAGGGATTTTAATTCGTAGCCCCTTATCGCCAACAGCAATGACATCAACGCTCGTTTTCTTAAGTGCTTGCGTATCATCATTGAGCGTTACAACAAATGCTTCAATTTGTTCGTGGCGATGGTCCTCAT
>JBILLA010000097.1:0-9148 GCA_044376365.1 Bdellovibrionota bacterium | reverse complement strand
CCACGAGTAGATCAAGCTGCCTGCGATCAGTCATTTGATATGCTTCCATCGCTTCCTCCGTTTATTGAGCGGTTGCTTCATACAATCAGTACGGAGGCAGCGAATTCATGATTTTACTCTATCCAATTCTTAAAAGTGGAAAGAACCGCTTTCTTAAGTCTCAAAAATTCTCACAGGTGTTGATTCGTGATGGCGTCGTCATCATGCTTGCGCAGATTATTATGGTTGGAGGCTTTGCAGGTACAGGCTGGATTCTTCGTCAGCTTGAAAGTGCATTCTCAGTTGCTTATATGGCGCCAACCATGCCGCTGTATCTGATGTTTTTAATCCTGTTTGGATTACTGATTATTTCTAATATCGTTAGTTTTAGTGGCTCATTCTATCAAAGTGAGGATTTAGAGCTTCTGTTGGCAGCACCACTTTCAGCATCGAAAATCTTTTACCAGCGTTTTTTTATCACTGCACTCGCAACAAGCTTAGTCTCCTTTATTTTTATTTTGCCCATTATGGCGGCCTATGCAGTGCGATTCCATGCAGGCCCTCTGTTTGTATGTACTGCAGCGCTTTTTTTAGTACCGTACTTTTGTATTCCTGCAGTATGTGGATTCCTGTGCGCGACGTTGCTGGCGTATGCAGCACCATTGAGACGTTCAAAGATATTTTTCCTCTTTTTTATAGCTCTTTTTTTAGCGGCTGTTTGGTATGGCGTTGAGCTTGCTCAGATCCTTATGCATGCTCAAGATAACACCCAGGATCTGAGTAAGCTCCTTCGGATTTTTTCATACGCATCGCTCTCGTGGGCGCCATCCACATGGCTTGTCGATGCAATCGATATATTATTACTGAAACGAGATGGTGTGCTTTTTACTCGAGGGCTGCTGCTCAGTGGTGTTGCACTTATTGGGCTAGGAGTAGCAGGCGTTATCTTTGATCTATTCCATCGTAGTGCCTATGCGGCGCATAAGAGTCAAGCACGAACGAAACAGTACGGCTCTTCATTTGGACGTGCTTTCATGAGGCGTTTTGCCCCAGAACAACGAGTGGTGCTTGGTTATATTCTACGAGATTGCTTACTCTTGGCGCGGGATGTCGCGCAGCTCTTTCAGGGTGTTCTGTTGTTCGGCATATTTACTATCTTTATTTATAACTTAAGAGTCTTTGCTGGTCTTGCAATTGCTGGCCCAGTAGAAAGTTGGTGGCGCCATTTTCTTTTTATTGCAAACTTTTGTATGTCTTCTTTTATTGCCCTTGCTCTTTGTACGCGATTTGTATTTCCTTCTATCTCTATGGAAGGTCGCGCATTTTTTGCATACCTTGCAAAAGCGCCTGTATCGTTTGAACAATATTTAAAGATTAAATTCTATACATGGTTCAGTGTTGTTGCACTCGTTCAGTCAAGTGCAATGGTGCTGGGTGCTTTAGCAAGTGGTGGTTCGGGTGGCATGGTGCTCTTTTCTATTGTGAGCAGCGTGGCATTTGCATTCGGCTTAGTTGGTATTGCAATCGGTCTTGGCGCATTATACTCACGATTTGATTGGGAGCATCTTTCACAGCTTGCCGTTGGCTACGGTAATATTATTTTTATGCTCTTAGGGGCTTTTTGGGTGCTGGTTCACTTCTATCCCGTTTGGCTTATTATCTCTCTTCCAGGTGATATGCTTCGTTTTGAGCGCATCCTCCTTGTGTGTGGTCTGATTGTTTTCAACTATCTTGCGCAACGAGTGTGTATAAAGCGAGGCATGACAGGATTACACAGCCATATTGCTTGAACGGCTACCAGACGCATTGATTATTGGGAATGCCATTATCTGATTCTTGCGGAAAAATAACTCCTAAGAATCCTTGAGGAGTTTGTGACTGAAAGTGAAACAGATTTAAGCTTTTTGGGATGATGAGGTGATTCGAGTTTTCATGAGTAATTTGAAGATTACTATACATATTAAAGGCCCCACGGTTCTTGATGCCTAAGTAGGGGCTTGATGCATTCAATAATACAACAGCTATGACTGTTCGAGCTGCGAGGGATGGAGTCATTGCGGGAAGCTCTAATGAGCGATACAAGGCCGTAAAACAGCCGCATGCATAGATAAGCAGCGCTATATGGACAAGAGCAATGTGCACTAAGGGAGGCTCTGCGAATAATACTTGAGCAAACACTGACGAAACAAGGAGGAGAGGGAGTAGTTTGAAAAGTGTGGGATTATGAAAGCGAGGAGTGTGTCGAAATGATGCAAAGCTTATGGTAATCAGTGCTATCATCACACCGCTAAAGTTAATGAATGCTTTTATATAATCAAAGCTAAGCACTAAGTGAAAAAGTACTGCCGATAATGCTGCTATGCGCCAAGCTCGTTTCGAACATAGGAGTAGTGCAAAAGCAAATTCAAGAACGATAGTTCCATAAATGCCAAACAGTCCAGTTTTGGGGAAGAATGGATAGACAAGACGGATATTGTCTTCGAATAGAGCAGCGCAGCTTGTGGATGGATTAAGAAATCCAAGATTTAATTTATGGAACGCTGCAAAGAAGTACACGACAACCAATAGACGAGCCGTTGCCCACCGAGCATTTGCATTGAAATAAGATTTACCATCATAGCAACAAAGTAGCGCTATGTTAGCAAACATGCACAGATACCGATGGTTCTGAAGATTTGGTAGTGTCGAGATTGCATAGACAATTTGAGTTCCTAACATTATAGGGAATGCCGGAAGGTGTGGTGCATACAGCACGATGGTGAGTGCGATAAAAAGCATCCATGCAAGGAATCCGTGAAGTGAGATGCTCTCGAGCGGAGAAAGCAGTTCGCTCGAAATAGTAAGGAAAAAGAGCATTCCCATAGCCCACAGACGACGGGCATAGAGCTCTTCAGAGGATGCCAATGGAGTTATTTGAGCGCTGCTCATGGCTGTATACTGCCAGCGAAAAGCAGTAACAGCAAAGACCTTTTATCTTTGCTGTCGTGTATTCATGTTCTGTTACAGGGCGTATGATCCAGTTTGTAGTGCCTGGATGCGCTCCTCAAGTGGAGGATGTGAAGCAAACAGAGAGAACCAACCTTTACCGCCACTGATTTTCATAGTTGCAAGAGATGGAGCTCCTTCATCAACAGGAATTTTTTCATAGTAACGCTGTAAAGCTTGAAGTCCCGCAATCATTTTATGAGAGCCAACGAACTTTGCAGCTCCTGCGTCCGCTTTAAATTCACGGTGGCGAGAGAAGCTCATGACTACAATCATGCCAAGTATGCTGATGCCGATCTCTAAAACGGTGACGACAAGAAAATTGACCATATGTCTTGATTCTTCTTTCACTGACTGTGAAACAAAGAAGCCAATAACGCGGGCAAGGAACATGACAAAAGCGTTCACGATGCCTTGAAGCAGTGTCATTGTAACCATGTCGCCATTTTTAATGTGGGCAAGTTCGTGAGCAATGACGCCTTCAACTTCTTCACGATTCATTCGTTGGAGTAATCCAGTAGAAAGGGCGACTAATGAGCGTCGCTGAGATGGACCAGTGGCAAAAGCATTAAGCTCTGGGCTTTCATAGATACCGACTTCAGGCATTGCAGGCAATTGTGCGACGCGAGCAGTGTTGTGCACCATCTGAACGACATCTGCATATGCACCTGCATTGTTAGGATCAATAACGCGAACACCCATCGCCATTTTTGCCATCCATCGAGATAGCTGAAGCGAAATGAATGAACCACCCATGCCCCAAACAAGACAAAAGACAGCAAGTGAGCCAAAGTCGATTCCACCTTGGCGTAGGTAAGGTTGCACGCCAAGTAGATTCAGAACGATTGACAGCGTAACAACGATGAGGATGTTAGTAAGAAGGAAGAGGAAGATACGTTTCAACATAGCATCACTGATAATAACGATTTTCTAAAAAAACAAGTACTAATCGGGGCCTAGTATAGCTCTTAACTGTACTGATTTCTGCAAAAACCGCCAGGGGGTAGTATGTTGAATATATAGAGCTTTTTGATGATTAACTGAGGCCCTATGATTTGGAGAATCAGCTATCAGCTCTCTAAGGGAAATTCATTCCATTTGCCGCGGTACAAGAAATGAAATGTTACCCTTATATTAATTGGTACAAGGTAACTCGGATTATATAATACTTTTAGTAGGTTAAATCATATTGAAAGTTACCCTGTATAAATCATATTGAAAGTTACCCTGTACCAAGATCTGTATTGATGTACCAAGATCTGTCGATCTTGCTACTCGAAAGTAATTCGACTGAGGAAGGGATTAGAAAAGTTGGGTTCAAGAGAAGATTTTTGAAGACAAATAATTGAGTTGATCTAAGATAGGTTTGGTCATGGAAAAGCACGGATTACTCTATTTATTTATTGATACAACCATTCGGTTTGGTATTCCAATATTCCTTTTTCTTATCTATCACATTTTTCGCATTGGCTTATTTATCTACTTCCTGATTTTTCTACTTCTAAGCCCCTTTTATATATTGAAGTTTCTCATGGTTGTCGCTGGCTATCTATGGGAGAGAGCTGACAAGAGGCGGGCATCATCGAGTCATAGCAATCAGCAAAGCTACACAGAAAAAGAGCCCGATTATGAAGAACCACCATCATCGGAGCCTGAGGACAGTGATGATAGTGATAACCCCTATAAGCTTATAGGGGTGCACTTCAAAGCGACAAAAGAGGAAATTAAGAAAGCGTATCGCTTGAAGATGGCAATGAATCATCCAGATAAGCTTGCAACACTAGACCCAGCTCTCCAAAAAATTGCAAAGCAGCGCTCTGTAGCAATCAATAATGCATATGAACAGCTTATGAGAGATGTTGCATAGAGAACTGCCCTGCGCCAGGAACAAGTGCTGGAACAACCTCGGGTGAGGAACCCTTGAGCGCCTCAACATTACCAAGGTGTGATTAGTCTACCGAATTAAACATTCGGAACAAAGAAAAAATTTTGAAATTTCCAAGGATCAAATTCCAAGATCCATTGATGCCAAGAATCCAATCTTCAACTATCAAATTTTTAATTCGAGAGGGAAGAGCCCGCAGCGATGACATAGCCATCAAAAAAGGCATCGCGGCAGCTGAAGCAGAAGTCGGCGCTGACGCCACGATTAGTAGACCCCACCACACCAGAGCGCGCACGCGCTACCAAGCCCTTGAAGAGATCGCCCTTGTCTTTTGAAGTGCCTATCTTAGATCTGTTTTCTGGGAAGCCATTTGCATCTCTATAAAGAGCTGCTGCAACCGTAGTTATCCATCTATCAGTAAAGCCTAAGCCGTTATCCTTTAGATAAGATGCTTGCTGGTTACGGTTACGATAACTTGAGTTAAAACATACCGTGGTCGTGTACTTGGTATCTTCAGCTACGATATCGCTTAAGCCTGCATCTTTTAGAAGTGCACTTTCAGGCTGGACAACCCCATCACCTGGAGATCTTGGATTAGACTTCTCGATTGCATCGAGCACCATTTTGCCACTCATACCCTTTGGAATCGTGAACGTGACTTGTGTGCCAAGTGCTATCTTTAGAACTTTCAAGTTACACATTTTATGAGGTGCTACTGTTGTATCTGTAACTACACCTTGAGCCCCACTCTGCGGTTGGTCTCCTTTGGGTAATGTTGCTAATAGATCTTGGCGAGCTTTCGGTGAAAGTTTTTTCAGATCTTTGGCTGCTAATCTACTTAGCACATGCTCTGCTACAGCGAGTCGACCCTCTACAGTCAACGAATCTGTTAAGTCTTGGATCGCTTTTTTAACTGTTTGTTCTTGTGTATTCATTGTACTGCCTTTTCTGTTTCATTATCTTCGATAACTTGAAGAGCTTTTTTAGCGATTGCAATCTTATCAGAGATTGAGATCTCATCTGTATTGACCAGATAGTCAATTCTTCGTTTTATCTCTTCGATCTCTTTTTCTTTTTCGCTATCGTTATTCATAATAAATTACGCCCTCTCTTATCTCGTTATGGGGGATAACGCTCAGAGATGACTTAGTAAGTATAAAGTTTCGTATTTCTTAGTCAAAAAAAATCTTTCAAAAACACTCTTTTTTTAAGTTTTTCTAAAATTGCCTCTCTAATCAATCAATTAGCATGGCTCTATGGAGCCGAGAGGATTTAAGCGCAAGTAGCGAGTCGGTGTACCGGGTAGGTGTACCAGTTAGGTGACCCCCCCCTCTTCTGAAATTAGGTGTAGATTCCTGCTCTATAAGAACTCAAGCATTAGGCTTTGAGGCTTTGATTTTCAAAGACAGTGGAGAGATATTCATCATGAATAAACTAACAGGAAGAGAATTAAGAGTTATCGTTTTAACTGGCATAGCAACGGCTTCTACGGCACCAGTCAATGCTTTTGCAGCTGGCATGCCCTGGGAGAATCCGCTGCGTCAACTTCTTGGAAGCCTTCAGGGGCCTACAGCTCAAACAATCATCATTATGGCAATTGTTATAGCGGGACTGACCTTTTGTGTGGGTGAGGCAGGGTCATTTTTCCGTAAATGCGCAGCTGCTGTTTTTGGAATCATATTGAAAGTTACCCTGTACCAAGATCTACTCTCCCGAAAACGAGCTGGAGCTTAGAAGGGAGCTTTCTTTAGTTCAAGAGCGACAACGCAAGCTTAGAAGGGGTGGCCGAGGACTATAGGATTCGCTGATGAATAAAGTACGATCTCGCGCATAAGTGATCGAAAAAGATCCAGAAAGGAAATTAGGGTTAGGGCTTAAAAGAGGGCGAGGCTGTTAAAAAATGTTTTCAATATCACGAGCGCCATGTAACACCCTCACGATCTCGATGTGTTCAGGCGTGTCTCTATAGAAAATAACGTAATTGCCAGTAACGAAGCCTCGAAGATCGGGGCGTAAATCCTCTCTGGAGCGACCGATCATGGGTTGCTCTGCTAGTATTAAGAATTTAGATAGCAGTAGATCGTGAAATCGGTCAGCAGCATCAGAGCTATCTTCAGCAATGAATAACCAAATATCGTCGAGATCTATTTGAGCTTGTGAGGCGAGACGAAAATGTTTCATGCAGCGCGAGTCTTTTTATCGGCAAGTTTTTTGCGTCCTCTGGTTTTACTATCTTGAAAAACTTTTTTCAGGGATGCCTCATCGTGAGTTTGATAATCACCACTATCAAGTTGCTGTATTCCTTTATCGATCTCACCACGTAATTGGGCAAGTCTGACTTTTCGGAGATCTTCACGCTCTTTGAGGAGTCGAAGACCTTCACGAACTACCTCACTTTGTGACTGATATAGACCGCTTTGAAGAAGATCGGTAATAAATTGATCGAGTGTATCTCCTAGATTTACGTTCATGGGTGTCTCCTAGATGAATAATTGTTCACTGTTTATATCGTATCATATATGTCAATACTTAACAATTATTGTTAAGTAGCTTTTTTGGCCTACTTGACCAAAAACACTAGGTTTCCGCCAGTGCCGTTTTACCCCTAAAATACCCTTACTTTTCAGTGTTTTTACTCACTTAATTATATATTTAATTGGTACAAGGTAACTTGAATTATATAATACTTTTAGTAGGTTAAATCATATTGAAAGTTACCCTGTACCAGTTAATATCCAGATAAGCTTGCAACACTAGACCCAGCTCTCCAAAAAATTGCAAAGCAGCGCTCAGTAGCAATCAATAATGCATATGAACAGCTTATGAGAGATGTTGCATAGAGAACTGCCCTGCGCCAGGAACAAGTGTGGGAACGACCTCAGGAGAGGAACCCTTGAGCGCCTCTACATTACCAAGATGAGATCAGTCTACCGAATTAAACGTTCGGAACAAAGAAAAAAATTTTCGAAAATACCAAGGATCAAAAAATCAAGATCCATTTATGCCAAGAATCCAAGCATCAACGATCAATTATTTTGATTCCGCGAGGGAGAGAACAACCAACACACCGTAGCTAGGACCGGCGTAGTCGTCCAGACCGTTGCCGTCGTTAACGCGACGACCATCAACGTCGAGCCCACCTTCTGAATCTCTCACCCATTTTTCGCGGTATGTTTTTAGCAATTTTGCTTCTGCTGGGTTAAGATTTCCTTGCTCTTCTTTCTCTAAAAGAGCATTAGCTACAGCAATATTCTCTTCCCGCGTTGCAAGTCGTCCACCTAATCCTTCGGCATATGAATTTTGATTAGTGCGACTCTTCTTAAACGAGGCATCTGATAAAACGGCGCGAACTGTTTGCCCATTAACTTGAACATGAATCTCTATAGCTGGCGAACCTTGAAGAGTAATTTCTTGACATTCAGGTTGTGCACTACTTGCAGGGACTTCAGGATACTGTAAAAGAAAATTTCTTCTTTCTTCGGGGGTCATTCTGTCAATAACACCTTTTGCAAACATAGCTTGAACATCCGAATCAAGTTGCTCAAATACTGCGACCTGCCCAGTTTTATTTAAAGACCCTAGCGAGCTTTGTGCTATTTCTTTTAAAACATGTTGTTGTATGCTCATTGTACTGCCTCTTTTTCTGATTCGCTCTTTTCAATAATTTCAAGAGCTTTTTTTGTGATAGCAATTTTTTCAGAGATAGAGATCTGATCAGTATTTTTTAAATACTCCATTCTTCTTTGAATCTCTTCAATCTCTTTTTCTTTTTCGCTATCGTTATTCATAATAAATTACGCCCTCTCTTATCTCGTTATGGTGTCACAACGCACCGAGATGACTTAGTAAGTATAAAGTTTCGTATTTCTTAGTCAAAAAAATCTTTCCAAAAACACTCATTTTTTAAGTTTTTCTAAAATTGCCTCTCTAATCAATCAATTAGCATGGCTCTATGGAGCCGAGAGGATTTAAGCGCAAGTAGCGAGTCGGTGTACCGGGTAGGTGTACCAGTTAGGTGACCCCCCCCTCTTCTGAAATTAGGTGTAGATTCCTGCTCTATAAGAACTCAAGCCTTAGGCTTTGAGGCTTTGATTTTCAAAGACAGTGGAGAGATATTCATCATGAATAAACTAACAGGAAGAGAATTAAGAGTTATCGTTTTAACTGGCATCGCAACGGCTTCTACGGCACCAGTCAATGCTTTTGCAGCTGGCATGCCCTGGGAGAATCCGCTGCGTCAACTTCTTGGAAGCCTTCAGGGGCCTACAGCTCAAACAATCATCATTATGGCAATTGTTA
>JBILLA010000096.1:0-9176 GCA_044376365.1 Bdellovibrionota bacterium | reverse complement strand
TGCAGCAGGTGTTGCTGATGCTGTTGATGTGTATGCCATCCATTACTACGGAGAGCAGTTTGAGCGTTTGGTCCGAGGCGGCATACAGGACTTCCTCAAGAAAGATATCAATAAAGCTATCTGGGTCACTGAATCAGGCGAGCGTGGTGTAAATTTGCAGCAGCGATATGTTGAACGCACATGGCCGTTCCTGAAAGAGAAAGTTCCTGGGATAGAGCGTTTTTACTACTATCAATTCACAGAAAATACTCCTCCTGAATCGACGTACGGACTGCGTAACTTATCTACTGGTAATCCTGTCTCAGACCTTTATATCTGGTTGAGAGATAACTAAGGGGTTGATTCCCCTCAATCGATACGCTTCGAGGGGTCTTTAAGGGTAAAGACTGCGCAGCTTCCATCCTTACGGTACGCTTTGAGCAGTATGGAGCCATACTGCGCGCGGTACTCTTGTCCTGTAAGCTCTCGCTCCTGATAGGCGCACCGCACACCTTCATCATCAGGATTGCTGCATCCCTTGCTCACAATAGAGCGTATGTAGACACCTGTATCCGCACGAAAGATCTCAATATCTTTAGTACTGCCAGTAAATGAATGTGGCAAGACTGCAACTGCAAAACGTTGCGTGTCAGAGTTTGGCTTCCAAATAAATGCTCGCTTATAGCCATCGTTTGGATTATGACGCTCACACGAGGCAGCGATCGTATCTTCAACAATATTTCCAAAGGTACCAACACTTTGACTATTACTTTCATCAACTGGAATACCTGCAGCAGCACGTCTTCGTTTTACAGTAGGAGAGAATATTGATGCTACCAACAGGTCGCCGCCCGTATGCAGAGCTACTTCTTGACCGCTTGTAGCCTTATCAAAATTCCCCACGAGTATAGTTCCAGTGCCATTGAGCGTCACAGATCGGATAACAGAGCCTGTTTCGCGATAGATAGTAAGGTAGGTTTTCTGGAAGCCTTTATAGCTAAAGACAAGGTAGGTTTTACGGCCTACAACAATTGTTTGCGGAGGTTCGGAATAAAAAGGAATAGAACCGAGAGTGATAGATCGAACCTGATTATTTATGTCCATGATCTCAATCGTGCCGCCACCAGTATGTTGGTGTTTGAGCACTGCATACTGCGCTGTTGCGTTTGCTCGGTGCCAAATAAAGGGCAAGTCTCCAGTTGTTCCAAAATTAGTCGATGCAGGATCTGGCTCTGTCTCAGAGGCAACCGAAGAGCGACTCCAAAGAAGTTGCCCATCTTGCTGATCAATAGTGAGAGGATCAAAAATACCATCGCCATCAAAATCAGCACCACTCATCACGAGCGCGTTTTTACTTCCAAAGCTAAAAAGGTTCCTCTTGGAGTTTGCAGATGGAGTTGATCGAGTCTTAAATTGCCAAAGCGTTTTATCAGTCGTATCAGCGCTGATAACTCCAAGTACAGGGGTAAGAGAAGTAGCCCAACGCCCAGGAATAAGATCATTACCAACAACACCATGGCGCCCCAGCGCGACAACTCGCTGTGTGCGAGAACTTTGATAACGCCAGGATAGTGATTTATTAGCATTGATAGAGACCAGTGTGAGGTCATCGATACCGTCACCATCAAAATCAAGGGCTAACGCAGGCGACGACCACAGACTACAAATGCACAAAAAAACCACCGCAGTAAAACGTTTCATCAACACCCTTATAACCTTAGAATGACTCTTATCGAGTATACGGCACCTTTGACTCGACATCCTACTAAAATAATCCGCTGTAAAAGAAACGACTTTTACTTTATCGCCAAGTTCGGTAAAACTCTGTTCACCATATGCGAGCGATACAATCCATAGCACTCTGTTGTGCCTTCACTTTCTTGAGCGCCTGTTCATCTCATAGTCCAGATGAAGCAACTGAGCTCATGGATAAAACAGAGAAAGAGCAGCGCGAGATAGCTCTGGATACACCAGAGCAGCAGCTCCTTGAAGATGGTAAAAAGTATTTTAAGAGCGAGCTCTACAGATTAGCTCGCCAAAACTTTGAAGCGCTCAAGACTGGCTATCCAAATAGTAGCTCTGTTGATTTTGCAGAGATTAAAATTGCCGACTGTATGTTTGAAGCTGGTGAATATACCGAAGCCTCGCGAGCGTACGAATCATTTGTGCGCCTTCGCCCAAAGCACCCTTCCGCTTCGTACATGCTCTACCGTGCTGCACGAACAGCTCAGCTAAGCTTTACAGGCGTAGGGCGAGATCCTGCTCCTCTGAATCGAGCACTTGATCTTTTTAACCGATTATTCAAAGAGTACCCATCTTCTCCATACGAACAAGCTGCGCTTGAAAATAAAAAAGAAGTCCTTGAAGATCTGCTCGCAGCCGAAAAACGAATTCAGCACTTCTATGAAAAAAAATCGCTCGATGAAGCTGCCAAACTTCGAGAAGCATCAACTGCTGCAACCCTCGAAACGCAGATTAAGGCACTGCCCATCCAGTCCCCTGGCGCAACTGATAGTGCCTCTGAGGTTCCGGAGGGGATTCCCCTTGCGCAAGCTCTAAGCGACATGCCTCGCCTCATGAAAATCGAATGTAATCGCTCACCGCTTCCAAACCATTTCGAGCGCAAAGAGATAGGCCTAGTCTTTAACCAAGAGATTTCTTCAGCGGTCACCGGAGCTATAGCTGCTGCAATGAGCCCTTCCCAAGGCAAAGTCATTCTGCAGCTCAAAGACGTAATCCTTCCAAATCAGCAATCGAACTGCTTTTCAACAGGGGATCTTGAGCTCTCATCATTAGGCACTGTAACAATCATAACGAATCAAACCGTTTCCAGTGCGCGCATCGGGTCACGGCTCCTACTCACAGTTGAGTAAGCGCCCTGATCTTTCGACATTGTTCACCCTGCCTGCGTAGGCTAAAGTATCAGAAACTGTGGTAGAACTATCGTCTCTTCAAAATATTGATTACTATCGTTCGCTTTTGCGACGAGCACTCAAGAAAACTTCCGTTGAGGGAGCACTTATCTATGTTCGTTGGGGTATCGTTATCCTCATTACTGCACTTATTACGATTACCGTTGTTCAGGGAATCAATGCGTACCTCTTTGTAAAAACCCAGAAACTCACCTTCACCCGCACCATAGAGTCAATGCAGGAACAGGGCCTTGATGCTGCAAATGCACCGCCGCAATCGAATGTATCGGTAATCTCTGAGAAAAATGTTTTCGGGCCTATCGGTGTCAAATCAGCAACACCAGTTGCAGTAAAGCCTAAGACAAAGCTACCCCTTGTGCTTATTGGAACCTTTCTAGCTCCAGGCGAAGCGCCCTATGCCATTATTGAAGATGACAAAAAGAAAGTGCAGGATGTCTTTAATATTGGTGATACTATTTTTGGTGACGCAAATCTGGTTCAAATCTTCCCTGATAAGGTCGAGATTAATAGACAAGGTCAAACAGAGTTCTTGACCATTGACGATGCGCCTGATTTTGCTCCTCCAAGCAGTGGGACTGGAGGCGACGGCCTTGAATTTGTTGTTGATCAAAAAGAGCTTGATGCTGCCCTTCAGAACTTGCCTTTACTGCTAACGCAAGCGCGCGCAGTACCCTATTTTAAGGACGGAAAATCGATTGGACTCAGACTGTTCTCTATTAAGGCGGGCAGCATGTATGAAAAAATTGGCCTTCAGAATGGTGATATTCTTAAGACAATCAACGGAAATAGTCTTTCGGACATATCCCAAGCAATGAGACTATTTGAAACATTAAAAGAAGAGCGCTCTATTGCTGTATCATTGGAACGCAATAGAGAGCAGAAAGAGTACAGATATCAGATTCGCTAGATGAGAAGAAGTTTTAATGCCACCACTATCATTGTACTTATAGCTCTGCTTTGGAGTGCTCCTCATCCTGTTTCTGCACAGCGACGACGACCAATGCCTGACACGCCAGGTCTAGCGGAACCCATTGACCTTGAGGCTGAACAGATTGAGGAGAGCGACGCAGACCAGCCTACCATAGAAAAACCAGCCGCAGCAGTTCCTGCCCAACAAGATTCTTCATCTTCTGGTGCTATCGATCCTAATCAGACCGAGATCAATGTTAAGAACGCAGACATTGCTGCTGTTGTTAGGATCTTTAGTAAGAAAACAAAGCGAAATTATATCCTCGATGAACGGGTGAAAGGGAAAGTATCGATCTATCTTCCTGGGAAAGTCAGTGCAGAAGAGTCCTTAAAAATCCTTGATTCTGTACTAGCTCTTAAAGGTTTTAGCCCTGTCCCACTTGGAGAGAACCTCTGGAAGATTGTCCCCTCCAAAGAAGCGAAACAATCAACTATTCCTACTATTAAAGGTGATGGGCAATCATCTCGCAGCAATGCAGTTGTAACCCGTATTCTTAACCTGAAATATATTGCAGCAGAGGAAGCTCGTGAAGTGATTGCACAGCTTGTATCCCCTGATGGCTTAGTGAGCGCTTACGGCGGCACGAATTCTCTTCTTATGATCGACTACGAAGACAACGTGTCTCGCCTTGTTGATATTCTTAATACCGTTGATGTGCCTTTCTCAAACCGCGAGATGACCATCATCCCAATTAAAAATGCTGATGCACCTGATATTCAAAAGAAGCTTGCTGAAGTACTTGGTATTGGTGAGCAAAGTGGCAAGGGTGACTCAGGTGCTGGCGGAGCTGCTCAAGGTTCAGATCTTCTTCGTGCACGTCTTAACACGAATTCTCAGGGTGGTGTGATTCCACCCAATGAGGGCGGAGCTCCTGCTACAGGTGGAACCCAAGCTCCGGCTGGCGGCGCAGTCTCTTCAAAAACATTAGAGCCAAAAATTATCGCTGATGAGCGCACCAATTCCATCCTTGTTGTTGCAGATGATGAAACTACTGCGCGGATTCGAGCACTCATTTCTCAGCTCGATAGCGAGCAGGATCTTTCAGGCTATCGTTTCTATGTTTACAAGTGCCAACACGCCAAAGCTGATGAGCTTGCTCAAACCCTTGCAGGGCTTATGGGTGGCCAGTCAAGCGGTGGTGGAGGCGGTCAGACGACTGGCAGCAACCTCCTTGATATGGGTAGTGAAGATGGCAGTATGCGTACGCGAGGTACTCAGTTTAATCGAACACAGGATCGTATCGGCAGCCAACAACGAACACCTGGTCGTTCCCGTACAGAGACACAGCCTCAACCACAAGCTCCGACTTCAGTACAGTTCGGCAAAAACATGTCTATAACTGCCGATCGTTCTACGAATACCCTGATTATCAATGCAGGAAAAGCTGAGTACGAAAAAATTAAATCGCTTCTACAGCAACTCGATATCAAACGTCGTCAAGTTCTTGTTGAATCTATGCTCCTTGAAGTGCGTGCAGATGATACTGCAGATTACGGTTTTGATTGGCTCACATCAGGTGGTGGGGCCGATGGTGGCGTTGCAGTAAAGAATGATTTTGGTACCTCACAAAATAGTTTAACAACCCTTTTTAGTAACCCGTCTGCTATTTCAGGGTTCTCGGTAGCTGCTGCGAGCAAAGGAAGTCTGAAACTTCCTGGCGGGATTGTCATACCGACGCAGTCAGTTCTTTTGACTGCTGCGCAGAGTAATTCAAATATTAATATCTTGAGTGCCCCTAATATTCTAACTACTGACAACGAAGAAGCACAGATAGTCGTTGGTCAGAACGTTCCTTTTATCTCTGGCCGCTCAACAGATCTACAAAATATCAACAACCAATTTAACCAGATCGAAAGACAAGATGTTGGTATTACGCTTCGACTGACACCACAGATTAGCTCTGAATCATTTGTAAATCTTAAGCTATTCACTGAAGTCAGTAGCATTGCTTCTCAGTCCCCTGAGCTTGGCCCTACAACTTCTATTCGTACCAGTGAAACAAGCATTATTGCGAAAGATGGTCAGATGGTTGTTATTGGTGGCCTTATGGCTGATGCCAAAAATGATTCAGATAGTGGTGTTCCCTTCCTCAAAGATATCCCTGTCCTTGGTTGGGCCTTCAAAAGCTCTAATACACAGACTCAAAAGACAAATCTCCTTATCTTTATTACTCCCCGCATTCTTCAAGATCAATATGATGCTCGTGACGTCTCTAAAGAGCGTTCGGGTGACATGGCGGATGAGCTTGAAAAACAAAAGAGCCTTCCCGACAGATCGAACGTACTTCGAAGTGATAAAATGGATAAAGTCACTGATATCCGTGATTTTGATGGAACAAAACCTACGACGATCCTCCCACCAACTGAGAGTGCTTCCAATGCGCAAACTGGCACGGCTCCAGCGGCAGCATCTGTTACCAAAGAGTTTACAACGGATTCACCAGGTGTCATTCAACTTAAAGTTGCTCCTAAGTTTCCAAAGGCACTGACATCAAGTTTGAGTAACAAAGGCCCCGAGGCTCCACAAAAACGAGTCGTCCTTTTTAAAGCGCAAAAAGTTGAAGGTATGGAGCGGCTTCCCTTTAGTCCAAACCCATCTTCTGGTGTATTCGGTATTGAAGTTCCTTCTGGTAGTAGTACGCAAGCGCTCCAATTTTTCACTGATCACCAGCAGTTTCGCTATGAGAGTGGCGATCAGTCCTTCGATCTGACACAGGTTGGTACCTATGCTGACCGCCAAACTGCAACAAGTGCTCAACAAGGCTCTCTGACTTTTTATACCCTCTCACCTTTTGAGGTCATGAATCTTGGTAAGAAATTGTGGATGAAAAGGTAGATGAAAGAACTTGCCGACAGCCTCAAACTTCCATTCCTTGAGCGGCTCCCACAACCAAATCCACCGCGTGACCTCAAGATCGGTGATTTTGACAGGATTGTTGGAAGCTGGGGGCGACAGTATTTTACGATACCCTATGACGGCAACGAACAATTAGTACGTATCGCTACAGCAAACCCCCTTGAATATCATGCAATCGATCAGTTAGCAGTATGCTATAATAGGCCTTACGAAGTTGTCGTTACAACACAAGATGAGATCACGAAAGCTATCAACGCTATTCGTACGACCCTCATGGAAGATCGATCAAGCGCTCTCTCTACAACGACAGATGAAAATCAGTTCAACGAATTTGAACAGCAGCTTAAAATTGATGTCACCGATACGGGTGATGACGATGCAAAAATCATCAATTTTTTAAATACCATTATCTTTCAAGCAAATGTGAAGCGAGCTTCCGACGTTCACATCGAATCATTTGAAGAGTCTGTAAAGGTTCGATTCCGTATTGATGGTGTACTCTATGATATCACAAAGGCTGATAAGGCATTTCAGGCACCGATTATTTCTCGGGTCAAGGTTATGGCTGGACTCAATATCGCTGAAAAACGATTGCCTCAGGATGGTCGTATTGGATTAAAGATCGCTGGTCGTGATGTTGATATTCGTGTGTCAACGATTCCAACGCAGTTTGGTGAGCGTGTAGTAATGCGTCTGCTTGATAAATCGGCAACGGTTCTAAACTTAACCCAGCTTGGTGTATCGTCAAAAAATTTAGAGATCATTGAAAAGCTGATTCAAAAACCTAATGGTATCTTTCTGGTTACTGGTCCTACTGGTTCAGGTAAAACCACAACACTCTATTCGTGTCTGACGAAAATCAATACAACAGATCTTAATATTTTGACCGTTGAAGACCCGATTGAATACCAACTTGAAGGTGTTGGTCAGATGCAAGTGAACCCAAAGATTAACTTTACTTTTGCCTCTGGCTTGCGTGCTATCTTGCGACAGGATCCTGATGTCGTGATGGTCGGTGAGATCCGTGATACTGAAACAGCTGAGATAGCCATCCAGGCATCTTTAACAGGTCATCTTGTACTTTCAACTCTCCATACCAATGATTCAGCTGGTGCTATTACTCGATTGATTGATATGGGCATTGAACCGTTCCTTGTTTCTTCTTCCCTCCTTGCAGTATTAGCGCAACGACTTGTTCGAAAGCTTTGTCCTCACTGCAAAGAGCCATACGAGCTTTCGAATGAAACCTTTGTTGAGCTCGGACTCGATCCAGCAACGGCACCAAGTCGTATTGCGTACCGTCCGGGTAGCGCCCCTTGTGAGACCTGTCATGGTAATCGCTACCTCGGCAGGACTGGGATTCACGAACTGCTTATTATAGACGATGAGATTAGAACCCTTATTTTGCAACGTATGGACTCAAATACCATCAAGCAATCTGCACAGAAACGGGGGTTCCAAACGCTGCGTCTTGATGGTGCAATGAAGATACTTCAGGGGGAAACATCACTTGAGGAAGTCGTTTCAATGACTCATGAAGAGTTAGTATAGAATAGTAGATTGCTATGCCTGTTTTTGAATACGCTGCACTCACGAAAGCAGGAAAGTCTATCAAAGGGACTATCGAGTCTGACTCAACTCGTGCCGCTCGCCAAAAGCTAAAAAGTCAAAGCCTTTATGTGACCGATATTCGTGAAGGTAGCAACGATAAGAAAAATATTACTTCTATTGATATCAATAAGCTCTTTGAGTCGAATCGAATTAAGGCTCAAGAGCTCACTGTCCTTACACGGCAATTTGCAACACTTGTCGGTGCTGGACTTCCACTTGTCTCGTCACTACAAGCTTTGGTCGATCAGACTGACAGCCTTGTAACTCGGCGCATTATTTTATCAATCAAAGAAAAAGTTGAAGAGGGAACCTCGCTTGCAAAAGCCTTAAAGAGCTATCCAACTTCTTTTTCGTCGCTCTATATTAACATGGTGGCCTCTGGTGAAGAGTCAGGAACACTCGATGCAGTCCTTGATAATATGGCTGACTACTTAGAAGCGCAGGCAGAATTGAAGCGTAAAATTTCATCAGCCCTTTTCTATCCGATTCTTATGTTCTGTTTCTGTACCCTCGTCGTGATAGGTCTACTCACTTTTGTGGTGCCACAGATTGTAGAAATCTTTCAGAAACAGGGTGCGGTGCTTCCCCTACCCACACGTATCCTGTTAGGAATCTCAGCGGCGCTCACTGGATATTGGTGGCTTATCATTGGTGGTGTTGTTGCGATTGTCTATGGCTTTACTGCATGGAAGAAATCTGAAGAAGGTCAAAAAACCTTTGATATGATTGTGCTCAAGATGCCCCTTATCGGAAATCTTTACACAAAGATTGTCACTGCGCGTGTATCACGCACTCTTGGGACGCTGCTCACCACTGGCGTTAGCCTT
>JBILLA010000095.1:0-9342 GCA_044376365.1 Bdellovibrionota bacterium | reverse complement strand
TAATCAGTCACATACAAAAAAAATATCATTATCACTGTCCATGGGAAGGAAGATTACTTGGTACAGGGTAACTCGGATTATCTAGTTATTCTAAAGACTTAATATGGGATACAAAGTTACCCCGTACCAAGTAGTTTTCTAACTACAGTATCAAAATTGTAAATCAGATTGTTTGCCAATGCAGTGCAGGTCATTAATGAGCCCGTCAGGGTGATACTAAATTGAGTCTTTTAAGAGTTTCGTTCAAATAGTATCGTACTCATAATATTTAACATGACAGCACAGTATATGTTCAGTTCATAATCTACTTGTCTTTAGAATAATCATGAAAAAATTTCCGCTAAAAAGTATAATAAAGAGGCAGTTTCTCGACGCAAAAATAAAGTTATTGCATCCTAAAAAAGCTATCACTATTCGTCCTAATACTTCTGTACGTGATGCGATCAAGTTAATGGTAGACCAGAAGTTTGGCAGCGTTATTATCTCTGCTAATGATACTGAATATCTTGGGATATTCACCGAAAGAGATGTCATGAAAGGATTTGCTGAATTCGGACATGAGTTCCTTTTGATGCCCGTTAGTAAAAAAATGTCATCGCCGCTTCAGACTCAGATGTATTATGCGAGTATTGCTCGTGCTATCTATTCAATGTCGGTCGGAGGTTTTAGGCACCTTGGTATTATTGAATCTGATTCAAAACTTTGCGTCATCTCTGTTAAAGATATACTCGATTATCTTTATAAGGCACTTACAAAAAAAGTCGTTGCAGATGAATTCAGTACATTCTTTGACGAGAATTCAATCGATCTTTTTTTCTTGTCTCCAGTGAGTGAACTAAAACCAAAGAATCCTTTCTGGGTACTAGAATCAGCAACACTGAAAGAAGTTGTGACCTTAATGAGTGCCAAGAAAGTTGGCTGTGTTATGGTCGGCGCTAATAAAAAGAAAGCTTCTGGGATATTTACCGAGAGAGATTTCCTTCAGTATGTAAGCGAGGTAGGTACTACTGTTGATGTGGTTACCGTTGGTGCTTGTATGACGACTTCTCCAAAAACTGCACTCAGAAGCTCTACTGTTTCACATGTTTTAAATATGATGTGTGAAAGTGGTTATAGACATATTCCTATAGTTGACGAAGCAGAAGCGATTCAAGGAATCCTTTCAGTCCTCGACTTTTTTGATTTCTTGGCAGAACATATCATTGCAGAGCTCGAAGCTAGCCAAAAATAAATTCTCTAAAAAAACTGGTACAAGGTAACTATTTTGGCAACTTCCAAAGCTGGTACGACGAACAGTCAGTACAATGCCAAGAACCCGAAGACACATTCAACCTGGAAGACCCTACGAGTTAATCCTAAGAGTTAAAGAAGGCTTACCGTTTCGTCCTAGCCCACTAATAAACACTCTCCTTAACGGGATTATTGCAAGAGCGCAAAGGGATAATAAGGTAACACTTTGCCATTACCTGTGGATGAGCAATCACATTCACATCATTATAATCGCCAAATGCCCTTTAGCCACAGTTCATTTTTATCAAGAAATCCAAAAAAAAGTTACTGATACTTTCAAGCGTCTTTTCGGCAAAAGGAGACTTTCACTTTGGGAAGGTGACGCAGTCCTTGCACAAATTCTCGACATCGATAAGGCTATCGATAGAGTTGCGTATCTATATGCCAATCCAGCGCGAGCTAATCTTGTAGAATCAATCGATGATTATCCAGGGGCTTCAAGTTGGAATCAATTTATATCTGAGAAGAAAGAAAGCCCGTGTATCCCTTGGATTCAACTTCCATCTATTAAAAAGCTTCCTTCTTTGTATCTAAACCAAAAAGACGAAGTAAAAATCTTAAATAAGCTGTCATCGGAAAGTGTGACCTTACATAAGATTACTCTTGAACCAAATGCTTTGATTGCAGCATTTGGACATCAAGGTGACTGTAAGCAAATTATAATTCAGAAAATTAGAGAAAAAGAAAAGCTTGCAAATCAAGCCAGGCACAGTGAGAAGAAATTAATACCGTCTAAAGAATTGCTTCTGAATCAACAAATTAACCGCGCACACTCTCCAAAGAAGCGTCTTGGAGAGAGAAGAATCTTTGTGCTTTCCTCTATCAAATCTCTACGGATTAACTATATCTACTCCTTAAAAGAATTTTGTAGGAGATGCACTGAGTGTTATAAAAAATCGATGCTAGGAATTGGGACAGTACGCTGGCCGGTTGATGCCTTTAGACCTTTCCTTCCTCCGATGTTGGTTGTAAATCATTAATTTTTAATTCGATTACAATTCATAGTGGTCTACGAGTAAGTAGGCGTTGAAAGCCTTTAGCTTGATGCGTGCTAAAGGTAATAAAACTTATCTTATATAGGAAAAGTCGGATTAGCGATTTAGTTTCAGACTACTAAATTTAAAAAATTATAATATATTCCTGTCAATACTTAGCAGGCTGAGTGGGTTTTTACTTGGTAGATTGGTATGTTTTATTAACAATCTGAGTTACCTTGTACCAGTTTTTTCTCCCGATAGAAAAAGCAAACACAATGCGGGCAGTACAATCAAAGTCAATGCTGTTGATGTGATAATACCTCCTATCACAACTGTTGCGAGCGGTTTTTGCACTTCAGCTCCTGCACCAGTCGAGAGCGCCATGGGAATAAATCCGAGCGCAGCGACGAGTGCTGTCATAATGACTGGTCTGAGACGTTCAAGAGAACCTGTAATAATTGCTTCACTGTGATGGTGATGATTTTCAAGTGCTTTGCGAATCACTGTGATCATGACAAGCCCATTGAGCACAGCAACTCCAGAGACAGCGATAAAACCCACTGCAGCAGACACTGACAACGGTATACCACGAAGGTAGAGGGCAAATATTCCGCCCGATAAAGCAAGTGGCACACCAGAAAAAACAAGAAGTGCAGGCTTGAGACTGCCAAAAGAGTAATACAGCAGCATAATAATCAAGAGTAAGGTTGCAGGTATGACCAGGGTAAGCCGCTGCTTGGCTGAAATGAGCTGTTCAAACTGACCACCCCATGTTAGCCAATAACCAGGTGGTAAGCGTAACTCTGATCGTAAAAGTGCTTGACCCGCTGCGACAAAACTTCCAAGGTCTCGATTTCTGACATTTGCCGTTACAACAACTCTGCGCTTACCATTTTCTCGACTAATCTGATTTGGTCCCGTCACATGCTTGATATCAGCAATACTTGAGAGGGGAATAAAAGATCGCAATGGCTCATCTTCGTGCTCAGCTGAAGAGAGCTGCTCAATATGTGTGACTGCAGCGGGTAGGGCGATCGGCAAGCGCCCTAAACTATCAATGTCTGAACGCTGTGCTTCTGCAAGCCTCACGACAATCTGAAATCGCTTATCACCTTCATAGAGTTCACCAGCAACTGAGCCACCCAGAGCAGTACTGACAGTCTGTTGAGCGTCATGCATCGAGATTCCAAATCGCGCAAGACGTTTACGATTAAGCTCAATGCTAATCATCGGAAGTCCTGTAACCTGCTCAACTTTCACATCAGCAGCTCCAGAAATAGTGGCAAGCAGCTTTGCAACAGCTTGTCCTTGCTCTAAGAGCTGATCCATGTCATCGCCAAATACTTTCACAGCAACATCGCTACGCACACCAGCAATAAGCTCGTTCATTCGCATTTGAATGGGCTGCGTAAATTCATAGTTATTGCCTGGAATCTGTGAAACAGCTTGCTCAATTTCAGCAACAAGCGCTGTCTTGGACTTCGATGGTTGTGGCCAGGCCTGACGAGGTTTCATAATAACAAATCCATCAGCAACACTCGGCGGCATCGGATCTGTCGCAATCTCGGCAGTGCCGATTTTTGTAAAAGTATGAGAGACTTCAGGTATCTTACGAATTCGCTCTTCAAGTGCTTGCTGCATCAGAACTGCTTGTGAAAGAGATGTTCCTGGTATGCGCAGTGCGTGGAGGGCAACATCACCTTCATCCAGACTAGGGATAAACTCCGATCCAAGACGCATACTCAGCACAGCACTCAACAGAAATAAACCTACAGCTGCACCAACGGTACGACCAGGTCGTTGCAATGTGCGTCGTAGCAACGGCTCATAGTACGAGCGGATTGTTTGTACTGCAAAACCTTGGTGTGAAGGAAAAGGTCCTTTCACAAAGATGCTTACCGCAGCGGGCACAAAGGTCAACGAAAGCACTAATGCTCCAAGCAATGCCATCATGACTGTGATCGCCATTGGATGAAACATTTTTCCCTCAATCCCCGTTAAAGCAAGAATCGGTACGTATACCATCATGATGATGATTTCACCGAACATCGTTGCATGGCGAACTTCTTTTGATGCATCAAAAACAGTGGTCAATCGCTCTTGGAGTGTCAAAGGACGTCCTCGTGTATGCTGCTCTCGAGCAAGACTACTCATACAATGTTCAACAATAATCAATGAGCCATCAACAATAAGACCAAAATCAATAGCACCAAGACTCATCAGATTGGCACTCACACGAGAACTCACCATGCCTGAAATAGTAAACAACATTGAGAGCGGAATGACGCAAGCAGTAATAATTGCAGCTCGCACATTGCCAAGAAAAATAAAGAGAACCGCAATCACAAGGAGGGCTCCCTCTAAAAGATTCTTTTGTACAGTTTGGATTGTGCTGTCGACAAGTGTCGTTCGATTATAGACAGTCTTTATTACCATACCAGGTGGTAAAGATGCGCTAATATCTGCCACTTTTCGAGCAACACGCTCAGAAACTGCGCGACTATTCTCGCCAAGCAGCATAAAGACTGTGCCCAGTACTACTTCTTGTCCGTTTTCAGTGGCAGCACCAGTGCGCAGCTCTTCACCAAGACCAACCGTCGCTATTTCTTTCATGAAAATTGGACGACCTTCACGAGTTGTTACTACCAAAGATTCAATATCCTCAGGTGAAGTCATCTGTCCTGGCGCACGAACAAGATACTGCTGACCATATTTTTCTATATAACCAGCACCAACATTTTCACTGCTCTGAGCAATCGTCTGTACAAGATCAGCCAACGTAAGACCAAGAGAGAGAATTTTCTCCATCTTTGGAGTGACATGAAACTGCTTTTGATACCCCCCTATAGAATTCACATCAACAACACCCGGTACAGTTCGTAGCTGTGGCTTCACAATCCAATCTTGTGCAGTACGAAGATCGACAGGGGAAAATGCAGCTGTCGTATCACGTGTGTCATTTTCAACTGTATACATGTAAATTTCACCAAGGCCAGTTGCGATAGGACCAAGAGTTGGCGTCATTCCTGGTGGAAGATTATCACGCACTTCTTGCAGCTTTTGCGCAATCAGCTGTCGAGCAAAATAGATATCAGTACCATCCTGAAAGACAACAGTAACCTGAGATAATCCATAGCGTGATAATGAACGCGTATAATCGAGCTTTGGTAACCCAGAAAGCGCAGTTTCAATCGGAAAAGAAAGTCGAGTCTCAACTTCAAATGGGGTATAGCCAGGGGCTTCGGTATTAATTTGCACCTGGACGTTGGTAATATCAGGTACGGCATCAATCGGCAGCACCTGATATGCAAAAACACCAAGTACGGCCATGACACTGGTCATCAAGATGACAAACCAACGATGAACAATTGCAAATGATATGATTCGATTAAACATGGCTTCCCTTGTTAGTGATCATGGGTGGCTCCATGCTTTTCAATGTCAGATTTAATGATAAAACTATTCGTACTGACGTAACGATCACCCAATTCTATACCAGAGACTATCTCAACGAATGCATTATCCTGTTTTCCAAGTTCAACAGGCATCGCTTGAAACGTATGCCCATCAGTCAAAAAAACAACGTGCCAGTCTCTAAATGTTTGAATAGCTTCTCGCTTCACTGCTCGTGGTACCGTTGTCACTTTGCTGGATACATGTCCAGAAATAAACAATCCCGGGCGTAACAGTGCATCAGTATTCGCAATAACAGCTCGAATCATTTTTGATTGCGTGACAGTATCAGTCAGCGGCGATACATAGCTTACGGTAGCCTGCAGTGGCTCTTGTTGAGAATCAACATCGATAGAAATCGCCTGACCAACTTCTATTGCAGCTTGATCATCCTGATAGACTTGAAAATCAGCCCAAACTTCTGATAAGTCAGCGACGATAAAGAGCTCTTTATCTTCACGAGCGAACTCACCAACAGTGGCATGACGTTTTACAATTGCGCCGGCAAGCTGCGATCGTATCTCATAGACCTGCAAAGACTGATTACTTTCAATAACAGCAAGGACATCTCCTTTTGCGACAGTATCACCAAGTTTTTTTCGAATTTCTTTGATAATACCGGGAAACCGAGGATATACATGGGCAACTTTATCTTCATTGGGCAGTATACGACCATAGATTTCAGTCATCGTATGAATCTGTGCAGATTGCACAGTATCAATACCGACTGCTGCAACCTGCAACGCTTCATCCGAGAGCGTGGTGCGGCCTTCAAATGAATCATAGCTCCAGGAAAATGAATGCTCTTTATAAGATGCATGCACGTGCACGGTGAAAGAATGTGGTTCACCGACGACACGGTCAGCTACAAGATAGTCATGTTGTGGAGCAAATAAAAATTGCTCTTTCGCACTGAAGGGGCGCTCAATCTCTATCGATGCACTAAAAGATTTTGGATCAATGGGTGCATCATCTTCGTACGCATACAGACGATACTGGGGCGGAATCCCATCTTCAAAAATAGACACTTCAAGGGCAAAGTCTCCCTCGCGAAGCAGCCGACCACGATGCGGTCCTTTTTCAGGGTCATGCGCTTGCTCGGCATGATCATGCCCATGATCGTGTCCGCCGCTCGCTTGTACAGATGACGATACGATGCTCAGCATCAGAACACACGCGATAAGAGCAATTGCTCGATGAATCATATGATATCCTTCTTAAAAACTTTTCCCTGTGAGCATGGATAGCTCTGTACGATATGAAAGAGCTTGTGTCCAAAGCTCAAGATAGCGCTGCTGTAAATCTCGCATCTCGGTCAGTACTTGCCATAATTGCAGCGGAGATCCCTGACCAGCAAACACTTCACGCTCTGCTGCCGTGTATGCAGACTCAAGGGTTGGCAATACATCCGTATGCAGAGCCTGTGCTTGTGCCATCGACGAGCGAGCACTGGATGTCAGCAGCCGCACTTCGTGCTGTAAGACTCCATCATCAACATATTTTTTCATCGCTTGTTGCGTAGCTTCTTCCGCTTGAGCCTGAATCTTTTCTGGTTGATTTCGGTCAAATAATGGCAACGGAAAGGTCAATCCAACTAAAATACGATCATCACCATCGGCTGTATGATCGAAAGCGATACGGGGCGTGAATTGAGGAAACGCATCAAGCCGTGCAAGACGATGCTGCTCTATAGCCAGGTGAGACTTTGCATTGACCCTTTGTACCAGTGGTATTGCATCATCCATCACAATATCTGAAGGAAGGGCGGTTAGAGCGATTGCAGCAACTGATGTGTGAGAAAGATTAGAACCCGCTTTTTTTATAAGCACTGCAAGAGCTTTATCTTGTTCAGCAAGTATTGCTGAACGCTCAACTCGCAAGCGCTTTTGCTCTGCAAGGATCAGCTGTTTTGTCGACACAGGAAGTAATCCGCCTGTGTTTGCGGTTGAGACTTTTGCAAGCAGGCCATCGGCTCGCTTCATCAGTTTTGACAGGAATTGTGCACGCTCCTGCAGAGCCCATACACGCCCATACGACAAAAGAAGCTCCTGCTCAAACTGCACAAGCAAAAGCTTTGTATCAATGTCGGCAGTCTCAGCTATTAACCGAGCAACATGCTGGCGAGCACCAAAATTCGAAAGACGCAGTGGCTGCGCGATTGAAACCTCATGTTCAAGATCAAGGCCACTTGGATGCGCAGTATAAGGACGTATTTCTGCGCTCAACTGAGGATTATCAAAAAGGGAAAGTTCTTTTTGCTGCGCCCTGTATGCTGCTCGTGTTTGCGCGATCTGTTTCATTGTTGGACTCTGTTCAAGTGCATCTGCGAGGACTTGATCAAATGTCACTGTACGATTGTCTGCGTAGGCAAAACTATCGATACGGTATGATGCACTGCCAATGAGCACAGCAATCAAAAACGTGAATATGTTTTTCATAAAAGAAAATATCCTGCCTGTAAGTTCTTCCTATGATCTATGACTACCACAGACCATCAATAACGAACATGAACGTTCGTTGTAAAACGCTAACAAGCAAAAGATGGGGGACCGTGTGAAACCGTAAGGGTCATCAACCTATGTATCAGTTCAGAAGAGCAATAATTTGGTGGTGGTAAACCAGCCTGCACCAAAGGCGCTACGAACATAACATTGTTCAATATGACATCGATAGACGCTGTCAGTTGAGTATGGTCTTCAAGAGCAAGTAAACGAGAAAGTTTTAGCAGAGCATCTGCAGGAAGCATGCTGAGCATTTCACAGGGCACACCATCATCATCGCCGTGAGGATGAGGCAGTTGCGGCAGCTCGTGCTGATGACTCTGTTCATGTCCGTGGTGATGGTGATGAGGAGCTGTCTTGTGCGCTTGAGGATTAGCATGTGTGTGCATCCCTTCAGCGACACAATGCCCTATGGCGAAAAGCCATAACAGTACGGTGAGCACAGGAAGAGCTTTACACTTGAGCATCATGCTGAGAGTCCTGTCGGATATGTTGCCACAGAGCTTAAGGATTCACTATCCAAAAAACCAAGCCAAGAAGGAATCTATGAAAAATTATGAAGCCCTAGACCTCTGTTGGAAACGATAGAAGCTTATCCATGAAATGGCTGACGATAAAATCAACGAGGTCTTTTATCGTGGCAACTGCACGAGGACGGTTTTCCATGTCCACAATTGGAAGATTTCGAAATCCACCTTCTGACATCAGGGTAAGTGCATAGGCAATCGTACAATCAGTTGTAACAACAATCGGATCTCGGGTCATAAATTTTTGAATAGGACTTGCCCGATGTTTCTCAAAGTCTTTTGCAACCTTAAGCACAAAATCGCGCTCTGAAAAAATACCCCTCACTTCTCCTGAGGTATCAACAATCAGGACACAACCGGTTTTGTTGAGCATCATCATATCCAGAACTTCCTCAACCGTGTGTGTTTCTTGAGCGATGACGGCTGGGTAGGGGGAAAGAGCTCCAATACATTCACAGAGGATGCTGCTATCAATGAAGCTAAACTCCATACTGCAGGCGTTCATCATAAAATGATCGAGAGTAGCTTGGGCACCAGATTTATCTTTTGTCATAACTTCTTATCCTTCACATTCGGCTGATTCTCTGGACACTT
>JBILLA010000009.1:0-28148 GCA_044376365.1 Bdellovibrionota bacterium | reverse complement strand
CTATAGGCTTGCAGAGCTTCTCTTACTAGAAGTACACGGTGATAGTTTTTCTAAGACTGCCCCGTTACCACACACACACTGCTCATTGGGTCTTAGAGAGAGTAGACATCGTGGAACTGTTAGTAAGGTGACTTTTGCAAACCTAGCGAGGTATCCGAAAGTTGTACTTTCTCTGCCGATCCCAAAAGCTCCTGGATCGGCTTTTTTCTTTTTGCTCCCAATATTTAATTTAAAAATCTGCTGTGATAGCCTCTCTGAACGAGGAGGGCTTACACATGATGAGTAATACTCTGTTTCTTTTTTTCACTATCGTACGTGCACATGTACTCGCGATTTTTTTCGCATGCGTATCTATTCTCACAACATGCGCGCTGCCGCATACGAGCTTTGCAGAGGATGCCAATCATATCTACCGCGGCGTTGCCTACCACGGCGCCATCGATGATGCCTCAGCCGATCAGCTTACAAAGTGGAACGTCAATCTTGTGCGCTACACGCTTGTCTGGGGTGACCCAAAAGCAGTTGACTCTTCCAATGAAGCAACCTACTTGGCTTGGCTTCAAGACGCGCTCAATGAATTTGATTTTACCCTCAATAAATTAAAGGCCCGCAACATCAAAGTAGCACTCAACATCCATGCAGCACCTGGTGGTTTTACTACTCGTGGCAGCAGAGCGACGCATCGGCTTTTTACCAATACCATCTACCAAGACACGCTTGTCAAAGCTTGGCAGATCATAGCCAAGCGGTATGCAGGGCATCCGAATATCTGGGCATTTGACTTGCTCAACGAGCCTGCACAACCAAAAGTCATCGCACCAGGTATCCCAAACTGGAATGAGCTTGCGCAAAGAGTTGCTGAAGCCATAAGGGTTATTGATCCAAAAACGCCTGTTATCATGACCCCTGTGTACGGCAAACTCACAAGGCTCAAAGGCATGAAAACCCTCACCGTGCCGAATGTCTTCTACACCATTCACTTCTATGATCCATGGCGTTTTATCCATCAAGGAGTTCTTGGAGTCCCACGCGGCATTACTTACCCTTCGAAACTTGGTAATGTACAAAAGTTCCAACGCTCTTTTAGGCCGCTACAAGCCTTTGCGAAAAAAAACAATGCTCGAATTTTTATAGGCGAATTTAGTGTTGCTCGCTGGGCACCGAACGGCTCAGGGGCCCGCTACTTGAATGATGTCACCAGGCTCTTTAATCGCCTTGGCTTCGATTGGACCTACCACTCCTACCGAGGCGCAACCGTCTGGGATCTTGAAGGTGGCGACAAGAAATCAATCACGCTCAGCTCTCCCTTTTCACCTTCAAGCCGCCTTAAGGTCATGCTCAGGGCATGGAGCAGGAACTCCTAATTTTTATTTTTAGCGAGTGGTCTCGAAACTTATGAAGTTAAAAAACTTTCAGCTCGTTTTTACTCTGAGCGCTGGGTACCAAATACCTGAACAGTTGTCGGCGCTGCAAGACCACGGATAGCATCGACTTCAATTTCTATGAGCAGTCGATGATCGGTCAGCCTGGTAACCTGGACGACACCTGAAGCTGGGCGAATGCTGTCAAATACTTCTCGGTGGGCCCGGGCATATTCATCCCAGAAGTTAATATTGGTAACAAAAAGCCGAGTTCGAACGACATCATCCATTCGAAAACCTTGAGAAGTAAGAATCGTCCTAATTTTACCGAGAATATATCGGGTTTGCTCGTACGGTTGATTTGGGAAAATAATCTCTCCTCGCTCATCGACCGAGGTTGTACCACTAATAAAAATCTGGTCTTGCACAACAACAGCGCGCGAATAGCCACGCATTGGTTCCCAGGCCGTACCAGAGGATACATTAATTCTTGGTTTTTCTTCTTCAGGTTTCGTCATACACTGTTATTGTGTTCTGTAACCACGCTATTCGCAAGTGAAGACATACAAGAGTTGTTACTTTGAATAAACTAGAGAACCTTAAAACAAAGACCTTCTACGAGATTTTCAACCTCGAACGCACCGCATCGACCGAAGAAATTCGCAACGCCTATAAAGACATTGCTAAGGTCTATCATCCAGACTCTAATTTTTTTAATGAAATTATCCCTCGCACAACTGATCCAGAAGATACAGAACTATTTCAATATATCACCCACGCGTACACGACAATCATGAACCCTGATTCAAGAGCGGCTTATGATAAGACACTGCCACCAATCTTGCCCGACTGGGATAGCGAGCCTCAGCCTGAGCCCCTGCGCACGTTCAAGCCTCAATCAAAACCAGCTGATACTGAGTCTGAAGCGCAACCGATACCGACCCAAGATGCATTTCAAGAACAGAAAAGCCGTCTTCGCTCGATTCAACGTCAGCGCCCTGCATCGCCTAAGAAAGAGTATATTCTGCAAACAGCTGAACAGTTTGGCATCCAAGCGCCCGTCTTTTATGTCGTCGGCGCTGCGACGATGACAGCACTGGCGATAGTTCTGATCATGCTTTGGATATTTCTTTAAACAAAACCTCGCACGATTGCCCGTCGAGGTGCAGGAAATCCTTCAATGGTACGACTTGGATCCGTCGGTGATAGTGTGTCTTGTAGGGAAAGAAAGCGCGCATGAGCCGTTGAGCGTTGCTCTTCTATGGTCGTTAGCGAATCATCAAGGATTTCGACTGATGAAAAACCAACTCGTTTCATCCATGAAGCAAGGAGTGATGCTGAAGGAAGGAAGTAGACATTACGCATCATTTGATAACGATCAGTTACAAAAAGACACTGTTGCTGCTGATCTGAGAAATACGATTCGGGCATCACAATTGATTCAATTATTGCCTGACCATTTTTTTTCAGTGAGCGACGAATATCATCAAGCATACCGAGTGGATCGCGACGGTGGTAAATTACTCCCAAACAAAGAACAAGATCAAACGACATCGGTAATAGCGTACAGTCTTCAACACCAAAAGGTTCAAAGAAAATACGCTGCTCTTGGGCAAGCACTTGCAACAATGAGTACTGAAAGAAAAAGCGATCCGTGGGATCACACCCCCACACCGCACGAGCACCAAGTGCAGCGAGCCGAAAAAGGTAGTACCCATTGTTACACCCAATATCTGCAACTATTTTTCCTCGCAGGTCAGGAAGGTGCGGTGCAATACGATTCCACTTCATCCATGAGCGCCATTCGGCATCGATCATCGTATCACCAACTTGGAATGGCCCCTTACGCCAAGGATGGAGCTGCTCAATAAGATGCTGTACTAATTCTTTACAGGCAGAGCCGTCACCTGGAAGAGCGATGCTCACAGCTCCTGAGCTCGAGTCGATACCCCACGGAGTACGAGGCTGCGCCTTAAGCATATCTTCAAGCATTGTAAGCTTTTCAGATATCTCTTTCCAAAAATCAGTACCATAGGTTCGCTGTCGCTTAAGACGTGCCAACGACTCTAGTTCAGGAGCATTCAGATGCGCAGCCCCAAGGAAATCAAATCCATCGGGCTCAGCCGGGGCAAAGAATCGTCTTGTTATAGTGGTATTCTGTCTTTCCACAGTGGTAGTATGCACCGAGATGAGGCTTTGGTCAGCAACGACGAGATATTTTTTAGTGCGATGCTTGAGCGCTGCTCTAGTTGCTATCCTCTTGGCCACAGCCCTTTCCACCACAACAGCGCACGCTCAATTTTACGCTGCAACGCCAGAGTGCCGTTGGCAATCAGTCAAAAGCGACCTAGATGCGGCTGAGACTTCTATCTCATTTGGCATGCTCTCTTCTGCGAGACTATACCTCTATCGATCGCAACTACGTGCGTACACCGTCGAAGTCATCCGTGCTCAACGTTTTGGCCTCAGAAAAGCATCAGTACAAGAATTATGTAAACTTGCAAAAGCATCGGTGTGTATAAATGCTTCATTCTTTGACGAACAATATCGCCCACTCGGACTCATTATTGAAAAAGGTGCACTGATTCAAAAAGTACAACGTGGCGGCAGTCTCCTCACAGGCATTTTTCAACTCAGCCGGGACGACGTTTCAATTATTTCTCGTGATCAGTTTCAGCAAGCAAAGATATTTGAAGCCATCCAGGCAGGCCCTCGCCTACTTTCTCAGGGAACTCCAATTGCTGGACTCAAGGAAGAAGATGTTTCTGGTCGTCGAAGCGGAGTCTGTATCGATAAAAAAAAGCGAGTTATTTTTTACGCCGTTTCTGCACCACTGTTTGGAATCTCTATTCGTGAAGTACAACAGCGGCTACTCCAGCCTGATATTGGCTGTGTCGATGCCCTTAATTTGGATGGCGGTTCGTCTACACAGCTATCCGGGCAACCGTTTGAAATCGCTAGCGAAGATGAGGTCCCAGTGGCCCTTGGTTTTTTTCCGATTGCCTAAGGTTTGGAAAACCACGATACTATAAGTAAGTTAAAGTAATCATTTCAAAAATTGCCGATTGACACTTTGGGCTCCTGCCACTTACCTTTAACCAAGTTCAAGTTAAACTTGAAGGTTTTAAGTGGTTTAAGCGCAGTTACGGTATTGGAAAGAAGTAGGTTTATGAAAGTTCATACTCTCGAGCGTGAGTTCACAGCAAAAGATACACAAAATATTCTTCGTCGCCTTACAAATGGCGAAGAGAAAATCGGCTTAGCATTACTCAATTACTATGCCCGCACCAATCTCGTCCCAACGACAGGAAAAGAGACGAGCAGAGGGCGAGCAAAGTACTCTTATCCTGATGTGATCCTTCTCTGCTGGCTCTTCCGCATGAAGTCAGAAGGCCTGCCTGTGAACAGATTCCGACGCGGTATCGATTACTTACGTAAAAAGATGCCGAAGCTCCAAAAGAATCCACAAGACATGATTCTGCTCACTGACGGCAAGCAGCTCTTTCTTAAGCACCGTATTGACGACAAGGGCGAGATTGCAGAGGCACTCACTGGTAAAAAAGCTGGGCAATATGTATGGGCGTATGCAATTGGCTCCCTCATCGAAGAAGTGCAAAAGATCATCGACCAAGAAGAGTCCAACAATCCAGATTCTGCAGAAGCTCCTCTGGATAAAGTCTTTACTGCGTAGTACGATTCTTTGCATAATAATAAATACGGTTCGCTGCACGCTAAGGACACTGTCAAAGCGCTCTTACTCGTACTGGGTTTATAGTACTGAATCGTACTTGATTGATTTTTATTGCAACTATTTCTGCGAGCTACTATGAGCAAAATTAGCACCGTTAACCAACTCTTCTCACTCCTTATCGAGAAAAAAATCTGGTGGATGATACCGATGGTCTCTGTATTCCTTCTCCTCGGTCTGCTCATCGTCCTCACCAAAGGCTCAGCGCTCAGTCCGTTTATCTATGCACTATTTTAGTCAGGCTATCAATCGTACCCTTATGCAGATCAAAATCTTCACTACTGGCGGCACCATAGACAAAATCTACTTCGACGCAAAGAGTCAGTACGAAGTTGGTATGTCATGCATCGATACAATTCTGCGCGAGGGCGGTGTCAGCTTCCCGTACGAGATCGAATCCCTCCTCAGAAAAGACAGCCTTGATATCACCGAAGAAGACAGAGCGTTCATTAAATCGAGGGTCGCTACTGATCCAACTGACAAGATCTTAATCACGCATGGGACTGATACTATGGTAGAGACTGCTCGAGTCTTATCCACCATCCCGCATAAAACCATTGTACTTACCGGCTCACTCTCACCTGCTACATTTAAAGTCAGCGATGCTCCATTTAACGTTGGCTGCGCTCTTGGCGCTTTACAAACACTCCCCCCCGGCACCTATATTGCTATTAACGGAAAAATATTTAATCCGTTCAACGTTCGTAAGAATCGCGAACTCAACCAATTCGAGCCAGTTTCGTAATTATTATTTTGTTGCAAGTTTGCGAAGCTCTGATGGAAGTCTCCATCCGCCTGGCTTTGGTTGTTCATCATCACCAAAGAGCAGCTGGTTTGACTTACCGTAATCTTCAAGTGACTCAATAAATGAACGAGTTGAACGAGTATTATACTCTCGTACGAAAAATGTCAGCGACCTATCTGCATGCGCGATTGCTCTTTTCAGATCGCGATCAACTGGTGACATACTGTCTTTATTCTCGAGAAATGCTTTTCTAAATTGAGCATAGAGTTCTTCGGCGGTCGTTAAATCACCCCATGTCATCATTTCGATAATACGGTGCGCGCGACTACGCTTCCCCTCACGAAGCACAATAAAACGTGCGGTAAAAGATGTGCGACGTGCACGGATTAGGGCCTTAGCATCTTCGGTAAGATGCACGGGTACTTGTGATTGCGATGTTGTTGATTCCACTACTACTGCCTGGCTCATAGATAGAGAGGTCGACCAATGTTTCGCATCTCTTGAGGAGAAAAAACAGCGCTCATTAGCGTAATACTTTCAGGTGGTTACCAAGAGCATCCCCTACTTCTAGCAAGGGCTTAGAAATAGGAAATTTTTAGAAAATGTGATTATACTTACAAGGTTGTGTCAGCTTTACTTCACTCCCACTCTGCCCTCCACGGTACCGGTTTTTCCTTTTTGGTTGATGACCTCAGCCGGCCCATGAAAGCTGCCTGCGTTGTGCCTGCTCAATGTGCAACCCCAGCGCTCGTGAACTTTATTACAAAATTCACGAGTGGCCTCTTTACCGTCGCATTAACACCCACACGAGCTGCATTCTTGCAGATCGCCTCAACGCCATCACGCCAAATTCAGAAAGACGAATCTGCGATGCAAAGTCTTGTCTCTGTCGAAGCAAGACATGGTGTTACAACTGGAATCAGCGCCTTTGATAGAGCCAAAACAATTAATGTTCTTGGAGACCCCGTTACCACAACACGAGATATTATTTCACCAGGGCATATATTTCCCGTGCTCACGAGGGAAGGTGGGATTCTGCAAAAAATTAGTCTTGCAGAAGGCGCGATTGCAGCGGCACGAAAAGTGCACAAGCCGCGCATTGATCTGTGCGAAGCAGTACTTTTTGTGGAAGCTATCAATCCACAAGGTCAGTATTACAGCTTCGAAGAGCTGCAGCTCCATGCGAAACATGAGAACGTTCCACTGTACACGCTGAGTGAACTCCTCAAAGAAACTATTGCAGTAACGCCTCTCGTTGAGCATATCGCGCAGGCAAAACTCCCCTCATCGTTCTCTGCTGATTACACAGCACATATTTTCCGCTCAAAATATCAAGAAGGTGAACACATTGCTCTGGTGCTTGGAACAGTCGACCCAACACAACCAACACTTGTTCGAGTACAAAATGAATCCACCATCACCGATGTCTTTGGTGGTCAGAGTTCCTCGCGCGATCTCTTGCGCCAATCACTCAATTGCATTGCACAACGAGGCAGCGGCATACTGCTCTATCTAAGAAAACCTGAAGCTGCGCCGATGATGGAACAGACTCAAGTACCAGGACCTGGTTCTGAAATGAGAGAGTATGGTATTGGCGCGCAAATTTTAAGCTCTCTCGGTGTGAAAAAAATTGAGCTGCTGACGCAATCAACAAAAGCACTGGTCGGTCTTAATACCTTTGGACTTGAAATCGTATCTCAAACAAGGATTGTCTCATGAAATATGGCAAAACGATTAGCTTTGCGGATGTGACTGAAACTGCAGTTTCATTCCACACCGATATACCTGCCCACGCTATCGCACTGCAACTGATCGATTCAAAATGGTTTCAACGACTTCGTGATATCAGCCAAACTGCCAATACGCGACTCGTCTATATGTTCTCTGAACACTCTCGCTTTGGTCACTCCATTGGTGTGTGTAATCTTGCTAATCAGCTCATGGACAAATTATCCAAACGTTATGCTGACCAAATTGAACCCTATGCTGTCGCGGTCAGCGCCGCAGCACTCTTACATGACATCGGGCATCTTGCGCCCGGATCACATACTGCATTTAAGACTTGGTTTCCTGACCTTGAAGATTCTCACGAATCAATAGCGACACGAATTCTTGGTAGCGATGAAGAGCTCTTAAGTATCTGTAATCGTTTTGGCTCCGATACGACAGCGACGATTCAAAAAATCCTCGAAGAATCTGATTCACTGCCTCCATGGGTATGGGAGATCATTTCAGGTGGCGGATGGAATGTGGACCGCGGCAATTGGTGCCTCGTCGATAGCATCATGGCTGGTGTGAGCTATGGTCGCTATAACGTCTCTGCGCTGACTGACTCGATGGTTATTTCGCATGATAAACATCTTGCGTTTGAAGAAAACCGTCTTGATTCCATGATGCACTTTGCACTCTCACGCCATGCTATGTACCGTCAAATTTATCAGCATCGTGTCTTATTGGCCGCAGATACATTGAACGTTGCACTTGCACGTCGAGCACGAGAGCTCAAAGACAAGCTCCCCTTTGCTGATACCGTCATGCAAAACGTGCTTGATGCGACAACACCTGAAGCACTCTCGTTGGAAACCATATTTGCAATGCGCGAATCATGGTGGCGCTATCATCTTTCACACTGGCAGCATGCTCAAGATCCAATCATCGCTGACCTTTCTCAACGCTTACTCTATCGAAAACTGTTAAAAACAATTCGTATCCACGAAACTGATAACGAAGAAGCGCTCTACAAGCTTGCAGCCTCAACTGCGGCTTCTCTTGGGTTTGATCCCACGTACTACGTCCATACGATTACCACATCAAACATGAACCTCTCTGACTACAAACAGAGTATGTCTGTTCTGATGGAAGATGGCAGGAAGCGTCACCTTGCCGACGCTGAGCCACTCTTTGGAGCCATGGCAAAAGAATCAGGAGCTCAGCGTAAAAACTGGCTCGTCGTCCCCGCAGAAGTAAAAGAAAAAATTGGTCGAGACCGGTAGCACTTATAGAACAATTGGCTGAGCACTCTGTACCTTAAGTGTCCCAGAGAGCACATAGACATGTTGTTGTAAGCTATTGGGGAGGCGCACAAAGTCTTTTTCTGTACAGACAAATTTTGCACCAGTCTGCATATGACTAAAGATTGTGTGCACGTCATCAACCGTGAACCGATAATGATCAGAAAAAATAAACTGCTGATGGACCGGCTCAAATCCTAATGTACGCAAAGAAGATAAGAATCCTTCAGGCTGAGCAATTCCAACCAGTGGTACGACAGGGCAAGGTGCAAGCTCTTGCCCCTCAATATTTTTGACAGTCATCGCTTCATAAAACGAGCACCACACATTTTGCGATTCGCTTGGCGATAACCCAAGACGAGTCAATGTCTCTTGCATATACCATTCGGGTAACGGCTGGACGACTGATTTTCGGAAAGATAAACAGAGCTGATCGATTCGCTTGAAACTTTTTGCTATTGATTCCCGAAAAATTCCAGCTGGCAGTAATACACCACGAGCAAACGCTGCAATTGATGCATCAGAACTGCAATCTATACATACGATATTTTTATCACGCCACAGCCTTCGATGCTGAAATCCATCGTCAAGAAGAATGATATCTCCAAGCTGCTCTGTTTCGATAAACTGAGCACCATGCACACGCTTCCGAGCTACAACAACTGGACAAATCGCCTTTTGCGCCATCAGCACAGGCTCATCACCAAATGTGGCTGCAGCATCAGCAAGAGCGTAGTCGTTAGCATCATCAAGAGTAAACGTCACCTGCGCGGGACCAGCGCAGCTGCCTTTGTAGCCGCGACTTAAAATCACAGGCTTTTTACCCTGCTGAACAAGATGCTCCGCAAGAAAAAGAATAAGTGGCGTTTTGCCCGTCCCACCAACCGTGATATTACCGATACTAATAACAGGGAGCTTTGATCGGTATATAGGAATCAGGCCATACTCAAAACACGCGTGCCGCAACCGCGTGATAAGATCAAAGATTAGCGATAGTGGATACAGTATAACAGCCATCATGAAGGAACCACCTCCTTGAGTCGCTCAACGATACACTTACCTGCGCCAAGAAACTTTGCAGCAAAGTCATAGTACCGCTGCACCACCGTAGCAACATACGACGGCTCTCTCAAGAACTGAGCGATAACATCTTGAAGTGACGCAGGATCATTCAATACAACGATAGCATCATCTTCCACAAGTTCACATGCTATCTCTTTGCTACTTTGATTATACATTCCCGTGACGAGGAATACCTTATAAGGAGCAGCTTCTAGCAGGTTATGCCCCTGGTATGCTTCGTGAAAACTTCCTGCACTGATCGCCATACCACTTTGAGCATAGAGAGCCTCTAAGACTCCAAATTCATTTACAAAGACAATGCCGGTGAGGCACGGCGAGACACGATACGTTGCACTATCAATCAAGAGATCTGACTGTTCTCGTTGACTGAGCAACTCAGACAGCATTTGCTGAATCACTGTGAAAGACTCTGGATGCCGCGGGACTACAAACAAAAGCATGTCCTGTGCGAACGGAATCACAGCAGTTAAAACATGTAGGGCTTCTTGAGAACGAAGATTTCCAATGGTTACAACACGTTCTTTCTTCTGTGTGACAGCTATCTTCTGACGAAGCACATCAAGTGCATATGGCGCTCGATCATACTTACTATTTGGAATAACTGTTATGCGTTCTTTAGGAATACCAACTGCACCAAAACGCTCAGCATTCACAGCATCAATAGCAATCACGCAGGCAAGATTTTGCAGCAGCCGACCAAACATCCAGCGGATCCGACGATAGCGTTGGACTGTTGCTTCAGCCATGCGTGCATTGACCCAGGCAAGGGGTATGCGACGCCACGCAAGAAACGAGATTAATCCAGGCCAGAGTTCTGTTTCTGTAATAATCACTTTTGATACTTTTGCTTTTTTGACTGCAAGTGCATAGAAGCATGGTGCATCAAAAGGCAGCAATCGTACGTCATCAGCGATAGATGATGCCTCCTGTAGTGCAGTGGTTGAAGTAACCGTCAGTAATATTTTTTCAGCAGGATATGCTTGACGATACTCAGTAATAACCGGCCGCAGGCCTTTTACTTCTCCAACTGAAGCTGCATGAAACCAACAATATGTTTCGCCTAATGAGAGAGGCTTCCATAAACCGAAACGTTCACTCAGCCGTATACGTCCACGGGGCTTTATCGCTATCCAAAGCGCAACAAAAGGCGAAAGCAATGTGACTAACAATCCATACAGTGGCATAGGTTATGTGAAGAAGGTATCAGCCTCATTTGTTAAGCGTGTCAGTGCAGCTGCTAATTCGCTCGAGAGCGCATCTGCCATATCATCATCAAGCGCGGCAGGGAGAGTGATTGGCTCACCACGCAGACAAACTCCCTGTGAAAAGGGCTTGGGCAGTATCATGCTATCCCAACTTTTAAAATGCCAGTATGAACTAGCACTATAGGTAAACGGTATAATTTTCTTACCAGCGACACTTGCAAGCTTCACTGCTCCACGCTTGGCCACATACTTCGGCCCTCGTGGACCATCAGGAGTAATACCTACAGAGCCCCCATGCTCAAGCGACCCTTTTAATTGTTGAAATGCTTCAGCACCGCCTTTTGATGAGGAACCATAAATCGTTGCTATTCCAAACCATGAAATTGTGTTTGCAATAAGCTTACCATCTGCATGACTACTAATCAGCATCGAGAACGGTACGGCTTGAGCTCTTGCTGCAAAGAGTGGTGCAAGCATTAACTGACGACCATGCCAAAAAACACATATAACTGGATCTTCTACTTGATACTCTTTGAGGTCATCCCGCTTCCAACGCATCGAAGCATAGATAGCTTTTAGCAAGAGCGCAGCAAGCACAGGAACGACATAGATCTTAAAAAGATTTTTTATGCCGTTGGTGCGACTCATGCAGCGACCTCTCGAAACTGCAACGCGTGTAATCGAAAGAACTCAGCTTTTCGTGCAAGCAACTCATCATGCTTTCCAAGCTCAACAATCTGCCCATTTTTCAGTACAACAATGAGGTCAGCGTTTTGAATTGTGGATAAACGATGTGCAATCACAATAGTAGTACGACCCTGTTCAAGCGAATCGAGTGCAGACTGCACTTCTCGCTCAGACCGATTATCCAGGGACGCTGTTGCTTCATCGAGAATTAAGATTGGACTATTCTTCAAAATAGCACGAGCAATAGCGATACGTTGTCGCTCACCACCACTCAAGGAATGCCCTCCTTCGCCTACGATTGACTGAAAGCCAAGTGGCAGGGATTCAATAAAATCGAGTGCATACGCTGCACGAGCAGCATTGCGAATCTGCTCTTCTGTAGCATGTTCAAGACCATAAGCGATATTATTATAGACCGTATCGTGAAATAGAAACGTATGCTGGCCAACGACTGCAATACGATTTCGTAACTCAATAAGAGATGCTGTTTTCACATCAACGCCACCGATCAGCACTGTACCTTCTGTCGGGTCGATAAAACGGGGCAAAAGATCAATTAATGTACTTTTGCCTGCTCCTGAAAAACCAACGATAGCTATTTTCTTACCCTCTGGAATCTTGAGCGATATCTGAGAGAGCGTTGCCTGTTCTTGTCCAGGATAGGTAAATGAGACAGCACGAAGCTCTATGTCATTGCGTTCGCCGAGTGCTTGCGGTGCAAGCGGAGAAATAATATCAGGCTTGGTATCAAGAACTTCAAAGATACGCTCAGCGCCAGCAAGCCCCTGTGCAACAGTCGAAGATACTCTCGTCAAACGCTTAATTGGATCATAGAGCAAGAATACTGACACCAGAAATGCAATGAACGATCCTTGCGTACGCACACCATTAATCACAGAGTAGCCGCCGTATAGAATCACGCCACCGATAGCAAGCGAAGCAAGTACTTCATTAACAGGCCCAGTCAGCGCCCGTATAACCTCACTCTTTACAAAGGTGCGATTGAGTCTTTCATTTTCTGCTTCATACCGAGCAATTTCAAAATCCTCACGACCAAAGAGCCGCACAACGCGAGCACCCATAACAGACTCCTGCATGGTTGCAGTAAGTGAGCCTATCTCTTGTTGTCCTCGGCGACTGAGTTTGCGCATCTGTCTCGAAATTCGGTACACAGGGAAAAAACCAAAGGGCAGTACGACAATCGAAAGCATCGCAAGCGTTGGATCAAGATAGAGCGCACTCACCAGCAGAGCAAGCACACGAATCGTGTCGCGAATAATAGAAGCAACCGAATCAGTCAATAATCCTCGAACAAGCAACACATCACTCGTTGTTCGTGCAATCAGATCAGCAGTTGAGTGTCGAATAAAATAGCTTGGTGAAAGCTTTAAAAAATGTCGATTAATTTCATTACGGATATCACGTACAATATTATGACCAACTTTAGACATGAGGTACTGTTGTCCAAAATCAGCAGCTGCTCGAACAATAGCAAACACAACAAGGGCAACGAGAATAAGTTTCAGCAAGGATGCATCTTGTGCTTGAAAGACCTTATCGAGGACGTTCTTAATTAAAAACGGCACCACACCATCACTCGCACCAAAGAGCACCATACAGCCTAACGCTGCTAAGAATATACCCGTGTAAGGAGACAGATATTTCAAAACTCTTTTTTTCATTGATGTTCACCACATAATTTATTAGCAATGCTTGCAACACGCTCATAGGCAGAGCCCTTTCCGTCCTGAGAAGGCTGGCAAGCTTGCTGTACCTGTTGAAATTTATGCATCATCATCTCTCGTACAGCTGGATCAAACAGCGACAGCGCTTCGCGCGCCACAGTTTCTACCGTACAATTATCCTGGACTAGTTCAGGGATTGTCCCTTCACAGATTAAGTTCGGCAGTGCAATAGAAGACACTCCTACTAAGTGGCGAGCAACAAAAGCAGCTCCTGGTGTCGTCTTGTATATACACAGCGAAGGCAATGCAGCAAAAGCGGCCTCAAGGGTGGACGTTCCAGATTTAATAATACCTGCATCACATATCTGCATAAGTGTTCGCGATGAAATTGTCGAGCACTGCATCCACGATGCATGCTGTGGCGCAATTGATAATGAAGGAATAGTTGGCGCTTGCGAAAAAATAACTTGCAGTGCTGGCATCAGGCGCTTCATCTGCTCAACTGCACCTTGCACAACAGGCATGTGAAGCGCAATCTCTTGCTTACGACTACCAGCAAGCACCAATAATGTCGGCGCTACAGGATCAAAGCCTAACTCTTGAAAGATAGATTCTTTTGCTGCTTGCTTTGCGTCCAAAGAAAGATGGAGCGATGGTGTATCACAAAAAGGATGCCCCACAAATGACACATCTTCATACTGATGCTTCTGATAGAAAGCTTCCTCAAAAGGAAGAATCGTTGCTATGTGCGCACATGCCTGTTTCAGATCACGCACTCGTCCCTCACGCCACGCCCATACCTTAGGGGGAATAAAATAGAGCACAGGAATATCGAGCTTCTTGGCAGCTTTCGCGAGCCTCAGATTAAAATCAGGAAAATCAATCACGATGAGTAACTGAGGCCGATGCTGCTGGAGGTACACACGACATCGTCGAAAGATCCGATAAATCTCTTTTAACTTTTTAAAAACAGCGCTAAATCCCATAACGCCACCGAAGTTGGAAAGGTGAGAGAGCAACTCAACACCAGCACGCTGCATGGTATCGCCACCAACACCAACAAACCGCGTCCCAGGCACTAACGTTTTCATTGCCTCCACGAGAGCACCACCGTGCATATCACCACTCAATTCACCTGCAGAAATAAAAATAGTTGGTGAGCTCATGAGAGTTAGAGATAGGGTTTGACTTTTGACTAGAGAACACCTGATACTACCGAAAAACGTCAACCATATCAATTTGTTACAGCGTAGTTCATGAAAAAGATTCTGGTCTTCCTCTCCGTTGCATTGCTCCTTTTCTGCGCCGCACTTGTTGTCGCAAGCTATAAAGCAGATGCGCTCATTGCCAGCGTTAAACCTCAGCTTGAAAAGACCCTCAGCGACACCCTCGGCACAAAGGTCACCTTTGGCCAGATTAAGGCTAAAGTCTTCCCCGAGACCGTTTTTGTCCTCGAATCGCTCTCTATTGGAGAGCCTAACACAGCCTCTGTCATTACCCTCAACCGAGCAACTTTACTAGCCTCGCTCTTACCGCTCTTAAAAGGTGAAATTGTTATCCATGAGCTCTCACTCAAAGAACCTAAGCTCACAATCCCACAAGGCAGCAAAGCGTCGAGTACTACTCCAAAGCAAACGACTTCCTCGACACCATCTGCCAGCACAACAGCGTCGGCACCAATTCCTATTACCCTTAACTTAGAGCGACTATCTATTGAGCAAGGCAATATCACGCTTGATGCAGCACCACTCCCCCTGACCATCTCAAATATTAATTTTTCAGCCGCCGCCGCTATCGCATCTGATATTTCAACACTATCAAACGTTCGCCTTTACGCAGACGCTTTCAATACACCGATAAAACTCTCAGCTGAACGAATCGCCCTTGATATGGCAAAAAAAGAGATTACCCCTACAAAACTTGCTCTTGGTCTCTTTGATGGATCGATCGATATACAGGGCGTCCTTCGTGAAATCTTAAATCAAAAAGCAAAAGATGACTTCACCATTGATATAACGACTCTCTCGATTGAAAAGCTTCTAAATTTTGCTAAACAGCTCAGCCCTGCCATCAGCGCTTTAAACATCCCTGGCTCTATCAAAGCATCCATCCGCAAAGATGGCTCAACGGCACTCATTAACGAATTCATTGCAGAGCTCTTTGGTGGATCACTTTCGGTAAAGGGCGATCTGTCACTCAATGGCTATGCTCCGCTCTCACTCACAGCAAAAGAAGTCCTCATCAAAGCAATATCGATTGAACAATTAATGAAGGGCGTTGCTCCAACACTTCCTTTAACGCTCTTTGGTACGATCACCAGCGTCAATGGCTCAATCGCCACCAAACTCAGCGATCCTCTGCAAAGTGTAACTGGAGCTTTCAACGTCGCTATCAATGATGGTGGTGTCAAAGGCATCAACATCATCGGAGCATCACTTCGAAAACTTCTCACTATCCCAGTTATTGGGGATTCTCTGTCTGCTTCTATGCACCCATCTGTCAAAACACTCTTGGATTCAAGCGACACAACATTTAGCTCTCTGCAAGGTGTCGTACGGCTTAAGGGGACAACCACAACACTCTCTAACATGGTACTCAGTGCTGATACATATGATATACAGGTTGCAGGAACCTACGATCTAAGTGGCGCGATGAAACTTGAAACCACAGCAACGCTTAAGCCTGCTCTCGCTTCGCTCTTGGTTGCCTCAGCAAAAGACATTCAAAAAGCGCTAAATCCTGATGGATCGCTCTCCATCCCAGTGAAAATTGAAGGCACCCTACCCTCCGTATCGATAACCCCTGACATACAGAAAATTATGCAATCAGCTGCAGGGAATGCAATCAAAGATGCTGCAAAGAAAGCACTTGAAAAAGGGCTTGGCAAGAACGGTGGTGCGCTCAAAGGCCTTACGAACTTATTTTGATATTACTGACCACGCAGGCTTGTCACTTCACAAACAATATCGGTGCATTTCTCACTGATTCGCTTTGCAACCGAAACTGTAGCCATAGATACAAGAGACCAGCGCGTCAGGATTGATTGGCCAATGTCATAGGAGAGCTTTTCAACAAGCTTCCATTCATTTTCAAGAGCAAGTGATTCGACAAGGCTGATCATTGCCACGTAATCAATCGTTGTCGATAGTTCATCAGAAGTGAACGACTGCTTCATATCAAAAACTATTTTGATATCGACTGAAAGTAGCTGTGGCCACGCACGCTCATCAGCAGTGCAGCCAATTCTGAATTTTTGTTGAATACCACGTACGAAAAGAGAATCTTGTTTCATTTCCCTATTTGTAAATGAGAGCGACGGCAGATGCAAATATTCCCTCTCCACGACCGATGCTCCCAAGAGTTTCAGCTGTTGTTGCTTTAATACCAACCTGATCAGCACCAATTCCAAGGGTCTGGGCAATCAGCGCTTTCATCTTTGCAACATGCGGGTTCACCTTTGGGGCTTCGGCTACAACAGTGGCATCGATATTAACGACTAGCCAGCCCTGTTTAAAGATCTCAAGCCGCACCTTCTCAAGCAGTGCCAGGCTACTGATGCCACGAAGCGACATATCTGTATTCGGAAAATGGTGCCCAATATCTTGAAGTCCAGCTGCACCAAGCAGCGCATCCATAATTGCATGCAGTAAGACGTCAGCATCGGAATGGCCTTCGAGTGCTTTATGAAAAGGTATCTCAACGCCGCCAAGCGTTACAGAGCTTCCATCGCAGAAACGGTGGAGGTCTATGCCCTGTCCAATACGAAGGTTAGGAACTGCAGCGCCCATTAACCGATCGTATCTGTAGTGAAGCCATGTTCTTCAGGGTTCTTAACAATAATAGCTGCGGCAAGAATCTTAGGAACAAAACGAGCAGTCTCTCTAGGAACTAAGCCTTTACTGACCAACTCCCAGAAGTCACGTGTATTACCACGCTCCATTGCTCGCTCAACACCCGCAGCACCAAAGTTATACGCCGCTAGTGCAAGGTTCCAGTCACCGTAGTTATTGTAGAGGTCTCTTAGGTGACGGGCAGCAGCGAGGCTAGACAGGATGACGTCTTTTCGCTGATCTTCAGCGCGGTTTACTTTCAGACCATAGTACTGAGCAGTCGATTTCATAAATTGCCAAAGACCAACGGCACCCGCAGGGCTTTTGGCTGCTTCATTAAATCCACTCTCAACGAAAGCAACATTGACGAGGTCAGCTGGGACACCCTCATCTTTAAAAATCTGTTCAATTTGAGGGGCATGCTCTTCGTGTCCTGCAAGGGCCATCTCTACTCTCTTGGGCTGAGCTTTGAGCTCCTTGAGCTCCTTCTCAATAGCCTTGTTCATGGTGAGCTGAACAGCTGGCAGCTTTGTCGCACGCTTGGCAGCTAATGTAGTTTTTTGAGACTCCTTGGTGGTGACCGGTGGTAGGGGGGCTGAAGCAACCGATACCTGGTCAGCATCAGTAGCAACCCCACTTGGAGCATTGAGGATTGAACAACCTGACAGAAGAAACATAAGTGCCACTGCGGAGGTAACTTTCGTGGTCTTGTGAGTCGTAATTTTCATGACAAGGAAGATCATGGCCAAAAAAAGCCAAGATGAAAAGGGCTAGGGGCTCCTTTTTTTTGCCATTTTATAACACTGTTAGGTTTATTTTGTGCTTCTTCTTTCGATTCAACCCCTGCTAAACTCTTGGACTATGGATAAAAAAGCTAGGTTTTCTCTTTTTACTCTTTCTTTGACGGTTTTAATTTCTTCGAGTCTTGGACTAACCGGTTGCGCGATTAGCCCTGCACCTGATGCTGACCTCTCCTCCACACAGTTAGCTGGTGGTTATATTTCTCTTAACAGAGTTGCTCCTCCAATTGCCTCACCTTCGACTTTGCTCGGCTTTATGCCAGACGCTTCATCAGAGAAAGACACTCCTTGGCTTAAACTTCGTTTACGAGATAACACACTGCTCCTCATGAAGGGTGATGCTGTTGTTGAGCAGTCTAAGATTGAAGGCTCACTCGCTCTCGAGCCAGGCATCTATTCTCTTCAGCATAAGCAGCGCTCTCCCCTCTGGTATGCAGGAGATGAGTACTTTACCCTGCGTGGACTGAGCGTTCCAACTGTAGGGGACAAAGAGCGCTATCGTCGCGGTGCGCTTGGAGATTTTGCCCTCTTCGTCGATAGTGATGCCTCTATCCATTCGGCTCCAATCTGGACCCAGGAAGTTGGTGGCCTTCGCATAGATGACGAGAAGATGAAAAAGATATATTATGCACTAGACGTTGGAGCCAAAATTCAGGTTACTCCCTGATACATGACTTCCAGCGCATCCTTGTATCGGTGCCTACTCACTTGCTCTTTTGAGTCTTCATCGTAGGAATACCGAACAAGAAAATAATCACTACGGTAACATTTGAATACTGGGAAGAAGTTGTATGTCCTTTGAAAAGGTTAAGAAAGGTGTCGTCAAGCGCACACAGAAAAGAGAAATAGGTATCTTTGTCGATGGCGTCAACCTCGACCGTGCATCTCGACGCATTAACAAGAAAGTTGACTTTGCTGCACTTCTCAAAAGCCTCTCTGGGGGTCTGCAACCAAAGGTTGCTCGCTACTACTCAGTCATTCCTCACGAAGACGACTCTCGTCAGCACTCCTTCTTTGATGTTGTCTACCGCGCTGGGTTCGAGGTTATCCTCAAACGCCTTCCCCCTGTAGGTATTGATCGTCAAGTAAGCACCGACGTCGAAATGGCAGCTGACATGATGGCTTTTGCACTTGGTAAGAACGAGCTCAGTCGTGATTTTAACTACTTACCTGAAGAGCACACACGTGCACGCGACACGCTCTTTGGAGCTCCCCAAAGCTCAGCACAAGCTCGTCCTGAAGAAGATGAGCAACAGAGTCCAGGCTCTGTGCTGCGAGTAGTTACCGTCGTCACTCCTAGCCGAGATGTCAGTTACCCAATTTCGTTGGCATCATTTTTTGGCGCTGATACAGTCACTGCTGACTTTAGCAACATGGCTACTGGCGATAAGATGAAATCAGCAGCCAAGTGGGTAGATTTGATTGATTCCGAGACGATTTGGCGTTAGAACATAACGTGCATGTCCTATCAGAAGTCTTCCGCCAACAAGAAACGTCCCATTGATATTAACGAATCAAACGCCCAGAGCTATTCTCCTGGGCGCATGCCTCCCCACTCGCATGAAGCAGAAGAATCTGTACTGGGTGCAATCCTGATCGATAACCAGGTGATCAGCGAAGCACAGCAATTACTTATCCCCGAAGATTTCTACCGCATTAGCCATCAAAAAATCTTTGAGGCAATGTGTCAGCTCGATCGAGAAAATAAACCTATCGACATTATTACCCTTGGCGATGCGCTTCGTAGTAAAAATTGCCTCGATGAAATCGGTGGCCTTGAATACCTCGGCCGACTTTCCACTGCAGTGCCATCTGCGGCAAATACCCTCTATTACGCAAAGCTTGTAAAAGAGAAATCACTGCGCCGTAACATGATTCGCGCGGCAGGTAATGTTATCGGCAACGCTTACAATAACGAATCTAATATCGAAACGTTCCTCGATACTTCAGAGCAAGAGATTCTTTCAGTCTCTGAGTCACGCGCAAAATCTGAATTCCACCGCATTAGCGAAGTTGTCCAAGGCTCTATCCAAAAGATTGAAGAACTCTTTGACAATAAAAATGCGATAACAGGTATCCCTACCGGCTTTATGAAGCTGGATGCGAAAACTGCGGGGCTCCAACCATCGGATCTAATTATAATCGCCGCACGACCCTCGATGGGGAAAACTGCTTTTGCACTCTCTATTCTCCAGCATGTCGGCATTGCACATCATGGTGCCGTTGCACTGTTTAGTTTAGAGATGAGCAAAGAGCAGCTGGTGCTGCGTATGCTCTGTTCTGAGTCACGCGTTGCGAATCAGAAGGTTCGTGTCGGTGACCTCGCACAACATGACTTCCCTCGTCTGGTAAGCGCAGCAAGCAAAATTGCTGAGGCTCCTATCTTTATTGATGATACTCCTGCACTCCCCATCAATGAACTTCGCGCCAAGTGTCGTCGACTTCATCGTGAGCATAAACTATCACTCATCGTGGTCGACTACTTACAGCTCATGCGTTCTCCAGCCTATATGAATAGCCGCGAACAAGAGATTGCTGATATTTCTCGATCATTGAAAGGTCTTGCAAAAGAGCTCAATGTTCCCGTTGTTGCACTCTCGCAGCTTAACCGTTCTCTTGAACAACGTAATGATAAACGTCCGATGATGTCAGACCTTCGTGAATCAGGCGCTATCGAACAAGATGCTGATATCATCATGTTTATTTACCGAGATGAAGTCTACAACGCCGAGAGCCCTGATAAAGGTATCGCTGAGATCATCATTGGCAAGCACCGCAGTGGTCCTACTGGTGTGGTACGTCTTGCATTTAGTGGCGATATCACCCGCTTTGACAACCTTGAAGAGCGTGATGATATGATCTCTATGGCTGAAGATGGTGGTGATGCCTCGACCTTTGGCTTTGTCGATCCAGGACCAGACTTCTAAGCACAGCCCCCTTAAGGGAGCTTCATTCAGCAGTCTGGCTATGGTAAGATTGAGCCCATGAAATCCCCCTACCCTGCTATCCCTGCCCAAGTAAGCTATCCTGCTCTTGAACGTAAAACATTAGAATTTTGGCAAGAAAATAAGATCTTTGAACGCTCCATTGAAACTCCTGCTGGCAAAACTGCACAAGCAAAAAGTGAGTATGTCTTTTTTGATGGCCCTCCATTTGCAAACGGCTTACCACACTACGGCCACCTCTTAACTGGCTATGTCAAAGACACCATCCCCCGCTATCAAACAATGCAGGGCAAGAAAGTTGATAGACGTTTCGGGTGGGACTGTCATGGCCTTCCTGCCGAGATGGAGTCAGAGAAAGAGCTCAAAGTATCAGGCCGCCAAGCTATTCAAGAATTTGGTATCGATAACTTTAATGAAAACTGCCGCAAATCCGTTCTCAAGTATGCCAGTGAGTGGGAACGTTATGTGCACCGACAAGGTCGCTGGGTTTCATTCGAGCATGATTACAAAACAATGGATCTCTCATACATGGAGAGCGTTATCTGGGCCTTTAGTGAACTCTACAAGAAGGAGCTCATCTATGAAGGGTACCGCGTTATGCCTTACTCATGGGCATGCGAAACACCACTGTCGAATTTTGAGATCCGCATGGATAACTCGTATCGATCACGTCAAGATCCAGCAATCACTGTTGGCTATGACCTGACGCAAAAAGATACTGACGGTGTACAAACAAAGATACTTATCTGGACAACAACACCCTGGACGCTGCCATCAAACCTTGCGGTTGCAGTCGGCGATGAGGTCGAGTACACCAAGATTGAAAAAAATGGCACTCGTTATATTTTAGCAACTGCAGCACTAGCGCGGTACAAAAAAGAGTTCGAAGACTATACGGTTGTACAAACATACTTAGGCAAAGATCTTGTCGGTATGACCTATAATCCGCCCTTCCATTATTTTCAAAATCACCCAAATGCCTTCCGTGTGATACTCGGAGATTTTGTAACCACAGAAGATGGTACAGGAATTGTACATATGGCACCTGGTTTTGGTGAAGACGACCAACGTGTGTGCGAAGCAAACAACATCGAACTTGTCTGCCCTGTCGATAATGCAGGAAAGTTCACGATTGAAGTAAGCGACTTTGCAGGACGGCAAGTACAAGAAGCAAACAAAGATATCATCCGCAACATCAAAGACCGCGGCCTTCTTATCAAGCAAGATACCATTGAGCACAACTACCCTCATTGCTGGAGAACTGATACGCCTCTGATCTATAAAGCAGTCAGCTCGTGGTATGTGCGCGTCACTGACTTTAAAGATCGTATGGTTGAACTCAACCAACAGATTAATTGGATCCCTGATCACATTAAGGACGGACAATTCGGCAAATGGCTTGCCAATGCCCGTGATTGGTCGATCTCTCGAAATCGATTCTGGGGCACACCTATTCCAGTTTGGAAAAGCGATGACCCACGCTATCCACGAACAGATGTCTATAGCAGCATCGATCAGATCGAAAAAGATTTTGGTGTGAAGGTACCAGACCTACACCGTCCCTACATCGATCAACTCACACGTCCTAACCCTGATGATCCGACTGGCAAAAGCACCATGCGTCGTGTCGAAGAAGTATTCGACTGCTGGTTCGAATCTGGCTCTATGCCATACGCTCAAGTGCACTACCCATTTGAAAATAAAGATTGGTTTGAGAATCACTTCCCAGCTGATTTTATCGTTGAGTATGTCGCGCAAACTCGTGGATGGTTCTATACGCTGATGGTGCTCTCAACAGCACTCTTTGATCGACCACCATTCCTCAACTGCATGTGCCACGGTGTTGTGCTTGATGAAAAAGGAGAGAAGCTCTCAAAACGGCTTCGCAACTATCCTGATCCAGAAGAGGTATTCGAAAAAATAGGATCTGACCCGTTGCGATGGTTCCTGATCTCAAGCCCAATTTTGCGTGGCGGAGACCTCAATATCGATAAAGACGGTAAAGGTATTAGCGAAATCGTTCGTACCGTTATCAATCCTATCTGGAACGCCTTCTACTTCTTTACCCTGTATGCAAATACAGATGGTATAAAAGGAACTATATCATGCGCATCACAAGCTCTCCTCGATCGCTATATTCTTGGAAAACTGCATGCTCTTGTTGCAGAGACAACTAAGCAGTACGAAGCCTATGATCTTGCGGCCGCATGCCACGCTATCTTGCAGTTCATTGATGCGCTGAATAACTGGTATATTCGTCGAAGTCGCGATCGCTTTTGGAAAGCAGACAAAGATCAAGACAAGACTGATGCATACAATACCCTCTATACTGTACTCGTAACTCTGTGCCGAGTTGCAGCACCTGTACTTCCAATGCTCACTGAAGAGATCTATCGAACTCTTACTGGTGAAGAAAGTGTGCACCTCACTTCATTCCCGAAGGCTGCTGACTTCCCCAATGAGACAGAGCTTGCCTCAACGATGGATTCAGTCCGTGCTGTCTGCTCGGCAGGTCTCTCACTGCGTGAAGCGCACAACTTACGTACGCGATTACCACTCAGCAAAATTACCGTTGCAGGTAATGGGCTTGATAAAATAGCCCCTTATGATGCACTCATTAAGGATGAGCTCAATGTTAAAGCTGTTGAGTTTGCTACTGACTTTTCGGCATTTGCCTCATACCAACTAGCACTTAATGCGCGTGCAATCGGACCTCGCCTTGGCGAAAAAATGAAGACCCTTCTTGCTGCTGCAAAAGCTGGCCAGTGGAGTTTTACTAAGGATGGCACCGTGACCGTAGAAGGTGAAATACTCCTTGAATCTGAATATACGCTCCGTCTCATATCAAAGGATGGTATTGCTGCAATAAGCCTTGCCGATCGCAGCGGTGTTGTGGTGCTCGACACAACAGTGACACCCGAATTAGCATCTGAGGGCCTTGCGAGAGACTTCGTCCGTGGCGTACAGCAGCTCCGCAAAGAGAAAGGGTTCCACGTTGCGGATCATATTGAAGTAACTGTTGTAGCTCCTGAGCACATTAAAAGCTCGCTCACTACACATCAAAAATATATCGAAGAGCAGGTACTTGCTAAGAAATTTAGCTTTGTCTCTGACACTTCAGGCAATGGGACAAACCTTGAATTTGCAAAAGTCCCTGTCACTGGTGCAGAGCTTCAAGTTGGCGTTATAAAGTAAAAGGCTCTTTAACGATATTGTGATCAGGGTCATCAGCTCCATACACATTGAGGATGATGCCATGCTTATCAAACATTATCTGAGATTCACTTGAACGCCCCGGCATCAGGAATTTTAAGAGAGCTCCATAAGCTGTCTCTACTACAAAGCCTTTTACGTCTTGCTTTGCAAAAAGAGTCTGAAAGCGTTTTTGTGTTGCAACTGGCAATGCCTTTAAATGCAACAACTGGGCTACTTCATCAGGCAGCTTGTCAGGTCCGTGACCATAGATAGATTCATGAGACTTAAATGACATCAATGCGAGCGATTCGTCATCTTTAGTATCTAGATAACTCGGTTCCATCCTGTTCTGCGTAAGCTCACGGAAGTTGCTCACTACAGCAGGATTATCAACTTCATCTTGACTCAGTACAAGACATCGTTGAATTGTCATACCATTACCTTTTAGCAACATCCCTTTGAAGCCTGCAGCACGCTCTAGAAGCAGCTCCTCTTTCGTCATATCAAGCTTCTGCCCAAGAATATGGTTCGCTCGGGGTAGCGGTGCGTCGTGACATTCTTCATCAATATCAAAACCTAATGATTTGCGCTGGGACAACATGACATCGAGAGACTCACTAAAATCTTCATCGTTATCATAAGCAGGAGGCAGGGTCATCCCTGGATAATGAGCAATAAGTTGCAAATTGGCCTCATAAGCATATGCACCTCCAAGCGACGTTAATACCAGGGCGCCCCTATATTTAGTAAAGAGGGTAGGAAGTTTAGTCTTTAAATTCCTAAAGTCTTGCTCCATCTCTTTGGGGAGGCTTTCCGAGATGGATGGGACCCCACAAAGGATTACAAGCACTGCCTTTTCTGAAATTTAAAGCTTTGAAACAAGCTGAGAGAGGTCTACATCTAATGCTATCACGGCACGTATGCTCTCAAAATATTTCAGAATAGTTAAGCCTTTTTTGGCAATCCTGCACTTATACCTTGCTCAACCTACTTTCCTCTAGTTAAATCAATAACATGAATCAATCTTCAACTGGCTCAGTACACCTCTCTATCCTTGAATCCGGCGTTGCTGTTATCACCCTAGGCGACCCCTCAGAGCGGGTTATTACATTAACCCCTTCTCGAATTAAATCTTTGGCAGAAACATTACTCTCGCTTAAGACATCACCTCCACGAGGTCTTATTATTACTGGCCCTTCCCTTGAGATGTTTACCGTTGGTGCAGACATAAGCATCATTCAATCGGTCAAAGATCCTATCGAGGGACAAGCACTCGCAAAGCAAGGACAAGACGTTTTTCAGCTGATTGAAGATCTACCGTGCATTACTGTTGCAGCTATTTCAGGACCCTGTGTTGGTGGTGGATGTGAACTCGCGCTCGCATGTCGCTACCGGATTATGAGTGATGATAAATCAAGTCTTATTGGTCTTCCTGAAACCAAGCTTGGCATCCTTCCAGGCTTTGGAGGTACACAACGCCTTCCACGACTGATCGGTCTACCAAAAGCACTGGATATTATTTTAGCTGGTAAAACACTTCGACCTCGTCAGGCTCAGAATTACGGATTAGTCAACGAAGTCATACAAGCAACTCGGTTACTTGAGCGAGCAGAATCAATTGCATCAAAAAATTCAACAACCAAAGAGATAGCACCGAATTTTGTTGATAGACTCCTCACTTTTACCAAACTTGGACGAGCATTTCTTAAAAATAAGGTCAAAAAATCTATACGCAAAGAGACCAAAGGGTTTTATCCAGCACCACCCGCTGCACTTGAATGCTGCCTCTATGGCTTGGAACATGGCCTTGCACTGGGCTACACACATGAGGCGAAAGAACTTGGGCGCCTCATTATCAGCCCCGAAAGTAAGGCTTTGGTGAATGTATTCTTTTTATCTGAAAATGCAAAAACATTAGGCAAAGCTGGCAAGAAATATATTGAATCGCTTCATGCTGTTGTGATCGGCGCAGGTACTATGGGTGCTGGTATTGCAGGAAGTCTTGCTCGTGCTGGCTTTCCAGTTGTACTCAAAGATGTGAATGAAGCTGCTCTTGCGAGAGGCAAAGAACATATTCAAAAAGGCTTACAAAAAATAAAGCATCTCAGCGAAACAGAAAAAAGCTTTATACTGAATCGTGTCGAAACTACCTCTCGAGACCTTACGAATGGAAGCTCAATCAGCCTTGCTATCGAAGCAGTCTTTGAGGACATGACATTAAAGACAAAACTTCTTGGTGATATCGCAACACACATACCAAGTGACGCAATCATTGCCACCAATACATCATCGCTCTCAGTATCAAAAATTGCTTCAAGCATTGAACATCCTGAGCGCGTTGTAGGAATGCACTTTTTTAATCCCGTAGAAAAAATGCCACTCATTGAGATAGTCATGGGTGAAGCAACGAGTGATAAAACCCTTTCAATCATTGCTGCGCTCACAAGCAAACTTGGCAAGTATCCAATTATTGTGAAAGACGTGCCTGGCTTCCTCGTGAATCGCATTCTTTCACCATACCTCAACGAAGCAGCATTCCTCTTGCAAGAAGGATACAGCATCGAAGACATCGATACAGCAGCAACAAAGTTTGGCATGCCGATGGGTCCGATACGCTTACTTGATGAAGTTGGTTTGGATGTCGCTGCACACGTTTCTGAAATTATGGTTGCAGGGTACGGTGAAAGAATGAAAGCACCCACCTATGCAAAAATTTTAGCAGCTCATGGTAAGGAAGGAAGAAAATCTGGTTCTGGATTCTACGACTTCTCTCATGAAAAAATAGCTCCATCTGTTGCTGCGCGTGAGCTCTTGAAACTTCCCAAAGCGACAAAAGAAGTAACAAATATTAATCCTCTACAAGAACGTTTGATCATGAGTCTTCTCAACGAAGCAGTGAAATGTCTTGATGAAGGTGTTGCTGGTCAACCTGGGAAAGATGCTGCATCCCAAATTAACCTTGGTACGGTTATGGGAATGGGCTTCCCTCCATTCCGCGGGGGACTACTCTATTTTGCTGACTCACTTGGGGCGAAAAATATCCTTGAAGGCATGCAAAAAATGGAACGAGAACATGGACCTCGCTTTACTCCTGCACAGGGCATTATAGAGCGAGCAAGAACCAACCAGAGCTTTTGTGGGTCTTAAGAGGTCAGCCAGACAATTTTCTAAAATTTGTTAAACAAATTCAATAGGCTAGCTATCCTTTCGCTACTCTTTTGTCGAATCGCGCCTGCAAAACTTTGAATCTAACATTGTTGGAACATAACGACGTAAAGGATCCATCATCATGATTATCTGCTTGCTTGCTGCGTCACTGGCAGCCCTCGGTATCAGTGCTCTCTACCTGTGGGGTACCAATAAAGGCTATGACATTACTGACGAAGGAATCTACTACTTGCAAGTAGAACGTCCGCATGACGTTACCTGCTATCCATTTTTTGATTTTCACTTTGTTCATTGGTTCCATCGTCTTACCAACGGTAGCATTACGATCCACCGTATTGCACTTTGGACAGTGCATATAGTCGCATCATGCATCTTTGCCATGAGCTTTCATACGGTCTTAACACACCTCGTGCCGTCGACTGCTACATTCCCCTACCTTCAAAGCTATCTGTGTGTGACGAGCTGCCTTTGGTCACATCTTCGCTTTGCATTTGGCCCACGATTACTCTACTACAATAATCTCAATAGTTTTATTCTACTCTTTGCAACAGCGCTCTCAATCAAACACATCTATGCTCCTGATCCAGAACTCTATGTACTTGTTGGAGTGCTTATCGGCTTTCAAATCTTCATTAAAATCAGTAGTGCACTCACACATGCCTGCGCACAGCTAGCACTGGTAACC
>JBILLA010000253.1:0-2735 GCA_044376365.1 Bdellovibrionota bacterium | reverse complement strand
GAGACGATGGTTCAAGGTGGCAGAATTGAAATCAGAGGCTTCGGTAGTTTCGTTGTAAAAGAGTACCAAGCCTACCAAGGGCGTAATCCTAAAACAGGAGATAAAATTTCTGTCCCACCAAAAAAATTACCTTTCTTTAAAGTTGGAAAAGAACTGAAGGAAAGAATAGATTGTGTCGATGAGTCATCTGGAGATCGTGGATAGTTCTTTTTATCCTGGATCTTATTTACAAAAAACTTTAAAATTTTACTATTATGTCTATAGATTGGTTACTTGATTTAGAGCGTTCAATTGATGGGGGGAAGGTTGTATTCGCATGCGCTGGTATGGGACGAAACCAGTGGGTCATGGGTAAATCAGTTGAAGACCTTATGGCCGCTGCTAAGCGCGCTGCGAACACAAAGAAAATCCCAATTCAAATTGTTCGTATCATCCCTAAGAACGATACTATAACTGGCGATATGTACTTGGTTCCAACCAATATTGGTGAGCCTGGTGCACGTGGTGAACCACAGATTGAGTGGAAACCAATTGAAGCCAAAGAAGCTGCAGAAAACATGCGTGATGTCCGCAAGGGCCCATCACCATTCTTCGGCATGCAAGTAGAAACGACCGTCAACCCCGACTAGTCGTTCACTTTCAGCTCTTGCCTTTGTTCACCATGAGCAATTAAGACAAGAGGGCAGATACAAGGGCATCAGTTCACTTACGAGCTGATGCCCTTTGCTTATCCCATGCTATTTTTCATGCAGCTTTTTTAATCATGGAGCTAGCGCCTTTAGACCTTCTGCCTTATCATGGCGACAGAAACCATGAACGCACAAAAAATTACCGTCAAAAAAATCATCTCACAACGTTATCCTGCCGGCGTTTCACGCCCACTCAACTGGGATCAGCGCATTGAGGGCATTGATACGGTTGAGTCAATCGACGGAGCTACCTATTCACTACAAAGCTCTGGTCAACAATCTGTTCCGCAACCAGGCTGGGTCATCCTTGTCGATACATCAACGAGTGGAACCCATAAAACATGGACCCTCTTTGGACTTCCCAAAGGCGCAGCGGTTGCTGCGTAAAGTTCGTTACGATTCAGGGAAGATAAGCTGCTGCACAGGCTGCTCAGAGAACACATTCGCAAAATCAACTCCGTATTCTTGATAGAGTGGGCGCGGAATTAGCGCATCACAAACATAGAGCCTTCCTGTGTATTCCTCTGCTGCATGAAGCCCCTGCAGCGGCACACCAGGACAGAGCGTCGCTGAAGCATACAGCGGCGAACCTTGCGATGCACCAGAATCTGTATCAACAGAGAGTGGGAAATCAACTGCGTAGATCGGAGTACTCAACTCATTAAGCATTTCATTAATCTGCTTACCGAAGGCATCAGCAGGCTCTCCTAACTTTGCAAGACCGTGGAGAGAGTTATGACAGGTGCCTAAGATAGTTTCGATGGCGGCTTGCTCCTGTATGGAATCCCAGACGGTGAGCGAAGCATTATAGCCCCCCAAGATATTGAGCTGCCGCTCAAGCTGCTCAGAAGGATTATCAAGGCTGCCAACATAGATAAGCTCAACCTCGGCACCTGAATTAATAAGGTGACGAGCAGTAGCCAAGCAGATCCATCCAGCGAGCGAATCACCCACAATACAGGCAGACTTAGCACCTTCTGCAGATAATCCAAGGGCATAGCGCACTACCATTGCAAAGCTAAAGGCACAGGCTTCCGTTACCTGCAACGGCAAAATCCCGAAGGTAGCCTCAGTGGCAGCACGAAGAGACGCTACCTGAGCGGTGGAGAGGGCGGGGACCTCAATTCCAGCTTTTGTCTTAAACATAAGAAATCCTCATCATACGATTAGACGAATGATAAAATTTTATGCATCATCTTGAACACTATGAAAAAACTATCTGTTATTGCAATTGTCGGAGCCACGGGCGTGGTCGGTCAAGAAATGCTCTCTGTTCTCAATGAGGGACTAATTCCGTTTTCAGATGTTCGACTCTTGGCCTCCAAAGATTCAGCAGGAGAGCTCTATAAAGTAGCTGGTAACGAAGCTGAAGTACAAGAGCTAACCGAATCATCATTTGATGGAGTCGATATTGCACTCTTTGCCACCAGTGGAGAGCTCTCACAGCGATTTGTTCCATGTGCAGTAAAAGCGGGTGCGTATGCGATTGATAACTCAAGTCACTTTCGCATGAATCCAGAAGTGCCGCTTGTTGTACCGGAAGTCAATCCAGATTCCATTACGAAAAATTCCAAAATCATCGCTAATCCTAATTGCTCTACTATTCAATTGGTACCAATACTCGACATCATTAATAAAGCAGCAGGATTGAAGCGTGTTGTTGTTTCAACCTATCAATCTGTATCAGGCGCAGGCAAAGCTGCACTCGATGAGCTTTGGGGGCAAACGCTTGCAGTCTTTAATCAACAGGAGCTGCCGCAAGAAGCATTCCAACATCAGATTGCATTCAACTGCATTCCTCAGATCGATGTGCTCCTTGATAATGGATATACCAAAGAAGAGTTCAAGATTATTAATGAGTCACGAAAAATCTTGCAAAAACCAGATCTTCGTATCACTGCAACTGCAGTGCGCGTTCCTGTGTTTTATGCGCATGCTGAATCCGTCAACGTAGAAACCGAGCGTGACCTTTTTCCTGACGATCTTGCAGCACTCCTTGCAAAAGCAGAGGGCATCGAAGTGTATCAAAATGCAAGCGATTATCCG
>JBILLA010000252.1:0-2738 GCA_044376365.1 Bdellovibrionota bacterium | reverse complement strand
CAGCAGGCGGAGACCTTGAAATGCTACTCCAAAAGACAAAGCTTTCAGCGGATGAGAACTATAGACGTATGCGAAGCTTTTATGATTCATTCCTTGGCTTTCGTGCACTTCGGGTTCCAGTAATCGCGGCCCTTAACGGAGCAGCAGTCGGTGCGGGGCTCTGTGTTGCTTGTGCAGCCCATGTTCGTGTTGCAGCTCGTAGCGCAAAGCTTGGTGTAACTTTTACAAAGCTTGGCCTCCATCCAGGTATGGCTGCAACCTTCTCATTGCCACGCATTATCGGTGCAGCAGTAGCATATGAGCTTATGCTTACGGGGAGAATCATTTCTGCTGAAGAAGCACTACGTATTGGATTAATATCGCAAGTGACCGACGACGGTGCTGTTGTTGAGGCTGCTTTGACGATAGCACGTGAGATGCTACAGACAGGGCCAGCAGTGACTTCGCAGCTTTTAGAGACCCTAACGCTAGCAGAGGACGATCTCTTTGAAAAAACACTGCATCGCGAAGCAAGCTGTCAGGCGATTAACTATGCAGGAAGCGAATTTTTAGAAGGTGTCCAGGCAACAAAAGAGAAGCGTAAGGCAAACTTCTAAAGTGATCTGTATATAGTGTGTGCGATTACTTTCGTAGCGCTAAGAAGCTGCCCGCAGCGACAATCACGACATGCAAGAGGGAGTAGTAGAAACCGGCCATGTTGTCAGTGGCAACGCCAGTTTGAAATAGGCGAAGCCCTATAACGACCGAGAGCAAAAAAATACCAGCGGCAAGCCGCTGGTTGTATTTCTGTGAGTTTAATTCTTGGGGATCCATGGGTGGAACCGATGAGCCCCCCTTCATGAGAAGGGCTCGTAAAGGGCATCTTTGATTAACGAAGTAGAGTCAATCTGTCTTGGATTGCATCTGGATCATCCTCATACGAACGCAGGGTGTTTTGCAGAGCAATTGGGTCAAGGTCTAGATGGGTGGCAACCCATGCAAATGAGAAGGTTTTTTTGGGTGTCATTTTTCCAAAGATCCACTGGCGGGCACTACGGACGATATGACGCTCGCAGTGGGCTGTTCCGAATGCATCGCAAATCGCACGAGCAAGGACAGCTGAGAGGAGGTTTCTTTCAGGTTTAACCGGGGACTGGGCCTCTAAATCTTCATCAATATCAGGTGAAAAACGGTTAGCAGCCGAAGAATTACTCATGTATCAAATACCCTTATATAAGTTTAAGTTGCCTAAAGCTTTTAGCTGCTTAAAGTAATGGGGTCAACAAAAAAAGCAATTATTTCAATAAATTCCTTCCAAACGGACCGCGAAAAGGGGCGAAAGAGGGGGGTTGTTTTACTAGTTAGCTCAATGTTTGTAGAATACGCTCTGATTTGACTTTTTTCGAGTGGTTCTTGATACTTGCCGCTCACATTAAATTGATACTTTTATTTGTTATATGGCTAAGAAGCTCTTTGTTAGTAATTTAGATTTTGAAATCACCGTTGATCAGCTCCGTGAGATGTTTAACGAAATCGGTGGAGTCGTCAGTGTTGTTATTGCAACTGATCGTGAAACGAAGCGTTCTAAAGGATTCGCTTTCGTTGAGATGGAGACCGATGAAGCAGCTGCGTCAGCTATCCAAGCTATCAACAATAAAACCGTGAACGGTCGCCCTGTAAAAGTGGTTGAAGATCGTGGGAAAGGTGGCGGAGATAACCGTGAATCTTCAGCGTCAGGGGAGCGTCCTAAATTTGAGCCACTCCCAGCTATTCAAAGAACGCAGCTCTTCAAGAGAAAGAGAAAGCTTGATCCTTTCATGCAAAATCCTTCTAAGAGTGTCGATTACAAGGACACAAAGCTTCTTTCAAAGTTTATCTCTGAGCGAGGTAAAATTTTGAGCCGTCGCCTTACTGGTCTTACTGCCTATAACCAAAGAAAAGTTTCTAAGGCTATTAAGCGTGCTCAGAACCTTGGTCTTATGCCGTCATCGACTGTATAAGGTACTCTTGGTGACATTCTCACCAATACTAAAAAGCTCTCCATTACGGAGAGCTTTTTTTTTATTCAAAACGTAGTAGTTGGAACAATCGGGTCATGACCAAGCTCAATGGCGTTGATGCATGCGCGATATTTTGCAGGAGTAATTCGTTGGCTTTTGTACGCTTCTTCAATTGCTGCGGCGATACTATCCTCTGACGCTCGAGCTGTTTGTCCACGGTACATGTGCCCTAATGCCTCTGCCGCTTCAACTGATACCATAGGATCTGCCCAGACCCCGTTACCAGCTGTCAGATGCGCCGCAATCGTACGACCGAGGTGGGTCCCTATCTCAGCGAAAGAATCCGCGCTTGAAATAATAGCTCTAACGAGTGTTCTATCATGAGAGTCAAGTAACGTGATGAGCTTTTCCGTAGATTCAGGAGATAGTGATTTGCACATCAGCATCCGTTCTATCTGGTTTCCTTCATCGAGGTGTCGACGAAGATCTTTTAAAGCATCACTTTTCGACTGTGAAGGTACTGATACTGTAGCGGTCATTGTTTTTACTCCTTATTAATTTATATAAACTAGATTTGTGTATCGTTCATGAAGATAGCAAGTCTTCTACTGCCTCGAGGATTAAGCGATTTGCACAATGCAATACGATGCTCCAAACGTGCAATGTACGTTTGGTCTGCTCCTGAAGGGATAGTAAAATGAACAGTGCCTTGTGTTTTTAATAGTACGTCGACAAGTTGAGGAGTTTGAAAGCACTCAT
>JBILLA010000008.1:0-28357 GCA_044376365.1 Bdellovibrionota bacterium | reverse complement strand
ACTTGCGCTGCAAGAATACCGGCATTTGTTGCATTGCCAATAGCAACAGTTGCAACGGGCACTCCTTTTGGCATCTGGACAATCGAAAGTAATGAATCTTGACCATCAAGGTGTTTCAATGGCACAGGCACTCCAATAACAGGAAGCTCTGTCACTGATGCGATCATACCAGGCAAGTGTGCAGCACCACCCGCTCCTGCAATAATCACTTTTAAACCACGGTCTCTGGCAGTACGACCATACTCTATCATCATCTCTGGTGTACGATGCGCAGAGACAACTTTCATCTCATATGAAACACCGAATTCTTTCAGCATCGCCGCTGCATCTTTCATAATCGGCAGATCAGAATCGCTGCCCATAATAATACCAACTTGAACGGCACTTTTTTTTATCTTCTTTTTCATAGCGATTGTACCCATGTTTGTTCGACCTCGACTGCGAGTGAGCATAATGCTTCAAAATCAGCATTCGTAGAAGCATAGAAATTGATGTGTCCAATTTTTCGCCCCTGTCTTGTTCCTTGCTTATGATACCAGTGGAGGTGAAGTCCTGGCGCTGCTTTCGGTGGAAGAACGGCCGCTTTATTGATACCTGATGGGCCTAAAATATTGCGCATGCCAACAAAGGGTGCAGCGTTCGGCGCCTGAAGCTCTAAACCTAAAACCGCGCGCATATGATTTTCAAACTGCGATACAGCACATCCATCCTGAGAATAATGCCCTGTATTATGAACACGAGGAGCAATTTCGTTCACAAGCACGCCAGAGCCAATATCAAATGCTTCGACAGCATATGTACCAACAATCCCACCCTTCTCACCAATCGTTTGCGCAATCAGCTCAAGCTGCTCTACTGCGTCTTGCGATGCACCAAACTGTGTCGCAGGACCGCGAACATTGAGGCAAATACCATGCTGTTGCTCAGAGCACACAACTGGATAGGTAATACTTGTACCATCTTGCCCACGCGTACAAACAACAGCAAGCTCACGCACAAACGGAATCACTTGCTCAGCATACACAATACCACCAGCACGAATACCAGCTTCAATAAAGGTTACAAGATCACTGCGCTGCGAAGAGAGATCCTTTAAAAAGAAATTTCCCTTGCCATCGTATCCAAGACGGGACCATTTAAAAACTGCAGTGCCAGCAAACTGCGTAACGATTGCATCAATTGATCTGTCGATTGCATTACTATCAACCTCAATCCATGGTGCTGTAGGCAAGCCATACGCAGCACAGATCTTTTTTTGCTCAAGCTTATCTTGAAATCTTGCCATCACTGAAAGGTCAGGCAAGAACGTAACGTTGCAACCTTGGGCTGCATCTGCCAATAGCGCAGCATCTATAAACTCACTCTCAAAAATAATAGTAGTGCATTGCTCGATGAATGCTCGGTAATGGGCTCGATCTGATGTACCAACAATAATAGAAGCAGCGGCAGCGGGGTTTAAAACAGCTGCATGCGCGGCAGGGCAATCGGCTTGCTCGGTGTATACTGCAACAGAAATACCAAGCTTTTCAGAAGCCTCAACAAGCATTTTTGCAAGTTGACCACCACCCAGAATTCCGATCACCGAGTCATCTTCCGATACTTAATCCGTTTTGGTTGAGCGGCTTCAGCACCCAGACGCTTCTTCTTATCTTCTTCGTAATCATCAAAGTTACCTGGACAGAAGACCACCGTAGAATCACCTTCAAATGCCATGATATGCGTGCAAATTCTGTTGAGGAACCACCGATCGTGGCTGATAACAACCGCAGACCCTGCATACTCTAGAAGAGCATCTTCTAGGGCTCGCAATGTATTCACATCAAGATCGTTGGTCGGTTCATCAAGCAGCAAGACGTTGCCACCATTTTTCAGAACTTTTGCCATGTGCACTCGATTTCGCTCTCCTCCAGAGAGAACGCCAACTTTCTTTTGCTGATCTGAACCAGTAAAGTTAAAACGAGCTGCATAGGCACGTGAATTAATCTCACGATTACCAAGCTTAATGAACTCATTTGGCCCATCAGCAATCTCTTCCCAAACCATACGATCATCTTTCAAAGAGTCGCGGCTCTGGTCAACGTATGCAAGCTGTACTGTAGGACCAACTGTAATCTTTCCTGACTCAGGAGCTTCTTGCCCTGTAATTAAGCGAAATAGTGTTGTCTTACCAGCGCCGTTGGGACCAATAATACCAACGATACCACCAGGGGGTATCTCAAAAGAGAAATTTTCAAATAAGAGTTTATCACCAAACGACTTGGTCAAATTCTCACCTTTAATAACGACATCTCCAAGCCGCTGCGAAGCAGGAATAAAGATCTCCATGTCATCAATTTTTTCAGGGGTGATAGAATTCACCAACGCTTCGTATGCATTCACACGTGCTTTGCTCTTTGCCTGTCGTGCTTTTGGTGAAGCCTGAATCCACTCAAGCTCTCGCTCAAGAGTTTTTTGTCGCTTTGCTTCACTCTTCTCTTCCTGCTCAAGTCGCTTCTTCTTCTGATCGAGCCATGAAGAATAGTTTCCTTTCCATGGAATACCATGCCCGCGATCAAGCTCAAGAATCCACTCTGCAGAATTATCAAGGAAGTATCTATCGTGCGTGACTGCAATAACGGTTCCTTCATACTTATTAAGGAACTGCTCAAGCCACAGTACTGACTCAGCATCAAGATGGTTTGTCGGCTCATCAAGAAGCAAAATATCTGGCTTTTGCAATAGGAGCTTACATAAAGCAACGCGACGCTTCTCTCCACCTGAAAGATTGGTCACTTCCCAATCAGATGGTGGGCAACGGAGTGCATCCATCGCAAGCTCAAGGGTATGATCAAGATCCCAACCGTTATCAGCATCAATTTTATCTTGAAGCTCAGCTTGCTCAGAGAGAAGCTTATCCATTTTATCAGGGTCAAGATCCGGATCTGCCATCAGGCCAGAGATCTCTTCAAATCGCGCAAGATGCTTCACAACATCGCCAAGCCCAAGCATGACGTTCTCTTTAACAGTTTTGGTTGGATCAAGCTGTGGCTCTTGAGGAAGGTATCCTATAGAGACACCGTCAGCTGGCTTTGCTTCTCCAGAGAACTCTGAATCAAGCCCAGCCATAATTTTGAGCAACGTTGATTTTCCTGATCCATTCAGACCAAGAACACCAATCTTTGCTCCATAAAAATAGGAAAGTGATATGTCTTTAAGAACTTGCTTGCCGCCAGGGTATACTTTAGAAACCCGGTGCATCGTGTAGATATATTCTGCCATAGGAATCAGAGTATAGCAGAAACAGCCGCAAAGGAGAATTTAGCTCTTTGCGAGCCTCTCTAAAGCTTCACGGTCATCGATAAGGCATATGCCTCGGCTCATTGGATGCTCTGCATCAAGCCGAGGGCTGTATGCCCCCTCAGAGGCCTTACCATATGCTCTGATAAGCTGCTCACGACTATAGACACCTGATCGAGACACACTGCGCAGCGCTTCGACCTCTTCCTGTCGCTTTTGACGAAACGTACCTGCTGCAGTAAGCATGTCACTTCTCGTGAGCTCATGACGACGATACTGCTTTACAGCCACACGTATCGCTTTATCGCTTTCCTTATTATCAAGGTCTATATACTCAGGAGCATGCGCTAACATCTCTCCGTAGGTCTCATACATCGAGCGCATCATCACATCAGCGAGCTTCGTTTCTTCTTCACAACCATACTGATCACGCAAAATCGAAGCATAGTGTAATAAAACGCCCAAGTGCTTTTCACTAAAACGCATTGAATCAGCAAGATTTTTTGCTTCCATGAAGTGCGGCTCTATAATATCTGGATCGATAACCTTGGGTACACTGTATGCTAGGAGTGGTTCACGTTCAGCAGGCTCAGAAAAAAGATAGACTCGATCCTCTTTCGCAACATGCCATTGAGACTTAAAAAATCGATTTCCCTGTAAGCTCTCAACTGCTTTTACAAGTGCACGGTAAAAAAGAAGGTAAGTCGTATCACGCTCATCAAGCACCCTGCCCTCTTCCTCAAAAAAGATCTCAGGGCTATCAATAAGCTTCATTAAACTGATTTCAAGATCAATCAGCTCAAGACGCTCAGCTGAGAGTGGTGTACTACGTGCAAGCTGCTTCTCAAAAGTCTCAAGGTGGCCCATCAACACTTCATTGAGTGCTTGCTCACCATGATTTGCTTTTGCTTTAAGGGCTTCACGACGAATAAGAGTAATACACTTTGCAATTTCTCCAGCCCGAACAAAATCCCCCTGTGCTTCAAGTTTACATGCAGTTGCTGCAAGCTGATGCGCATGCTTTGCAATAATTAATTCAAGGTTATTTTTTGATGAGCCGGCAGCTTCACCAGAACCTTCTGCTGCTTGAGATGCTGCTGAGCGCGAACTAACCGAAGAGATTTCACCAACAGCTTCACCTGTATCATGATCAAGTATACCAATCATCACTGCGAGACGAAGCGCTTGAATACGTGTCGGTGTATCACCACTGAGCATATCTGCGCGGGCAAATATTTGATTTGCTAAGAGTAAGGTGTGAAGCGTGTGAATGCCCGTATTATCGGCCGATTCTCGGTTGAGAAGGATATCGCCATCAAATCGTGGCACCGCAAATAGACCACGAATTAATTTAAGACGATACTGAAAATCATCGTTCAACGATTCAGGCGCTGCACCAAAACCAAGACCAAGATGCTTATCAAGATTCTCTAAAGCTAATGAAACATCAGGCTGATCATGGTGAACACCTGCATAATTAGACAAAAGGTCTTTGATCTTTTGATAATCCCATTCCTGCGCTGACTGCACTGCAAGCTGCAGAAAAAGCTCTTTCTCTTGATCATTAAATTGATTGTTGGGAAACGATGAAGGTTCTTTTAAAAGCTGGAATACTGCGGACAACATGGGGGATACTAATAAAACTCAATTAGGCCACCGATTATACCGCTTATTACAATCCTAACAAAGCGCGTAACATACTGATTTATTAGGATATTTTAGCCTTTCAGCTATCTGTTATTGTGACATCATCAAAAAGTCATATCACCGCTTAGGCGCTGTGAAAGCGCTTCCTGCAGCGCAGCGCGATCATTCGCGTTAGAATACGCATGGTCTGCACCAGGAATAAGGCACAACGTATAGGCTGATGCTTTCAAGGGGATCTCTTGCTCAATATGTTCAGGTGGTACGACCGTATCCGCTCCACCATACACAACATGTACTGGCACATCGGGAGATAATGGTTTTGTCGCAAAAGGGTACGATTCCAAACTTTCAAAAAACGTATAGGGAAGCCTCTGACTCACTCCATGCTGAGCATCGCTCAATGTAAGGTAAGCATCTGCTTTCCAACGCTGCAATCCTGCCTCACCCAGTCGTCGCTGATACAGATCTCTATAAGATACCACAGGACTTTTAAGCACAACATTCTTGATAAACTTTTGATACCGATGTGCTGCTTCAAGACATGCAAATCCGCTCATACTTGAACCAAATAAAGAAATCGACTGCACTTCCTGTGTACGCAAATAATCGATAGCAGTCGTAATAGATTCAATAATTTTTTCAGCAGTCAGAGAAGTAAAACTTCCGGTACTTTCACCATGCGCATACAGATCCACTGCAAGTGCTGTACGCTCTGCATGACAGAGCACAGGAAGCAGATCTTGTACGGCACGTGACTGTTTTGAAGAAAACATACCATGGGTAAGAATCACCCCCTCTGTAGGATGAGATCCTTGATACAAAAGAGCTGCGTAAGAATCATTCGATGATTGCGAAGCAAGGCGTACTGCTGTGGGCGTTAGCATAGTGACATACTATAGTACAACGAAGCAGATGTATGAAATCAAGATGACGAAAATAAGTAAGACTTTCTACTTTTTGGGGATCAGATTAAATAAAGCTTCTTTATTGTCAAAGCTAGGAAGACTACTTAGCAAAAACTTCGCAACTTTATGAGCATCAATTATTAATCGATACAACGCCAAACAGATCTGAGAATACTTTTTACATGTGTCGCTCAATTACATTAAGCAAGAAGCCTTGAAACTCTAACCAAATGATATCTAAGATGAACAGCAATAAACTCTATTGTCTCTTTGGCACTTAAATTACCAATTCTCGGATGATTAAAAGTAAAATTATTTGCAATTTCTGGATTAAGATTAATTTTTTGACTCATTTGATCTAGTTGCACTCTGATTTGATTCCAAGCTAGAAAGCTTTGTTCAATGTTCATTGAGCCATTTGGATATACAGCTTCAGTTGGAACTGGAACTTTTATTCCATTATTTAATATGAAAAATACAATTTTTTTGTTGATGTATTTTTTAAAATTAAATCTGACTGTTTTGTTATTATCTTGACCAATCGATTCAGCTATCAAAGATGCTAAATTTTGTTCGACAATAACTAGGTGTTCAATAACTTGTGCAAGTGACCACTCGTCGTTTGATAGTGGTGAATATAAAAAATCTGTTTGTTTATCTTTTACAAGACTTTCAAACCAGGCTTTATCACTATGAAGCTTATCTAAAATTTGGGTATTCAACATACTCTAAATATAATCCATGAGCAGGTGCTATCACGCTTGCTGTATTGTTTTCTTTAGCCTGTAGGATCTGCTGCATTTATAGATTAGACAAGGCATCTTTATGTAACCCTGCTATCTATCCTACTATCCTTCCAACTAACTGCTTTAAAATTCTCTTCCCACACACTGTATTAGTAATAAGATCACTTTCTTTTGCATACTCACTTTCATATCTTTTTTTGCAGGCGACATAAAAAAGCACCACCAAGCAGATGTATGAAATCAAGATAACGAAAATAAGATCCAGAAAGACGGCTCTCTGCTGTGTGCTATCAGGTTGATAAGCTATGAAGAAACCACCGATGCATCGCTACCAATGGGAGGTGATTTCTGACATCTCAAGCATTACAGTCGCACAGACATAGCGCGTTGCACGATTAATTTTAGTATATGTTTATGTAACACCAAGGACGCAAAGCACGCGAAGGAATAATCGATAAGCCACTAATTCAAACGAACAACTTCTTATCGCTGCCCACTTAAGAGCTTGGTGATAATAAGAGCTTTTTCAGGCGACATCATCGGCAAAATTAATCCCATACGCTTCTCTGGCATACGCTGCAGCAATGGCAGTGCAATCGTCACATCGAGCTGTTCAATCAAACGAGCAGCTTCTTGTGGAGCCATAGCACCATATACATTCGCAAGCTGGTCGAGCTGACCTTGATCTTTTTTGAGTCCTTTATCTCGCTCGATGCGAAGCTTCTCTGTGAGCTCTCGCAACTCAGAAAGTTTTAATACAAACTCTTTATCACGTTTTGCAATATCTTCTTCACGCGCATCAAGCCGTTTCGATCGATCATCAAGCTCCACTCGCTTACCATCAAGTGACGTTAAGACTTTAATCTCTTCTGGAGATAACCCTTGTTGCGGAGTTGAAACAATCGTTCGAACACCAGTAGAAGCTTGAGCACCTTGCATCGATGCTTCAGCAGGCACAGGACTCATCACACCAGAGTACTCAATCAATGAAACACCAAGCTTTAACATCCCGCAAAAGAGCAAGAAAGTAACCGCACTAATGACACCTCTATCTTTCATGCGTGCACCAGTTAAGGATGTAGTCACTCCACTATCCCCTTCCAACGCGCCAACCACATCAGTCGCATTTTTATTGACTGTTTTCGCTGCGGTTTTAAAATATGAACTTTTTGGCTTCACCACTTTCGCAGGTGCTTTGCCTTGCATAATCGCATTCATCGACTTTTGCAGATCGTTATAAAGCTCAACAGCTTCTTCTCTACTCATCGTTTTTTTGCTCATTTGTGAATCCTCACTCTTTGCGTTACCAACTCATCAAGAAAAATCTCTTCCTGCTTCGCAACAAATACATTAAATGCTTCCTGCTTACGTTCCTTAAGCTTTACAAGCACTTCCACTTCTCGCGACGCTTCAATATAGATAGCCCGGGCCTGCTCTACAGCAGCCTGGCACTGCTCAATGAAGACCAGCTGACGCTCGATCTCTGACTTTAGACGCTCGCCGTAGGCAGATCGGATGTAAACTTCTTCCACCGGTAAGATATTTCCGTCAGGCATGTCATTTTTTAAAAAGGCGTCTCGAAGCTCGTCAAGCTTCACTTCAGCCGCTCGAAGCTGCTGGTTCGCAAGCTGGAGCTCTCTGAGGCGCTCCTGTTTAATGCCGTCTCGGTAGTGGAGGATCTTTTCAAGGCGAAACTTAAACTTCTTCATCTCGTCTTATTTCCTCGCTTATTCGGTCCCTGCAGCCACAATCTGGGCCAGTTGCTGCCAGCTCTCTTGTAACAATGATTTCTCTGAGCTTTTTTGCTTGAGGAATGCCGTCAGCCGCTCAATACGCTGTACCGCGTAATCGACTGCGGGATTTTGCCCTGGCTTGTACGCACCAATCGTAATGAGGTCTTCAGCATCACGGTATGTTGCAAGAATATCTCTCGCCTTTGAAGCAATAGGCATAAGCTCTTCTGGTACGATATCTTGCATAACCCGCGACACGCTCTCAAGGATCTCAATTGCAGGATAATGTCCTCGACCAGCAAGACGACGACTCAAGACAATATGGCCATCAAGAATACCACGAGTGGCATCAGCAATCGGCTCATTCATGTCATCACCTTCAACAAGCACAGTGTAGAGCCCCGTAATCGAGCCAGTGCCAGCAGAGGTTCCAGCTCGCTCAAGCAATTTTGGTAGAAGTGAAAACACTGAAGGTGTATACCCTTTCGTACTTGGAGGCTCACCAACAGCAAGACCAATTTCTCGTTGCGCCATAGCAAAACGAGTAACTGAGTCCATCATTAAAACTACTTTTTTACCCTGGTCACGAAAGTGCTCGGCAATGGCAGTACCAAGGTATGCCGCGCGAATACGCAACAACGCAGACTGGTTACCAGTAGCAACAATAACAATAGATCGTGCAAGCCCTTCAGGACCAAGATCGCGCTCAATAAATTCACGTACCTCTCGTCCTCGCTCTCCAACAAGGGTAATGACGTTAATATCACTCGAAGAATGCTTTGCGATCATACCAAGCAGCGTTGATTTACCAACCCCCGAACCTGCCATGATACCAACTCGCTGCCCACACCCAATGGTGAGCATGCTGTTAATCGTGCGTACTCCAACATCAAATGGCTCATGAACACGGGCACGGGTCACTGGATTTGGTGGTTCACGATACAGCGGCACTAATGTGCCAGTAATCGGCAAAGGATCTCCTTCAATCGGATTACCAAAGGGATCAAGTACTCTGCCAAGCATGGCATCGCTGACTAACACATCGCTGCGCGCAGCATTAGCAATAATACTTGCACCAGGAGAAATCCCCTGAATCTCTCCATAAGGCATGAGCAGTACAGTGTCTTTACGAAAACCAACCACCTGCGCAGGAGTTTCTTCATAACCAGAACGAATCGTCACACTTGAACCAACTGGCACGAAAGGACCATTACCCTCGACGATAAGACCAGTGACGTCAGAAACAGTGCCCCGAAGCTCGTAGTTACTCGCGAGCGATGAAGCAGCAGATGCTTGTTCAAAGTAACCTAAACTCATTTCAGCACCGTAATAATTTGATCTTTGGTGCGCTGCCACGCTTTCTCAAGATCATACTCAACAACGCCTGCACTTGTCTCGACAACACATCCTGCACGAATTGACTCATCAGCAATAAATGACCAGCTGCCGTCAAACTGCTTGATAGAATCCGCAAGCCCCATGACTGAGATAAATTCTAAGTCTTCAGGACTGACTCGTACTTCTTTAATAATGGCACCGCCAGAAAGTTGAAGTGCTTCTTGTATAATCGGCAACAGGTACTCAGGATTGATTTCAACTGCATGTGGAATAATTTTTTCTGCAAGCTCTGCAGCAAGACGCACCGCTGCTTTCTCTATCTCAATGATTTTTTCATCGACTTGCGCTTTGTAATCTCGCATCACCGTTTCCACATTCTGCTCTATAGTGGCAAGCTGCTCTTTCATGTCAAGTTCCATCTGCGCTTTAGCTTGCTCCGTACCCTGTTGAAAACCTTCTTCGCGTGCAGCATCGATACGAGCTTGAATCTCTAACTCACGCTGCTGCATGCGCTCTTCTTCAATCTTCTTTTTATCTTCTGAACGATACTCAACATCTTTAGGCAAATGCCACAACTGCTCTGCTTCTGCTCGATTACCACCAAAATCAAAGAACATCTCATCGGTCATCTTCTGAGAACGTTCAAGCGTCTCAATCTGCATCGGTAGAAACTCTTCTGGACCAGGTGCATCCCCAACGAGTTCAAAGGTTGCATCTTCGTAGGGAGTTTCTCTGTAATCAGAGGTTGTTGTCATGAGCTGTATTTCCTAAAACCGTATGTATCGATTAGAGCCGTCCGTCATTGAGCCAGTAACGAATCAAGAGAGCTGCTTGCTGAGGATTTTCCTTCACAATACGTGAGTTCTCAGACATCAATTCCTCAAGTTGCTCAAGATCAATGCGTGGTTCAAGCGATGGAAGCTGTGGCTTCGCGCGCTCAGCTTCAAGCTCAGCTTCAAGCTCTTTAATACCAGTTGGAAGCAATCGTGAAAGATCAACTTCTGCCTCAGTTGGTGTCACCAAGAAGCGGACAAGAGGCTTCACGATGACAAAGAAGAACAAGAGAACAAACAATACTGGCACTGCTTTCGACACACCGTTAAACACGAGGTCAAAGGTAGCTTTCTTATCCATCGCACTTGCAATATCTTCATCTGCTGCGAAGAAAGGAATATTTTCAACGGTCACAGAATCACCACGCGAGAGATCGTAGCCAACAGCACTCTTCACGACTGATTCAATACGTGTAATTGTTTCAGGATCGAGCGGCTTAAAGACTTTCGCAGATGCACCTGCTGCTGGCGCTGCTGCACCTGCAGGAGCTGCCTCATATGTTCCATCGACAAGCACTGCCACTGAAAGCTTCATAAGTTTCCCACGAGCCAGTGAACTCTTGGTGATAGCACGTGATACTTCGTAGTTCTTTACCTGCTCTTTATTACCTTCAATGCTCGCTGAGCCACCAGGAGGTGATAAAAGCGCTGGGTCATTCGAAATATTAGCAACAACACCAGGGACACCACCGCGCTGTTGTCCAGCACCGCCTACACCCTGATCCACAAGACGCTCAGAACGAATGACTTGCCCACCTGGGTCAAAGCTCTCTTCTTCACGCTCAGTCGCAGTAAAATCCATATCTGCTGTGACACGAGCAATCACTTTTCCAGGGCCAAGGATCTTTTGAAGCATTTGCTCAATACGTTGTACGTACCCACGCTCTACTTCATTTTGATACTGAAGCCGTGTTGCTTCCTGCCCCATCATGTCTTCACCCTCTTCTTTCGGGGTGAGCAAGTTTCCATAAACGTCAACGATCGTGACATTTTCTTTCTCAAGACCTTCAACGCTGCCAGCAACAAGATTTTGAATACCTTTAATCTGCTTCTTTTCAAGTTCGCCACCTGCACGCTGTCGAATCATGACTGATGCTGTTGGTTTAGCAGCATTTTTAGCAAAAACTGTTTTTTCAGGTTGCGTAATATGAACACGAGCCGAAGCAACCGACTCAAGTGATGTAATGGTTCGCTCAAGCTCACCCTGAAGACCACGAATAAATTTAAGTTTTTCAACAAAGGTTGTTGCACCAAGCTGTGATTGATCAAACAGCTCAAAGCCGATGGTACCTCCCTTAGGCACACCCTCAGAAGCAAGACTCATCCGAAGCTCATGCACCATTTCAGGAGGTGAGATAGCAATCGTAGAGCCATCACCACGAATTTCATATTTAATTTTTTGAGATTTTAATTTTTCTACAACTGCCGATGCATCGGTAGGTTTTAAGTCACTATACAATACGACATAGTCAGGTTGGTTCGCCCACTTTGACACAAAGATGATACCTGCCACCGATCCAACAATGAGGAGCGGAAAAATAATCTTCTGCAAGAGCGGAAGCTTGAGAAACCCTTCTGTCAGTTGTGCAAGGACTGCACCTGGATCCATTGTTGTTGCCACGACGAATAACCTTCCTTAGTAAATACGTTGTTATGACTACACCTGGGCTCTCATGACCTCTTCATATGCCCGAACAATTTTTGCTCGAACCGAGTTCATTAACTGAAACGCCACATCTGCTTTCTCAAGCGCAATCATTGCTTCATGTGGGTTTGAGTTCGTCCCGAGTATCATCTGCTCCATTTGGTTATCTGCCGTCTTTTGAAGACCATCTACTTCTTTAATGGCATTCGACAGCATGTCACCAAAACCGCTTCCTTGTTTTGTTGGCTTGACCCCCTGATTCGGTTCAGTATTTGTGATGCCCTGGATTTTTTCATAGGCTGCGAAGGGGTTTCCGATTCTTTGTATGCTCATAGGGTTTAATTCCTGACGTCTTTGTTACGAACTTGCGACAAAATTGTTACGACCGTTGTGAAATTCTTAGTGCTTCTGCTGAGATGTCACGTGCCGTCTCTAAGGCAGTAACATTTGCTTGATACAAACGACTTGCTGACATCATATCTGTCATGGTGCTCACCACATTGATATTTGGATAAGCAACATACCCCTCTTTATCAGCATCGGGATGGCCTGGCTGATAGACTTTACGAGGGTCAGACTGGTCTTCAACAACAGCTAAAACAGATGGGCTTGCAAGGGATGCCTTATCCATTTCAGTGGCAAAAGGAGATGCCTCAGGGCGCGATACTTGAACAATATCTTTCCGTTTATAAGGGCCACCTTCTTCAGTCCGTGTTGTTTCAGCGTTTGCGATATTCGACGCGAGGGTGTTGACCCGAAGACGGGTGGCGCTGAGTGCTTTTGATATAACGTCAATGGCATTAAACATGGCGTGTATGCTCCTTATGCTATGGTTCTAATTGCGTTCGATAACATTGAGAATTTTTTTCGCACCATGGCAGCAGCCTGTGCATAGCGACCTCGGTTATAGGCGAGCTGTCCCATTTGAATATCAAGATCCACGTTGTTGCCATCAGGTTTCGTGACACCCGTTAAGTCAGGAATCATATGCGCACTAGAACTTTCAGTGGTATCAAGATGTTTTCCATCCGTCTTCATCAGGCTAGCCTTATTTGCACCAAAGGCCTGCTCAAGCTCAGTACCAAATGAGAGCTCAACAGCTCGGTACCCAGGGGTCTCAGCATTGGAGATATTGCTGGCAATGGTCTGGTTGCGTCGAAAGGTCAGGTCGAGAGCTTTCTCTAGCCCTGGCAGCGAATCTTGAAATATTCCATCGAGTATTGTTTTCACACAGTGTGCAAAAGCAAGGCTTGTGCTAGAAATAGCTCTTGAGAACTGTAGTTATATCAACTACCTACGCTTCAGGGGGGACCAGCAATCTTTGTTTGAAGCGCATAATTTTGGCAAAATCGTCAAAGCTTTGACACAACAGTATGAAACTCTCTAAGCGCCTTCGGGCCCACTTTCGTCGCTCAACGCGGGCTCTCCAAGAGAGAAATTTCCGTCTGTTCTTTTTTGGTCAAACAATTTCTTACACTGGTGTGTGGATTACCAACGTTGCGATGGGGTGGCTCATCTACAGACTGACGGGCTCAGCAGCGCTCTTGGGGCTTGTCACGTTTGCATCGCAGTTTCCAGCCTTCCTTATCTCGCCTTTTGCTGGCGTACACATCGATCGAATGGATCGTAAAAAAGTCATTCAAGTGTGCCTATGTCTCTCGGCATTTCAATCTATCCTACTGGGCATCCTGACACTGCTTGAAGTTATCACCATCCCACAGCTTATTATTCTTGGTATTTTTCAAGCACTCATTGATGGTTTTTACTTACCAGCAAGACAATCCTTTATTGCAGAGCTCATCAGTGATCGCGCCAACCTTGGCAATGCAATTGCAATGAATGCTGCTTCATTTCACTTCGCGCGCCTTATCGGACCAGCCATCGGTGGGATGCTGATTCTTTTCTTTGGTGAAGGAGCTTGTTTCCTTATCGATGGTATCACCTATGCTGCCATTCTTTACTCACTACAGTTTATAACCCCGACCCAAGTGATTCGTTCTCAACATCTCTTATCAGTGTGGCATGAACTCAGTGATGGCATTCAATATATCCGATACCATCCAAAACTAAGGACACTACTCTCATTTACAGCATTCCTCTGCCTCATTGGCATTGCGCACACCGTCTTGTTGCCAGTGCTTGTGCGCAGCGTTTACCACGAGAGCGCTGATAAGCTTGGCTTCCTCCTTGGTGCGTCTGGGCTTGGATCTCTGTTAGGGGCTATTTTCTTAGCAGTCAAAGGTGGCGAAGATCAAATTCGTCAACGCATGTTACAGTGTGGACTTGGTTTTGGTGTTGCCATGATGTTGCTTGCTGCTTCACCGATGCTCTTAACAACTTTTCCAATCTTAATTGCTTGTGGTTTCTGTTTTATCTCTGTGGCTGCTGGCGCAAGTACCCTCGTGCAGCTGACAGTAAAAGACCAATACCGCGGACGGGTCATGAGTTTTTTTGCAATGTGCTTTACAGGCATGATGCCGATCGGTTCGATTGGTAGCGGTTGGATTGCAGATGCTATTGGCGTCGTACCAACGTTATTCTATGCAGGGATGCTCTGCGTGGCTGGTGGCGTCATATTCTTTACACAACGCTCAGCACTTACCTATCGTAGTGATAGCTAAGCGAAACAGTAATCTCGGGATGGAGTGAATGATGCACAGGACAGGTCTGAGCAGCCTGCTCATATTTACGTCGATGCTCTGGTGTGAGGTGCTGCGGTAAATGCAGCTCAATAATAATCTCTCCTACACGACGCGGAGATTGGCTCATAATTTTTTCAGCACGAAAATAACTTCCTGCAAGATCAACACCATCACGCTCTGCAACAATACCTATGATCGTCATCATACAAGCGCCGAGTGATCCAGTGAGCAGATCCGTAGGCGAGAACGAGCTCCCATCACCGTTATTATCTTTTGGAGCTGCTGTTGTAAGCACCACCTGTGAATCTTCATGCACAAGACTCATTTTTTTATGACCAAGATAGGTTCCAGAGATAAAAACACCCATAACTATTCCTTTATGCACGAGCAAAGACACTTGCAATCTTATTGAGCAATGTGTCCGCCGTAAAGGGCTTTGCAATATAATCTGATACACCAGCAGCTATTGCTGCTTTAAGGCTGTCGCTATAGCTCTCAGCTGTCAGCATAATAAAGGGCAAGCTTGAAAGCGCAGAATCACCACGCACACTTTTAAGGGTCTCAAGACCATTTAAAATTGGCATATTCCAATCGCAGATAATCAGTCCGACACGCTCTCTGCGGAGCATCTCGAGGGCATTACGCCCATTATCGGCTTGTAACACACGAGTAAAGCCAGCACTTCTGAGGATCGCTTTGATAAGATCTCTAGTCGATGCATGATCATCAACAACAAGGATTGCAATATCGCGGCTAACAAATTCTGCATCCTTCATGGTGCTTTTTTACTACCTTCTTCTTGAGATAAAATAACATCCATCTCTGCTTCGATATCAACCTCATGTTTTGATTTCTTAGCACCATTTTCAAGATAGTGGACATGCTCTTCCGCTTCAAGACCATGACGATACTGCAAGTAAGAAGATTGCTGAAAAATATAGTAATCCAGCGATCCTTCTCGTCCGGCTTTAATGGCGTCATCAAGCTTATTACGTGTATTAATCAACCAAAGCGCATTACCACCAAGCGGGACCCAGAATTTTACATCCTTTGAAGCATTCGACTGGGTCAGAAGAAAAGAAGGGCTTGTTAGAAAATCGACCACAAGGCCAAAGGTATTACGCACAGTTGAAGGACCAAAGAAAGGAATAACAAAGTATGGCCCTTCAGGGATACCCCATGATGCAAAGACTTTGCCGAAATCTTCTTCATGCTCTTTGAGCCCAACATCAGATGCAACATCAATAAAGCCAAGCACACCAACAGTCGTATTAATCAAAAAACGACCGGTATGCGTGAGTGCCTGTTCAAATTTGAGCTGGAAAATATCTGCAGCAAAGAGCGTCGGAAATTTTAAATTCTCGAAGAAGTTGTTCACGCCAGACTGAATCGTTTCATTGGTCACAGTATCATAGCCTTCAGCAAGCGGACCAAAGATATTTCTATCAAGACGTTCATTGAACCAAAACGTACCTCGGTTCATCCCCTCCCATGGATCGTATGCTTCACCATCTTCAGCAATCGCAAGAGGCGCAAGCATGAGCATTGAACAAACGTACGTTACGACTGCTAGAATACGGAGGTGAGATGTTACATTCATAGAGCTCTATCCTTACAGTTTAAGCCATGCTCCCGCAAGTTGCTTCTGCCCATCAACTATCGTTTGGGACATATCAAGGAGGATACGCTGCATAACCGAAGGACGTGACAATATAAGCTCAAGGTAATCTTGTTTTTTCATGACTAACACTAAGCAGTCAGTGGTTGCTACCACGGAAGCTGGCCGTGGGGTCTCTGTGAGCGCACTGGTTAAACCGAATACTTCGTCAGAATTAATAGAACCAACTTCTTGCTGTTCGCGCATTACAACAGCGACTCCATCGGCAAGTGTAAAGACTTCATCACCAAGACTATCCGCTTCAATAATCGTCGCACCCGCTGCATAGTTTCTCACTTCTGGAAGCACTGGTTCCGCTTCTTTAAATAGCGAGCGTGCAACAATGTAAAGCAATGCGATGTAGCGTCCCAAAAACTCTTGCCACAGTCCCGCGAGGTCATTCGACGCACGCACTTCCTTCAGAAATCCATCAAGCGGATACCGCTCAAGGATCGTAGCAAAATCTGAGACAAGACGGGGAGTAAAAACATCAAGCTCCTGCTCAAAGCCCAACATATCTCCTTCTTGGAAGTAAAACAGAGTACGGTCATTAATACTGTAGCTGAGCGTTCCTTCGCGGAGCACATAGATGTATTTCTTTTCTGCGCTGGCTTCATATAAGTTATTTCCTGAGCGCAGCTTAATTGTTTCAGCCGGAATTGAGATCCGTTCCAAAATTGCAGCCACCAATGCACGGCACCGCTCATTGAGCGGATCAAATTCTCGTGGTGGCTCTGTTATCGTAAACATTCCTGATAGTTAGTCGACATAGCGGCAAACTATCTAAATAGAGAAAACACCGGTTGGCGCTAGCTATTTTTATTACAGCGTTCCAAAAAATCGGTCTCCGGCATCACCCAAGCCAGGTACTATGTACCCTTTTTCATTGAGTTTTTCATCAAGAGAGCCAGTAAAGATGCGAACCTCAGGATGCCGAGAGGTCAATTCACGTACCCCCTCAGGTGCCGCCAACAAAGTAATCAAGGAAAGGGATTGGAAGTCTTTTTGCTCTTTAATCCGCTCAATCGCAGCACAAGCTGAGTGACCAGTCGCAAGCATTGGGTCCACGATAAAGATATTTTTGCCAGTCAGGGGTGTTGGGATATTTTCATAGTACTGTTTTGGTTCAAGAGTCACATGGTCTCGCTTCAAACCAATATGCCCCACACCAGCATTTGGCACCAATTCAAGCAGCGCCTCAACAAATCCAAGCCCAGCACGCAGAATAGGCAGCAAAACAACATGACCATCAGCCAACGCCATACCCTTTGTTGAGGTCAATGGAGTCTCAACAGTCATGGGCTCAACCTGCACTTCTTTGAGGCTCTCAGCCCCAATTAAAAGCCCAGCACGATGCAGTGCTCGTCGGAACAAGACTGGCGGTGTTTGATGATTGCGGAGCTCCGTGAGGGCAACTGCAAGAAGAGGATGCTGAACGATGGTAAGTGACATAGCCCCTAGTATCCGGAATCTTTCATCCATTTTCAAACATCAAATCATCTGATCTATGGCGAAGAAATTAAGAAAACCTCTTAAAGAGCAGATTGAGAAAATAGCCCTTCCATCTGCACCTCTGACTAACTTTGGCGACGCACCAATTCCCGATGCCCTCGCGGAGCACCTTGAAGCATTCTTAAGCTCCCTTCAGCTTGATGCTCTTCCTGAAATTGACCTCATGACTCAAGAAGGTGCACGGCAAGCAGAAGCGTATGCACGCGAGCTCCTCATACGTCTAGAAGGAAAGCAGCAACAGATTACAAAACTAAAAACTGCTCTTCTGTCAGCTCAACCCGATGCAGCGCATCACCAAGAAGACTAAAACTACTTTGCAGTTACGCTAAATAACGAATGATACGTTTAAAGATACGCTGACCAGTAGAGTAAAAGGTCGTATATTTAGTTGCTGCTACTTCAATGTATCCTTGTTGATCGCGAATCAGTGAGCGACCAAAAAAGGCAACCTTTCGTCCATCGTCTGAAATACGACGCACGGGCAAGATACCCCACTCAAGAGCAGCAACATCATGTTCAGAGAGTGGATAGTCAGCACTCTGACTAAATTCTTGAAGGAAGTGTTTCACGGCATGCTCCGGAATTTTTCCATCCTCAAGCTTTTCAAGAGGCAAATAACCAGTGCCAAGTGCAGTTACATCAGCACGGGGCACAGCAAAAAACAGGCGCCCTGCATTACTTTGAATACCAACAGCGAATCGTTCCTGTATTTTTTGCTTGAGCACCACATTATACCCTGCTGCCCAAGTAATACTCTCCTGCAAGCTTTTGCCAGCAACAGAGAGTGGCGTGCGTGCATACCCAGTTGCATTCACCACAATGCGGCTTGTGAGCGTCGCCGTGAGCGGCTCTTGCTGCGAACCATGAACCGTGACCACAGTCTCATAAAGTTTTTGCTTTTTTTGAATAGACTGTGCTGTAGCGTGCGTCACAATCTCACCGCCTTCCCTATCTATGCGATGGGCAAGGAGCGCTGCAAGCTTGAGTGGATCACGAACACGCGCGTCATACCAAAGTAATGCGCCGTTCGATGCTTTACCTTGTAAAAGAGGAACATGACGGTCGATAAATGATCCATCAAGCACTGTTGCTTTATTACCAACACCACGAATCAACTCTGCAAGATGATTATAAAGACGAGTCGCTGGTTCAACGAATACTTGAGACTTCAACCCATATTTTTTCAGGGGCATAATGCAGGGCAAAGATTTCACAAGCGTAGAGCTCTCTTTAATGACGCGTGCTTGATCCCGAATCGAATCGATTATCTGAAAGAGGTTACCAGTCTGTAAGTAGCGAAAGCCTCCATGAATGATACGCAAACTATTATTAGATGTTTGCGTAGACAGCTCATCCTTCTCAATGACAACAACATCGAGGCCGTTCTTAGCGCACTCAAGGGCGGCACCAAGGCCTGTAATGCCCCCACCAATTATCACGACATCAAAGAGTCGGTTCTGTAAACTTTTTAGACACATGGATATCTTTTAGACAGACTACACTAACTGCCTGAACTTATTCTACTCTTTCACACATAATTCGCTCATACCATTGCTCCTTGTGCGGATCAACGACAGGGCTTATCCTTACATGGGTCTGGGCATGCTTAAGCAATCAACTTGATTTCTTCTGTATTTTCAGACAGTTGTAAGCATCGTGTGCAAGAATGCACAGTTGGCAAACGTATTGCTAATAGATGTTTCAAATGCTCACTGGATGAGTAGCCGGACCAACCAAATGCATGACGGCTTTTGGTTGCGATGGATGACATGGATTGTCAACGCGGACGAAACGACTAATTAAAGGATGATAATCATGCGAGACAATTACACAAACGGCCAAGACAGTATAGTAACAAGACTCTTCTCTTCGTTTACTGACCTGGAAACTGCCATCGAAAGCGCCAAGGACACTCTCAAGAAACGAGGCACCATTCCAGAAGAAGTTCTTAAAAGACTTGAAAGCTACGATACTATTATTACGAAACAACGACGCCTAGCCACTGACCTTTGTGAAAAAATGCACAAAGAAGAGTGGGATGAAGTGAATCGTATCGTTGGGCTTATTAACGGACTCTCCTCTATGATAAGAGACGATGCGCGAGCAATCCTTTCCGCGCTATCATTAAACTCTGATGAAGCTGACTCAGACGCTGATAAACATTTTTGTTAAACCTCGCTTGTCTACCTCCTGGAGCAAGAGTACGAAAGCTCCCAGTCGAGGGGTGGCGCTACTACTGGTAACCTTCGTAGTAGCGCTCGCCTCGATTGTCGTTACGAACCTTGCCTATTCAACCTACCTCGCATCGCGAGCGAATGCAGTCATCGAGCGAAGCCTCTTTGCTGAGTACCTCATGAAATCTTCTGCGAATATTGCGGGGGCGTATCTGCTTGCTGATAAAGATCCAAACGTTGATGGCCCGCAAGATCTTTGGGCTCAATTTCAAAAAGGTCAATCATTCCCTTTACAGCTCTTAGGTATTGATGAACCAAATGCATCCATGAGCGTTGAGCTGATCTCTGAGAAACAAAAATTTCCTATTAAGAGTGTTTTACAATCAGCTAATCCCAGTAGTAGTGTTAACCCTATCAACCGCAACCGACTCGCTCGACTCTTTGAGCAACTCGGGTTTGATAATGACGTTGAAGAGAAAGAGAGCTCTGGCCCGTTCAAAGGACGATTCTTCAACGCAAAACAGCTTGTCGCAAATTTAATAGATTCAATATCGTCTGATAAAGAGTCTTATGATGCACCACCATTTCAGGGTATTAAATCTGACTTACCCGCTAATTTTTTTAGCAATAAAGTCCCCGAATCGATTGGGCAGCTTCGACGCATTCCTGGCTTTACGCCTCGCCGCATGCGAAAACTTCAGCCACTGATTACTCGCTATGGAACAAAAATTAATATTAACTTTGCTCCACGCCCGATTCTAAAAGCACTCTCATCACAGATGAGCGATGGTGATGTCTCAGCTATAATCGCAGCACGTGAGAAAAAAGATGGCCCTATCAAAAGCATATCAGATCTTAAAGATATTGTCCCAACGGTCTATGCCGACTTATCAAATAAAAATGGTGACATCTTGAGCATTGACTCTGATAGCGGCAAGAACGAAGCTATCTTCCAAGTAATCAGCAAAGTTGAATTAGGGGTTAAAACCTACTTTATGCGTGCAATACTCCAAAGAGATACCAGTAATAAAGAAGTTTCGTTCCGCGAACTGCAATTTTACTGACGCTTAGCTTTTTAAAGATGCGCGTCTTGCCTCTCCGTTTTATACGTTTGGTATCTTTTCAAATATACCTTCTTCAATGACCACATTAGTACGCCCAAGTGCATCTGAGACAATATATTGCTCGCAACAGACAATTCCATGAGATGCAAACTGATCAGCTATTTGGCTTAAATTTTGGCAATTAAAGAATCTTCCATGAGGATCAAAGCCATTTTCGTCGAGGTCGTCACGCTGCGATACAACTGCTAAGAAGAGTCTTCCACCAGGACAAGTAACTCGTGCAATTTCGGCACACACACTGGGGAGAATTGTTGTTGAGAAATGCATGAGCAGAGTTGATGCCACAATTCCGTCAAATGAATTATCAGCAAAAGGTATTTTGCCTGGGAGCATCACATGCAAGAGTCGTTGTGCCAGCTCAGGATGACGTCGGCCTGCTTCATCCAACATCGCTGCACTTCCGTCTAATGCAACAATATCAACTCCATGTTGAAGCAGCGCGGCCGCATCAGCGCCCGAACCGCAACCAAGCTCCAGAACTTTACTGCCTGGGGAGAATATTGATGACATCACGCTCTGGATCCTCGAGCGATTCCCAGCCTCGTATTGTTGAGCGAGTAAAGTGGCACTCAGAGAGTACGCCGCTAACGTACATTGTTCGACGTCATGCGCCATTTTTGTCTTCGTGTTGGGATCGTGCACGCAAACTCCGAGTTACTGTTTAACTGTTACGGATTATACCCTAAACGGGATTCTAAATCATGCAAACAATGCCCTCTTCCTATTGTTCTACCCCAACTTTTCCCTCTTAATTTCTTTGACCCCTATTGTTCTACCCCAACTTTCTACCCCTATTGTTCTACCCCAACTTTCTAGCCCTATTGTTTGTCCCCTATTGTTCTACCCCTTCCTATTGTTCTACCCCAACTTTCCCCTCTTAATTTCTTTGAAGATAAGAAACTTTCAGCCCTGATCCCTTCGAATATCTTCAACTAAGATGGGATGGAGACACCGCTACATACAATCAAGAAGCGTCTATGAGATATGCTTTAGGGCACGAGAAGGCATCCCCTTGCCCTGTTCCGAAGATATGAACTTTCTTGTTGAGTGCGCACTTTCGTGGACTTTACGAGGGAAGTCTCTAAAGCTATGTCACCTTATTGTAATGGGTAATCATATTCATATTCTTGCAATCGCTTATGATCCAGAAGAGTTCGTAAGATTTTATGGAGAGTTAATGAAGCGACTCACTGACTCCGTAAAGCGATACACAGGCAAAAGGCACCTTAATATTTGGGAGAAACGAGCAATGGTAGCGCTCGTAGCAGATCCTGCGGCATGCATTGAGCGCATCAAATACTTTTACCTTAATCCTGCACGTGCTCACCTTAGCGAGACTATTGACTCATATCCAGGAGTATCTTCCTGGAGGGCATTTTCTCAATGTACCCATGAAGGTCAGAAGATCAGTACCAAAAAACTACCTACAATTTTGATGACTGATATTTCAAGCTGCATTAAAAACCTAAAACAAACATTAACTGAAAGTGCAAAAGAACGCCCGCGACTATCCCTCTCTTATCATCCATTTGCTTGGATGGAGGTATTTAATCTCAATGATTCAATAACGAAAATAAAAAACTCAATTATAAATGCAATTAAGCTAGAAGAAGAAAGTTTAAAAATACAAAGAGCAAAAGAGCATAGAAAAGTAGCTTGTCTATCTAAGCTACGCACACAGCAAGCCATGGCTCCTTTTACCCCGAAAAAGTATGGTAGAAAAATTTTTGTACTCTCATCAATCAAAGAGATACGAATTTCACTGATTCAACATATTCAAAAGTTAACCACTCAATGTAAAGCTCTGTATCACAAATGGAAAAAAGGTGAGCTGCCTTCATTTTGGCCTCATGGCATGTTTCAACCAAGGGCGCCTCTTCTTGTGTCTCTACTTGCATAAATACGAGGGCTTATCTGAACACAATCCAAGGCATAACGGCATAATCGTTTATATTGATAGCTCTATAATCAATTAGTCTTAAAAACTGTGCTTAAAAAACACAGCAAGCAACACAATATCACTTACTCTCATCAATTAAACGACCCTTGAAAGCTGCGAAGCTATAAGTACCCTATCACTTAACCCACTAGAAGTAACGATATGACATCTCTATCTAGTAACGTCATCACTAGTTGGGGTAGAACAATTTGGAGTTGGGGTAGAACAATTTGGTACGCCGATTAGTCGAACCTTCCGGCTCGGATTGTCAAAGGCCAGGAAATCTTCCTCTTCTCTTCCTTACTCCAAACTTTCTCGAGTTGCTCTCCGAGCTGCTGTAAAGGATTTTGAGCATTTTCTCTTTTATAATTAACGACAGCAGACCAGGTCGATATATAGCCCATAAGATCGGGCAACTGCCATTCTTGTGTCATCTCAAAAGATGGCAGATTTAAGCTTGTAGAAAATGGCATCGCTATAGCAGCATAACCAGAATCAACATGCTCTCGCCCATCAGGCCAATAAGGGCCAACAATAGTGTGGTAGAAATTCTGCACAATATCATTAGCGGGTTGGCCTTCTACCAATAGAGGCCCATATGTCCAAATTGCTAAAATCCCTTGGGGCGTTAGCACTCTCTTAGCTTCACGGAAAAACTCATCCGTTTTGAACCAATGAAGAGCTTGAGCGACTGTAATGAGAGCAATAGTTCGGTCTTCAATCCCGGATTGTTCTGCGGGACAAAGTTGAAAATCCACACCCGGTATTGGCTTGGCAGCTGCTATTTGCTCTGGAGAAATGTCCGTCGCTAGTACTCTATCGAAGTGATTTGCCAACTCAATTGCAACCTGTCCGGTACCAGTCGCACAATCCCACGCACGTTCTCGATTGGGAGCTAGTTGGGAAAGATGCCTTACGAGCTCTTTAGGATAGGTTGGACGAAAATCACGGTAGTTGGTGGCTATTTGACCAAAGGGATCTCCCGCAACTCCAAATGGTTTTTTGATCATACTCATGATTTTTATAGTGGCATAACGTTTATGATGAAAAGTGTCGCGCGAAGCTGAATCCTAGTCAAATCAAGGACTTAAGTGCGCGACATCTTTTCGATCATTTTGTTATGCAGCGGGCTAAAGGAAATAATAACGCTTGTCGTTAATAACGTTATACGTTATTATATAGAAAGTGATTAAAACATTTCGATGCAGAGAAACTCAGGGTATTTTCGAGAGACGCCGTTCAAAGAAATTTGGACAGTTTCAAGACGTAACGCTGAGAAAACTGCTGCTAATCGAGGCTGCGACTTTAATAGATGACTTGAGAATTCCTCCGGCAAACAGGCTAGAGAAACTGAAAGGAAATCGAGCAGGTCAATATAGCATAAGAATCAATGACCAGTGGCGCATTTGCTTTGAATGGCGAGAGGGTCATGCATATAAAGTCGAAATTGTTGATTATCATTAAAAGAGGCAAATAATATGGCAAAGAAAATAAGAGCTATTCATCCTGGTGAAATTCTAAATGAAGAATTTTTAGTGCCTATGGGAATTTCACAATACAGACTAGCTAAGGATATTGGTGTATCTGCTCGCCGCATCAACGAAATTATTCAAGGAACGAGATCGATTACTGCCGATACTGCGCTAAGATTATCCAGATATTTTGGATTATCAGAAAGATATTGGCTGAATCTTCAAGCGTGGTTTGATATCGAAACAGAAAAAGACAAACTCGGAAATCGACTTAAGAGTGAAGTACATCCTCTAGCTGCATAACGTCCTAAATCACCAGTTTTACTCCCAAAAGAACCCTTAATCAAACCAATGATTTCAAGGGGGTAAAATCTGGTGGATTTTTTGTTGTCTGTCGATTTAGCGTGACAAGAGCCTTGAGATAGTGTATATACAGTATATATGTTTAGTTGGGACTTCCAAAAAGCGATATCCAATTTTGAAAAGCATCAGGTATCGTTCGAAGAAGCGGTTACTGCATTTGACGATGAATTCGGTTTAGATTGGGCTGACTTGGCTCATTCAGTCGTCGAAAAATAAGAAAACGGGTAGCAAAATCAGATGGTAATCGAATTTTATTGATTGTTTATACAATTAGGAGACTTACAAATGGCAAAGAAACGTTCCGCATCATCAGCGCAAGGCGCGCGTCAAAACAAGAGCGCGAAGCATATCACAGACCATGATATAGATTTCTCTGACATTCCTGAGTCTACACCCGAAGAGTTAAAGCGTGCTGTCAGGATCGGACGCCCTTCTACAGGAAAGGCAAAGCATCTTATTGCTATAAGAATTGCGCCAACCTTACTTTCTAGGATTCGTAAGCTTGCGTCGAAAAAACATAAACCTTATCAGACACTTTTGCATGAGCTACTTGAAGAAGCTATGAATAAGCGTGCTGCTTAGACAGACAACGTCTTAAATCACCAGTTTTACCCCCAACAGAACCCTTAATCAAACCAATGATTTCATGGGGGTAAAATCTGGTGGATTTTTTTGTTCTACCGCGACATTCTCTGCCTATTCAGTATGTACACCTTCACCTATAAACTTTTCCGGGTAAACTAACCCACGCCTATCCAATTCAGCACGTAATGATTCAGGATCTAATCTATGTTTAGTTACAACCCTTTTAGCACCGCTACTTTTTGATATTCCACGAACCAATTTATGCGTTGGCTTACCATCTCTCATTTCTATCATCCATGGATCCACAATCTCTGAAGGCATCATTGATACAAGCTCGTGGTTATGGTTTGCCCATAATATGCCCGCGCCGATTATTCTAAAACTATGAAGAATTGGTCCTGCAGTCTCAATTTTCTCTGTTTGTGTTGTCCCTTCTGCTATCTCATCTAGCACCGCAAAAAATTTATTGTCTATCCCAAGATCATAAAGCAATTGTTCAGCACGCATTAAACCAGAACCAAAATTACCATCATCGTTCCCAAGAGTTCCTGAAGACACAATATGATAGAAAAAATGTTCCGCAACCGAACAAGTATATTGAGAAGCAAATACATCAGCTCCAAGTTGGGCTAGGACTTGCGTCTGAAAAGCAGATTTACAGAAAAAAGTTTTACCCCCACTATTACTTCCTTCAATTGAAACTAAGCGGTTATCAAAAAGTGTAAAATTGTTTGAAACAATTTTACCACCTCTGAGGAAAATAAGTGGGTTATGAAGTTCAGTTGTTGCAAACTCAAACCGGTCACTTTCAGTGAATACTGGTGTGGTTCTAACAGGCACGTCTTTTTTATTTAAGCAATGAAGTGTATAGAGTTCGCCAAGTAATCCAAAAGCACCAAATGTCGTGGAAAGTTCTGGATTTTCACGGAGCTTTGACATAAGTGGAATATGAATGACTTGACCGTCAAATAGACGCTTCATTATAGTTGGCCAAAGCCAAAGCCCCATTCCTGAAAAAGCACACACCATCCCACCAACCATAGGATCTTTTGCCGACTTGATAATCGATCTTAGTATTTCCGGTGCTTGTTCCTCTCTAATTCCGGGTAAAGCCATAGAACCTGCGATAGCTATAAGTGCAGTGAGCGTAACGGTATCAAATGGGGCAGATCGATAATGATATCTTGGCAGCAAGACTGCTTTTTCTTTTGGTCGTAGTCCTAAAATAGTTGCTAATGTGGGTCCTCGAACTATCTTTCCTTCATCAGTTTTAGAAAATTCCAATATATCCGAAAATATTTGCCTCAAAAGATCAGATTGTATTGCTGGTAATTGGCTTACAATTTCTCGGACTTCTCGTTCTAGGTTTTTAAAGCTTCTTAGTTGCCCATTACTCTCAAGAAGAGATCCTCTCATAGAAAGATAACCAAGAACTTCTTGTTCTGTTTTTACGGTCACTCTTAAAATTGATTCTATAGAATCTCGTAATTTATCATTCGATGCAATTTCTTTAAGCGCTTCCTGACGTGCATGAATTTCTATTCGCTCGGTAGGCGGTGAAATTAAAGAAGCAAGAAGATTAATATTTCCTAAAGTTGTATTAAATTCCGCGGGTGCGACCTTACATAAGTTTTCGTGAAGTGCAGGGAGTTCGGCAGCTTCAAAAGATTGCCTATCGATAGTTGAATAAGAAGAAACGTCTCTAACATAATCGATTCCTCGACCAGGTCGCAAATGAAATGATTTATCAAATAGATGATTGTTAGTGGATACTTCAGACAACATATAATGTTACATCAACTTCTCTATTGGTTTACTTTAATCAATTTCGAATACCGGATATTAACAATAATCCAAGAGCTAAAATACAATAGGGAATTTGGTACTTTAAGCGGTACAACGTTTTGAATCAAAAGTTTCAGGCCAAACGGGATCTTAAGCAACCACAGACCTAAAGGCCTGAAATCTTTTGAATTCTTTTGTGAGGCAGCGTATAAATTATTATTTACACATACACCCACTATCCGGTATAATAACATAAAACATGGCAATTAAAAGCTTCAAGAATAAGGCAACTGAGGACATTAATTATGGTGTAACTTCAAAGCTATCGAGGAAGCTCTTGCCAATAGAGTTGCACGAAAAGGCAAAGACTAAATTAGCCAGAGTAGCTGCGGCTACGAATCTACAGGACTTCCAGGAACTCAAAGGAAACCGCTTTGAATTCTTAAAGGGTAACAGGAAGGACCAATGTAGTATTCGTATTAATGATCAGTTTAGGATTTGTTTTCATTGGGATGGTAAAGACGCGATTGATGTTGAAATCGTAGATTATCATTAAGCAAGTTGTGGAGAATAAAATATGAGCAAAAATGTAATTCATACAACCGCCGTACATCCAGGTGCAGTACTGCGCGATGAACTCGAAGAAATTGGCGTTAGTCAGTCTGCTCTTGCTGAACATATTGGAGTATTGCCTAAAACCATTAATGAGATTTGCCGTGAGAAGCGTGGGATTAGCGCAGAAATGGCAATGAAGCTTTCGCAATCACTTGGAGCAACGCCATACTTTTGGCTGAATTTGCAAAATAATTGGGAATTAAGTCAGGTAATAACTCTAAAGCGAAAAAGAATTCAGCCTGATCTGATCCCCAAAAAACGGACACCTAATTATGGGTAGAAAATGAAAGGAAGAGCTCTCAATATTAATGTATAATTGGGAGCACTATGGAAAAGAAAAGAGGCAGAAAGAGCAACTATAGCGAA
>JBILLA010000094.1:0-9483 GCA_044376365.1 Bdellovibrionota bacterium | reverse complement strand
GTCACTGGGCACCTGGGCGGCTATAACTTTCAGTGGGCATGGGCTTCTGGACATGCGGCGGGACAGTACTGCTAAAGACAGCCATAGAGGACAGCGTGCTTCTTACCACTCGTCAATTGCAATCTGACGAAGTCGTGGCTCATTGCGTGGTTGAAAGAATCGGGCCTTCCCCCACTTTTCAAAACAGTTATCAGGGGTCATATGTGGAAAAGCAACGCAGAAATAGCCACCGAACTGATTCCAAGCTGACCCGCCTTTGCTTTGCATGATTTTTTTAAGGGTCGTAATCTCTTCTTTTTGAAATGCAGTCTGCGATAGTGGTGTCACTTGTTTCTGCTCTATCGTTACCACTCCTTCTGTCGACATGGCTTTCTTCCAGTCAGGACTTTTCTTTGTATTACTCACAAGCGGGCAGACGTACAACATCGCATCCTTAGGTCGTGCATCCTGTGCCTTATACACACACTCAGCTAATGAAACACCGCTTCCAGCAAAATCATCGACGATAGCTATATGAATATCACGCGTTTTAAGATCTTTCAGTTCGGTCACAATATCAGCTGGCGAAACACCACACTGCTCTACCATAACCCAAGCACAAAAGCCGTAACTCTTGTGAGTGTTTGGCACATAAAAGACAAGAGGCCTTCCATCGGGAATCTCGTTACGCACCGTTTGGATTGTATCAGCAAGAAGCTCTTGAAACTGCTGACCATTGATGATTTGTGCGTGCTCATCCAAATACCTTTCCAGTAATGGCTGAACCTCATGTGGTTGCTCTGCTATCCAAGTAAGCATCTCTGAAACCGCTTCGCCCCGTGGCTGCAAGAACTCTTCAAGATATTCATCTGAGTGGTTTGGTGCATTGAATATAACTTTATTCGTCAGACTGCCAACTTCCAGATTATGCTTTTTTTCAATCATGCCAAGCGTTTCAAGCATATTGCGAGCTATACAAGTATGAAGCTCTTTATCGTCACACAGATCTAAATCGTTGCTTTGGTGCTTCTGCATATGCTTATGGATTGTCTCGACTTCCTTTGAAAAATCCGCAATTGATACCGTTGCGTAAGGCCCAATAAAATCCATACCAACAGGGATACGGATTGCACAGTGCGGATTTGAGGCAATCGACTCTACTAACTTTGTATCGTGTAAGAGTGCATGTGTCATTGCCGTATCAAGAATAAGACTTACAGCGCCTTGTTGTTCAGTTAGGCTCTCAAGCATACTCATACTGCAACAATCAAATGACTTCTGCTTAATGCCACTTTGAATTTTTCGTTTTTTGAGATACGTAAGAACTGTTGTCGTATCAACCGTATCAAGAGAAAGCAGGTATTCATCTCGATTTTCTGGAATCAGGGCAGTTAAAGAATCAAGAGATGCAAATCCAAGAAGCTTTGTGCAGATTTTTTTATGAAGGGGCGATTGATCAGCAATTTGCAAAATAGCATCAGTCGTTGATTGATGAAATGGAGCTAAGCTTTCTTTCAGCTTGTCATGTAAGGTGTCTGCCTGTGACATGCATGCATCCGACAGCCGCGATGCGACAGGGGCATATGCTTGTGATACAGAGGCAGGGTTTTCCATCTCCACATATCTGCATTTAAAAGCAACTTGATTCAAAGAAAATCAAGCATAACTGGCTGGTTTTACTCAGTTTTTAATTCACACCTGCGGGCGCATGCTCTTCAGCCTTAAAAGTAGAAATTAAAAAATAAAAATTTTTGTAATCCTCATGTTCCTATGTACTACCGCAAAGGGCGCTGAGGCTCGCAGAGTAATTTTTTGCTCCTCCTCTGCGATACGCTGCGTGACCCTGTGGTTAAAAATACTTGCACGCGGTCTCTGAGAACATACGCTCACTCCCAATCCCTAAACCCCACCTCGCGCACTTCACCAACGCCAAGGGTGCCTAGCTCATAGGGGCCAAACGAAATTCGTTTCAGCTTTAATACTGGATGGCCAATTGCATCACAGAGCCTTCTAATTTCACGATTCTTGCCCTCATGTAATGTCATCAAGAGCAGTGATTCTTTCCCACTCGTCTTTCGCACATCAAGCTGCGCTACTCGCAAGAGCTCTCCGCTATCACGAACTCCTTTCGTAAGAAGCGCACATGCATCAGGCGTGGGAGCTCCTTTGACGGTCACTAAATAGCTTCTGGGAATTTTATTACTTGGATCAAGCAATGCATCAGCAAAGTGATTATCATTGGTAAAAAGCAACAGCCCTGTGGTTGCCATATCAAGGCGTCCGACTGCTTTTAAGTGTTGGTATACTTGCGGCAAAAGATCATAGACAGTTTTTCTGCCCTTCTCATCAGATGCAGTCGTGACCACACCTTTCGGTTTGTGAAACATAATAAGAAGCTTCTTTGCTAACGCAGCAGGTTGCGCAATGCCTTCCACCACAAGCTTTGCTTCAATGGAAACATACGCATGCGGATCCGTAACGACGGTTCCATTGACCCGCACTTTTCCTTCTTGAATCAGAAGTGCTGCCTTCGTCCGAGAAGCAAGCCCTCGTTTCGATAAGAGGCGCTGCAATTCAGTGCGCTTGTGAGGTTGCTTATGCTTTGGGGAAGAGTTTTGTCTCATAGAGATTTCAGCACTATGAGACTACACCAGTCTAATTTCAACTAGAGCAAAAGATAAAATCTAGAAGCGATTAGTTCATCGAAAGATCGATTGGCTTTAAAGTGAGGCCAAGCCGTTCATTGAGTTTTTCACGAAGGCGGTTCTCTATTTCAACAGAGATAGTCGCTTCACAACGAAGGGTCCTTGCAAGACGAATCGTCAAAAGGTAGGTGCGCTTGGATTCTGCACAGGCTTCACACGTACACTCATGCGCCTCCATCATCGCTTTCATTGTTTTCGGTAGTTCCCCATCGGCATAGTCGCAAAGCTGCGCTTCGAACTCGTCGCAAGAGATCTGCCCCTTCTCAAGAATCATGACCTGCTCTTCTGTGTACATTTCCTCGTCGCTCCCCGTCTGCTTATATTTGTTTTCCACCACAGAAACGTCGGAAGAATCGCCCGTTTCATTTAGCTTACAGGTTTGATTCTTTTCGATACAAAAACGATGCAACTTTTTTACAAAATTGTTACGTACTCTCTAACTAGCTGATAATACTAGTTAAAAAAGAAGAAACTCACTCCTCTTTCTGCTCGATTACCAGGTATAGGCGATTTTTTCGCTTAAAAATTTAACAACCAGCTTCTATGGAGCCTGTCTATGTCTACTATCTATACAAACCCATCCTCCACCAACCTTGGAAACACTGTCTTTGAGCAGCTTGCCGCAAGCAATACCAAAGATGAGCTTGCCGATGCTCAACGAACAAGCGGTAACCATATCAGTAAGCTTGAGCAAGACTTTGCGGGCGCTGCAAGTCTTGATAACAACCCTGAGGAAGTTTCAGCATGGGCTAAAAAAAATGGATACGGCGATGTAAAGAATCAAAGCGCTCTTATTTCGATGATTCAATCCAAACTAGATCGCTCTTCACAAGTTTTCCTCACACTCCAAAAAGTGCGTGATCGTGCTCACGACATGATGATGGAGATCATCCGCTCAATCGGCAAAATGTAATCAAAGGTATAAATTTTAACTATCAAGAGACACACTATGACTGTACAAACTATTCAAACTACATCAGCAACAACAGCTGCAGCAACTACTGCAGCGACAACGACAACAAGCCAAACCACAACAACGCCTACTGCTAAGCCACCGATAGCACCTGCATCTTTGACTGCAGTACTCTCCAAGCTATCAGGAGCGAACGTAAAAGCAGAACAACTGACGAACATGAAATTTTCAGAAGAGATTTTGTTTGCTGCATCGGTCCATCAAGAGCTATCAAAATCATCAAAGCCACTGCTGCAAACATTTATGAGTGAGCTTAAAGAGCGCTATGACCGTCGTATTGGTCGCAACGACACACATCCCCTTGAGAAAGCAATCAACGATATTCTCGACAATGGTGTTAAGAAAAAGCAGATCTCATCAAAGCAATACGATCAGATTCTTGCCAAATCACTTGGTACGGCACAGCTTGATAAAAACCACGGTGACTTAAGTCGTACTGTTCGCGGTGGAGGGCTCGCCAGAGCTACCAAAATGATGCAGGACAACAAGCAAGCAACAGCGAAGGAAACTGCTGCACATGAAAAAGTAGTCTCAAAGCTAGAGTTTCAAGCTCCTGCTGTCACTCGGGCACAAGTTGCAAAGATGCAAACTATCTTTGATTCGTTGAAAAAAACTGCTGCTAAACCTGCGCCAAACACCACTACAAAGACACCACCTGCTGAAACCAAAAAAAGTGATGAAATAAGCTCAGTGATTACGGGTGCACCCGACCCAACACAACAAACAACCCCGTATGACTTTGATTACAGAATTAAATCTGACAAAGATGGCAAGCTGCTCGTGCGACTGCCTATAACTTTTCGTGAAGATATCGCTTCAATTGCGCTGGTCGATACCAACCAGAAAGTACTTGAGCAGCAGCCTGTGAAAGAAAAAGGTGCAGATGGAAGGTATTACTTCCGATTCTCAAAAGCGGGTAACGAATATGCTGATAGTTTAAAGGTTGTTGTTCACTACCAAGACAAAACTGTCATGGATATTACAATTCCAAAAGCACGCGAGAACTTTAGTAAACGATATCAAGGATGACGATGGCGCTCGGTATGCACGCGCGCACATATCATCTGAAACTGCTGGGCAAGGTCGCAAGCATGCCTGGCAGTTTCTTTTAATGGCATTAAGAAATGCTGCGCAAGAATTTTCTCAGCGATCGTTCGAGCATGCTGTATCTGTTGCGCAAAGGAATCATCACTACATGCTGCATGGTAATCTTGAATAAAGCGATCACAAACAAAGAGTGCAGGCATCCCCTCTGCCAAAAGACGATACTTCTCATAAAGGAGATCATCATCTGGCTCAAGCTTACCAAAGATTCTGTCAAATAAGGTATCAAGCCGACCTGTGTAGATTGTTTTAAAGCGAGGCGTCACATCACTGGTCGTCGGGTGGTACACATGCTTTGTTACCACTTCTATATCGGCAAGCAGCGCTTCCATAAATGCACCGTATCCGCACTTGGGCGCGCCCCGATAATACCGAGGGTCTTCTGTCCCCTGCTGCTCATTACTCCACTGCGCGAAACGATTCACAAAAAGCCACACACTCTCTGACGTCGTATAAAAAGGCTGCGATGCAGGTATGGCTGCAATAGACGCACCAGGCTGTGCATTTTGTTCAACAACGACAACAGAGCATCCATGGTCGCTCAAGATTCGAGCAATGGCAGCTCCTGTCAGTCCAGCGCCAACAATAAGATAGTCACAGAGCTTTGGCATGCGCTATTTGATGACAAGCGCCCAAGCTTTGTTTCACGAAGGATGATACAGGGGAAAGAACTACGCTACGAATTTATAGCCAACACCATGTACGGTGAGGATATGCTTTGGATCTTCGCTGTTACTTTCAATTTTTTGACGCAGCCGCGCGATGTGGTTATCAACCGTACGAGTGGAAGGGTATGAGTTATAGCCCCATACTTCATCTAATAATTCATCACGGGTAACTACCGAGCCATTCTTTGCAACAAGATACTTTAAAAGGCGATACTCACGAGCAGACAATTCAAGAGGAGTCTGATCGCGCTCAGCTTTGTACGCTTTAAAATCTACAACGACATTAGAGAATGTTACCTTCTCAACTTCTTTGGTAGAGAGTCCGCGTCGCAGCAGCGCTTTTGCACGGGCAACAAGCTCCATCATACCGAAAGGTTTTGCCAAGTAATCATCGGCTCCAAGATCAAGACCAAGCACTTTATCAACTTCTGCTGAACGTGCAGTTAATAGGATCAGTGGTGTAGAGACCCCAGCGTGGCGAAGCTCTTTACAAGCTTGGAGTCCATCCTTCACTGGCATCATGACATCCATAATAATAAGGTCAGGTTTTTCTGTTTCGATAACCTGTAACCCCGCCTCACCATCAGCTGCCTCAACAACGCTGAAACCGGTGTGCTCTAAATTCAGAGCCAAAGCGCGTCGAACGCTTTCGTCGTCGTCGATGATTGCCACTTTAAATCCAGTAATATTCATACAGACGCCTCGCGCTCCCTAGAAAAACCAAGTAATATCTCTAAGAGTAACAGATACATAGCTAATTTGCATCTAAAAAATAGCACCCAAGCTATTGATTTCGCTAGTAGTTGTCCGTATTCTTACCCCTCTATTTTTTACAATCCGACAATTTTTGTAGTTCGGGATATTCTTATGAACAAGAAATACGCTGTTATTCGTGCTCAGGGCAAACAAATGACCGTGAGCGAAGGTGAGACTTTTGATATCGATCAGATCGAAGGGGACGCCGGTACATCTGTAACTTTTGAAGAGGTTCTCCTCGTCTCTGATGAGGGAGTTTCAAAAGTCGGCACTCCTACGCTTTCTTCTGCTAAGGTTACTGCTAAAATTGTAAAGCAGTTCCGTGGTAAGAAGCTTATCGCGTACAGAAAAAACATTACTCACGGTTTCACCAAGAAAATTGGTCACCGTCAGTATCGTACGCAACTCGTTGTTGAAAGCATCGCTGCATAATTTATTTTTTAAGAGAGATTTAAGTCATGGCAACCAAAAAAGCTGGTGGTAGTACCAAAAACGGACGCGACAGTATCGGTCGTCGTCTTGGCGTTAAGCGTTTCGGTGGCGAAGTTGTTCGCGCTGGAAATATCCTCGTTCGTCAACGTGGCACAACGTACCACGCTGGTAGAAACGTTGGGATGGGCAGAGATCATACCCTATTCGCTCTTATTGACGGCGTTGTTACCTTCAAAAAAGGTCTTCGTCAGACTGTGAGCGTTGAAGCTGGCTCTGTTGCAGCGTAACTGCTGCTCGTTGATCGGCTATACGGTTAGGGAGCTACTATAGCTCCCTATTTTTTTAGTTTATTTTAGGTACACGATCGTGAAGTTTGTAGATACTGCACAAATAGAATGCCAAGCTGGTAAGGGCGGTGCAGGATCACGCCATTTTCGCCGTGAAGCAATGGTGCAATACGGTGGACCTGATGGTGGCAATGGCGGTAAAGGCGGTTCTGTCATCCTTGTCGCCGATAAAAACAAACACACACTTCTCGACTTCTCGTTTCAGCCAAAGTGGAAAGCACAAGATGGTGGAGGCGGTGAAGGTGGGCGTCGCTCTGGAAAAAATGGTGATGACCTTCGCATCCTTGTGCCAGTTGGCACCGAAATATTCCATGCCGAGACCAATGAACTTGTATGCGATCTTGTTGAAGACGAACAAGAGTTCATCCTTTGCAAAGGTGGACGTGGCGGTAAAGGAAACGACTTCTTTAAATCAGCAACCAACCGCGCTCCTGAACATGCACAACCTGGTGAACAAGGTGAAGCAGGAAGCTATATCCTTTCTCTGAAACTGATGGCAGATGTGGGGCTTGTTGGTTTTCCAAATGCAGGAAAATCTACACTCATTAGCAGAATCTCTGCAGCACGACCAAAGATTGCAAACTACCCATTCACTACCCTCACCCCAAATCTTGGTGTCGTGCAGGGTCGCAACGGATTCTCTTTTGTAGTAGCCGATATCCCAGGGCTCATCCCAGGTGCATCCGAAGGCAAAGGGCTTGGTATTCACTTCCTTAAACATATAGACCGAACGAGGGTCATCGCGCATCTAATAGATATAGAGAGTCTGGATGAATCGGGCGAGCCGCTCGATGCTCTAGATTCTTATGAAAGTATTCGGAAAGAGCTTGAGAACTTTTCCGAGGAGCTTGCAGCCCGTCCAACTATCGTAGTGTTTACGAAGGCCGACATCCTGCAAGACCAGGAAAAAATTCAGGCAGCTCGCCAAGCATTTGAAGCGCGGGGCATAAAAACCCTCGTCATTTCAAGCGCTTCCGGCGAAGGGATTCAGGAACTCATAGATTCTCTTACCCAGCTGCTTCAAGTTACTTAAATATTGTGTCTGGCGCTCACAATTCCGATATACTATATATATAAGGGAGTATTTATGACTCTCTGCATTTTGGAGATTTTTACTACGTTAACCACATTCGTTCTCAGCTCGAAATTTCTCTACTCACACTGTCATACAGCGCTTTCTCTTTTGGCTGTCTCCTACTCAACTAGCTCTATACGATTTTCTTGTAGTTTAAACGTAACCTTTACCAACGGAGGACTTGCCACTTCATGACCTTACACATACAAAAAGAAATTCGCCCCGAGGTTCAACCACTCGACCTCGCACTGAAGATCTTAGAAGCATGCAGCGATGCGAAAGCCCGAGACCTAACGCTGCTTGATGTTTCCGGTGTTTTTGATCTCGCTTCTTTCTTTGTCATTGTGTCAGGACGCTCCGATAGGCAAGTACAAGGTATCGCCAACCGCGTTGCCGCTACAATTCAAGATGAGTGTAAAGTATCTGCAATCTCTTGCGATGGATATGACCAAGGTCACTGGGTCCTTATGGATTACGGTGATGTCGTTGTGCATATTTTCTATGAGCCAATGAGAGATCACTACGACCTTGAACGATTATGGAAAGATGCCTCACGGATACCGCTTCCAGAGGGTCTGCACCCAGAAGCTCGCAGAGACGCTGCATAACGTTGCTATAAGCGATTCATCAGTCATTTCCACCGTATTGGGCGAAGTGCATCTTCCTGCAAGAAATCACATGCGTTGCGCTCGCAGATTTGGTAGATATACTCGATGCCATGCTTGCCCAGATTATTAAAATTAGCTTTCTCTTAATCCTTGCAGCACTGGTTGTAGCCTTTGCTCATCTGAATCCAACCCCCGCAACAATTACAATCGGCGCAGGTAACATCCTGTCCTCTTCCGTTGGCGTTATCGTGTTAAGCGCATTTGCTCTTGGTATTTTCTGTGCACTCCTGGGGGCTTCGGTCTATAGCATTCGCAGCTATTTTCGAGAACGCTCCATGCGACACGCCCTCAATCGCACAGAAGCCCTCCAACTTGAGATGATCGATGCGCAACGATTAGTCCGCTACGGCGCAGCGCCTGTTATCGAAAAAAAATACCGCACATTGCTTAAGAAAAACCCTGAAGCATTACTCTTACGGCTTGATTTTATTCGCGCACTAATTGCACAGCATGATTACCTGCCAGCCCTTTCTGAAATCGCTGCTGCAAAAAAAATTCATGACTCAGAAGAACTCTATTTCCTTGCAGCACAATGCTATGAAGCGCTTGGGAACAAAAGCGCACAACTTGAATCACTTGCTGGCGCTCTCACACTTACCCCCACTTCTATACCTGCGCTTGAACAGGCAGCAACGTTAAGCTTCCAACTCAATCGCTTTGAAGACTGCCTTATTTATCTTGATACATGGCAAGAGCTGGAATCATTAACACCTGCTGCTGAACGCTTAGTTGTTGATGCAAAAGCATCAATTATCATCAGAGACTCAAACTCAAGC
>JBILLA010000093.1:0-9536 GCA_044376365.1 Bdellovibrionota bacterium | reverse complement strand
ATCTCTTGAAAGTACTCCGGGTTGACTTAATAAAAATGAAAGCTCTGAGGAAGAGATCGCATATCCTTGCGCAATCGCTTCATTGGTCGCAGTACGGTACGACTCAAGATATCGAAAAAGTAGATCTCGATTTAAAAGCGATGTATTGAGTTCGCTCTGTTCACGCTGAATAAGAGTTGTTCTGCTAATAGTGACATCAATCTTTCCCCTCCCAAGCATTTGCGAGACATGCTTTCGAATCATTGGCTCAATAGAGGCAAGCTCGCGAGGAAGCTTTACCTGCACGTCGAGGAATCGCTGATTGAGAGACTTAACTTCTATAGTGTAACGATGGGACCGAGCATCAGTGAACTCAGCAGCGCCAAAACCAGTCATGCTATAGATTGGTGCCACTTCAGTAGTGCTCCTCAATCTCTTTTTTCAACACATCAAATCGTATAGCGACGGTACCAACTTCGGAAACCACAATGCCAGCAGCAATATTAGCAAGCTGTCCAGCAATGCTTAGGTCAACGCCAGCAGCAAGTGCCGCAGTAAATACAGCTGTGACAGTATCGCCTGCACCGCTCACATCAAACACTTCACGCGCAACAGTATCAAGGGTTATTCCACCTTCTTTACCGCGCTCTGTAATAACCATCCCCCCTTCTCCAAGGGTAATCATCATCATCTCAGCATCCCAAAGCTCCATCAGATCATGAGCTGCAATAACTGCAGCAGCCTTATCGGGAATCTTTCTTCCAAGAGCAGCTTCGGCCTCTTTTCGATTGGGTTTGGCGATAGTGATTCGTTGATAGAGTCCATAATTCGTAGGGTGCGGATCAACCACCACAGGCACTTTCCCACGACCAGTAATGCCTTTCTGTGAACGCTCTTTGAAATGCTCCATTATCATTGGAGAGATTGTACCCTTGGCATAATCTGAAATAATGACACCACCAACCCCCTGTAAATAACTATCAGTGAGAGACGATATTGCTGCTTGCAGCGGCATCGCTCGCTGCGATCTATCCTCTCTATCAATACGCACTAATTGTTGCGGATGGGCGATAATACGGGTCTTTAATGAGGTTGGGTGTTCACGATCGATAACAACGCCCTCTTTTCCAACGTTACTGTCACGAAGCAGCTTCAAAACAACAGCGCCTTCATCATCATCACCGACATAGCCACATACAAAGACCTGGCAGCCTAGGTTACTGAGGTTTCGAACAACGTTGCCTGCGCCTCCAAGCCTGTCCTCAATCTTTTTTACTTCAACTATCGGAACTGGTGCTTCTGGAGATATGCGCTCAACTTTCCCCCAGACGTAACGATCAAGGATAAGATCTCCGATCACAAGAATTTTTTGCCCCTGTATTTTGGCAAGCGCTGCAAGAAGCGATTCTTTACAAAATGATTTATCAGACATACTACCTGTGCATCAAACCTAACAGCATTACTATCACTCAAGACAGCTCAAGACCTTGGCGGTGACTCTGGTGGTATCCAGATTCCTCATACATACTTCACCCAGGCCAGGACATTGTCGCCTATAACAAGGGGAACATCCAACCCCCGATCGTACAACAAGATGGTCTAATCCTACAGGTGCCACCAAACGAGGATCCGTAGGGCCAAAGAGGGAAACATAGGGTACGCCAAGTGCAGCAGCAAGATGACCAGGACCAGAATCGGGGCCAAATCCAGCAGCAGAAAGCGCTATAATGGAGCAGAGCTCTTGAAGGGTTGTTTGCCCTACTGCATCAACCACACGATCACCATGGTCAAGTTGACCACGGATCTGTCTTGCGATTTCTTGCTGATCTGCTCCTCCAATAAGAACGATATGAATGCCTGGTGTGGCAAGGAGCTGGCGTAAAACGCTTACATAGCTATCTGGAAACCAGTTCTTTGATGGCCATGAAGATCCCAATGTCACAAAAACCCATCGCTTTTGAACCCGATCTATAAATCGATTGCTTTCAGGAAAGAGCAGCTTAGTTCTGGTTGATTGCGGACGAGCGACTGCAAGTGCATCGAGGAACCGTTGGTAATGAAAAAATTTATTTTCAATGGTATCCGTATGCGGAATTGTTTCGGTAGAAAATAAAAAATTGCCTTCCTTGGTATCACAACGATGAAAGCCGATGCGGCGTTCAGCGCCAGTGAGAAAGCTAAAGCATCCACTCTTAAAATGTCGCTGCAGATCGAGCACGATATCATAGGAATGCTGACTAAAGGATGATGCAAGCTTTAGGAACCCTCGCAACGGTTGATCTCGTTTAAAAACAATCACTGTATTGATACTGGGTGACATCCGTACGATGGCTTCACACTTGGGCTCAACCAACCAATCGATTTCAATAGAGGGATACGAAGCTTTTATTGCATCAGCAATCGCAAGCCCACGCACGACATCACCAAGAGCACCCATCAGGATAATCAAGATACGACGTGCTGAGACGAGAGAAGCTTGATTCATGGAGCGCTAGGAAGCCCCTTCAAAATTTTCTCGAAGCGCAAGAGAAACCATTTCAGTAAGAATTTCAGGGAGGCGATGTTTAATAACAGCCCTCCTCCAACGTCGAAGGTATAAATCTCGAAGTTCGTTTTTCTTACCAGTAAAAAAATATGCTTTATCGAAATCAACAATATAGACAGCACCATCTGCTGCAACAACGGCATTACCCGGATGAAGATCAACATGATGAATTCCAAGTAGGACGAGTTTTTTTATCTGTTCAGAGAGGAGTGCTAATTTTGATTGCGCTTCTTGTGGATGTTCGGTGATGTAATCAAGTAAGTTAACCCCACCTAGAATACGCTCTGTAATCAACCATGCGCTATAGAGGAACTCTCCCTCTTCGACATACCCAATAGGATTAGGGACATGACCACCACCAAGGCGTACAGCTTCAAGAATAGTTGCTTCACGACGACAGCGTGTTTGGAAGAGTCGCATATGTATAGCTGGCAAGAGGCGCCGAAAAAAGCCACCGCGATGATATGATTTCACAACAAGATTCGTACCATTGGAGAGGGTTCCCTCAATTAACGCAGTACGACCATAGAGACTTTTCAGATCAAGCTTTGGTGATGTTTTTGCGAATTCAACCAGATCAAGGATTTGATGCACATCGGTGTCAGTGATGCTCTCATCACGGGTATAGAACCGGTAACCGCGAGTTCGAAATCGTTTCAATGTTTTTGTTATGGTAGACATGCGAGCTCTCTTAATGCATCAATTACTTCATTACTTCCTATATCACTCCGACAGCGTTCGGTGCCAGTCGGGCAATACGACGCGCCATGCCGTCGACAAGGACGACAGGCAAGCGTCTTACTTTCGAGTATACGGTGCGGGGTCTGCCAAGGTCCAAAACCAAAGGATGGGCTGGTAGCACAAAACAGGGCAACTGTTGGGCGCTGAAAACTCGATGCGACATGTAACAGTAAACTGTCATTGCAAACGACAGCACGAGCACCGGCCACCCAAGAAAACATCTGAGGCAAGGAAAGTTTTCCACAAAGATTAAAGACCTTCTCATTGTTATCGCGAACAAACTCAGCAAGGTCGTGCTCTTGGGGTGCACCAAGCAAAAAAACCGTAATCTGAGTTGACAGTGATGCGACAAGGGAACGATACCGGGTTGCACTCCATCGTTTCGTCTTCCAAGCGCTGCCAGGAGCAATAACTATATACGGAACGTCAGAGGCAGGCATAGCTATTGTATGTGCAGATGCATGCGGTTCAGGATAGAGCGATAATGAATCACGTTGCGGGTCGCTTCCTTCGACAAGCGAAAGATTGCGAATGACGTCATGCGCTTCGATAGGACGTTCTCTTATTTCATGATAAAGCCAAGAAAGTTTTGCAGTTCGAAACCCAACACGTAGTGGAATTTTCGCAAGAGCCAAAAGCAGTGCAGTACGCCATGATTTATGAAGCGCATACACTCTATCAAAGCGCTGCTGTCGTAAGAGCTTTGCAAGGGCGAGAAAACCTGTCAGCGAACGATGAGAGCTTTTTTTATCATCGACAATGCACTGTGTAATACGAGGGTCATGCGCAAGAATATGGGCACCAAGAGGCGTCGTTAACACAGAGAGCTCGGCATCGGGGTAGAGCCTCTTGAGCGCGGCAATGACTGGAGTAGAAAGAACGATATCTCCAAGAAATGCTGTCTGTTGCAATAGGATTTTCATACCAACACAAATATGTGCAGCACTTAGGCAAGCACTTGTCTTAGCCAAGCAATTTCGTGCTCAATACCTTCTTCTAATGAAACTTTTGGTGCAAAACCGAATGCTTCCTTTGCTTTTGTCGTATCAGCACAGGTCTTGGTTGCATCGCCTTTTTGTGCAGGATGACGATCAATAACAAGTTGAGGAATACGATCTTCGATAATCTTTAACACATCATGAATCGATGCTTCAGTACCACCGCCAAGATTATATGCTTGTCCGATTGCTTGAGGCGCAAGGGCAGCACGAAGATTGGCAGTCACAATATCACTGATAAAAGTGAAATCACGAACTTGTGCACCTGTACCATAGAGTGGCAATGGTTCCTTCATAAGCGCTGCGCGTATGAATCGATGAAACGCCATATCTGGTCGTTGTCGTGGTCCAAACACAGTAAAGTAGCGGAGCGATGTTGTTGGGACGCCGAACTCCGTGGTGTAGAGCATCATGAGATGCTCAGCAGCAAGTTTCGAGACGCCGTAGGGGCTCTTGGGTTTTGGAAGCAGCTTTTCATGGGTAGGATATGACTCGGCATCACCATAGACCGATGAACTCGATGCATACATGATTCGTTTTAAGGTTGGCACACCAACCGAGGCTTCAAGTAAACGTTGGGTCGCAAGAACATTATGATGCGTGTAGGAATCAAACTGCTTACCCCATGAAGCACGCACTCCAGCCTGAGCGGCTTGGTGAAAAATAAAATCAACACCTTGCATGGAAGGCGCAAGATCCATCGTTGCAAGATCCCCTTCAACCAATCGAAATTTTGGGTGTTGCAGTGCACTTGAAAGATTTCGTTCTTTCATGGCACGAGGATAGTAATCAACAAAGAGATCAATACCGGTAACGGTTGCTCCTTGATAGAGCAATTCATCGATGAGCGAAGACCCGATAAAACCAGCAGCGCCAGTAACAAGAACAGTTGCACCTCTAAATTCAGAACTCATACGCACACCATTAAAAGACAAACCACAAAATAAATACGATCATTGAAGCAACAAGAAAGAACAGGATTCCGAAAAGTACTCGGCGATCTGTATCACTCAGCTCGTCAAAGAGTGAAAGAATAGTTTCTAGATTCCAGGGCATCTGCTTTGAAGAACGCGCAAGCTCTTGTCCCTGATACATATCATCATTATGCACTTCATCAAGATCACGACGACCAAAGCGAATTTTGTTCACTCTATCTGAATCAATCATCGTTGTTTGATGAGGAGTGAATACTGTGGGCAACTCTCGCTCTTCTCCGATGAGATCATGAACGACTCTTGCACGATCAGTACTTATCCCTGGCTTATTCTTGGATACCTCTGGTTTCGCAAGTTGTCCAAACACAACAAGAAACTGAAAATCGCTACAAACAATCACATCACCTGCATGTACTTGCATATTATCATGGAGACGAACTTGATTTCTGAGGACAATAGCATTTGGATCATCAAACTCAAGGTATAAACCTCCATCACGAAGCTCAAAAGCTATACCAAATTCAGTAACAATTGAGCCATCAAACGATTGCGGATCAAGTTCAACGATCTCTTCCTCGCCACGAAGAGCAAAGAGTCGGAAACCTGAAGCTACCTTCATAGGATCTGGCACAACACAGCGTACTTTCCAAACCATATCAGCAAGCTGAATATAATCCCCATCCTTAAGTACGGCAGGAACCCCAGCATCAAGCTTCATACCATTGAGCCAAACACCATTGGTGCTGTGAAGGTCAACAATGCACCAACCAGAAGGGTAGCACAAAAAAATCGCGTGGCGGCGAGAAAGCGCCTCATTTGCGACAGGGATATCAGCCGTTAGGTCACGACCAATGACATAGGAGCGATCAAGTAACTCCTTGAAAACACTATGTTTTCCATCCTCTATGGTCTCTAAAAATAACTTCATGGGATTGCTTCGTGCTGAATTCTATCCCGTATGGTAACGGTCTTAGCGCTGTTCGAGCAAGTTTTGAAGTGTCTGCAAGATTATTGCAATAGCCCTATAGAGCTGGACCGGAATTGGGTCTCCTTCGTCGAGGGTAGCAAGAGCTCGAGCCACCGTAGGATCATGTATAACAGGAACCCCATGCTTTTTTGCTAGCAAGACAATCGTTTCAAGCTGACAGTCAGGCTCATTCATATCGATAAGGGGCACGCTATCTACACCTTCTTCATATCGAAGAGAAATAATTGCCATAACACACTCCAAACCAACAGAAATAAACTTGAGGAGCACACATCAATTCCACTGTTTTTTGTTCGACAAAGGTGTGTTAAAAGTTTCCTCCATAATCGCATACTGCGTAACCGACGCAGATGTATGTAGCCCAGGCGTTCTAAACAAGGATAAATATATGAGTCTCGTCAAAGAATTTAAAGAATTTGCAATGAAAGGAAATGTTGTCGACATGGCTGTTGGTGTCGTGATCGGCGCAGGCTTTGGAAAGATAGTTTCATCTCTTGTTGCCGATATAATTACTCCTCCTCTCGGCTTTGTAATTGGCGGCGTTGATTTTACAAACCTTAAATTGATTATTCTTGAAGCAGCTGGTCAAGCGCCTGCGGTCACTATCAATTATGGCAAATTCATTCAAAGCATTTTTGATTTCACGATTATGGCCGCTGCGTTGTTTTCGGTTATTAAAGTGATAAATAAACTGAAAAAATCTGATGCAGTAGCTGAAGCAGCCGTAGCGGAACCACCTGCTCAAGAAAAACTCCTTGCAGAGATTAGAGACATACTTAAATCAAAGTAAGCGTTTTAGAGCAAACGCTTACTTGAGCATACATTGGCGTGAAAAGGTTTGCCTACCAATCGACATAGGCTTGTTGCACTATGTCAATTGGAACTAAAACTTAGTAAACCCCCTGCGCAAGCATCGCGTCAGCTACCTTTATAAAACCACCGATATTTGCGCCATCAACGTAATCAACATACCCTTTATCATCTTTACCATAGATTACACAGGTTTCATGGATGCGAGTCATGATCGTTCTGAGACGACTATCAACTTCTTCACGAGTCCACGATAGGCGAATACTATTCTGTGACATCTCAAGCCCTGAAACAGAAACACCACCTGCATTCGCTGCCTTACCAGGTGCAAAAAGAATCTTCGCATTGCGAAAATGCGAAACTGCTTCAGCAGTACATGGCATGTTGGCACCCTCTCCTACAGCTTGAACGCCATTCTTGACGAGCATTTTTGCATCTTCCTCATTGAGTTCGTTTTGCGTCGCACAAGGAACAGCGATATCTGCTGTGATAGACCATGGACGCTTACCTGCAACGTACTCTCCACCAAATTGGGTTGTATACTCTTGCAAGCGACCACGTCTTACATTTTTTAATTCCATAATCCAACGAAGCTTGTCTTGTGTGATGCCGTCTTTGTCATAGATAAATCCGGACGAATCAGACAGGGTTAAAACTTTCGCACCAAGATCAAGTAATTTCTCTGCCGTATACTGAGCGACATTACCTGCTCCAGATACAATTGCAGTTTTGCCTTTCAGAGTTTGCTGCTTTGTTTTGAGCATCTCTTCAATAAAATACACACAACCATAGCCAGTTGCCTCTGGGCGAATCAAACTACCACCAAAGGTAATACCCTTGCCTGTAAAGACACCGGTAAATTCATTTCGAATTTTTTTGTATGCGCCAAACATATAGCCAACTTCACGACCTCCCACTCCGATGTCTCCAGCAGGAACATCAGTATCTGATCCGATATGACGAGAAAGCTCACTCATGAACGCTTGGCAAAAGCGCATCACTTCACGATCAGATTTGCCATGTGGATCAAAATCAGCACCACCTTTGCCGCCACCCATTGGAAGCGTCGTAAGGCTATTCTTAAAGACCTGCTCAAAGCCAAGAAACTTCAGCACACTCTGATTTACTGAAGGGTGAAACCGTATACCACCTTTATAGGGACCAAGGGCGTTATTAAATTGCACGCGGTATCCTCGATTCACTTGCACCTGTCCAGCATCATCTTCCCACGCTACACGAAACGAGATGATTCTATCAGGTTCAATCATTCGACCTAGAATATTAGCTGCTTGATAGCGGGGATTTTTTTCAACATATGGATATACAGATGAAACAACTTCATGAACAGCTTGATGAAACTCAGGCTCTCCCGGGTGTCGCGCTAGAACGGTATGCATGAATTCGTTGATGTGTTGATTCGTACTCACGAGAGACTCCTCTTTAAAATGACAGTAGACATAATCGAAGGGCTTAAAAATTGTATCGCACCGTAGTAGAAAGAGAAACTATATTAATCAAGCACTCTCGTAGCTCGATACGACATCATGTGACAACACCGGCACGGTGATTAGGCAAGGGCTGGCTCAACTTTCGGAGCTGGACGGTGCAGGCCAAGCAGACGTTTAATTGTAGATTGCAAGTTCCACACGCCAAGAGATTTCTCAATCACTTCAAGATCACTAACTGCACCAAACAAAGCAACCATCGAGGTCCATCGCTGCGCATCAACACAGGAAATAACAAACTTGGATCGAGGATAGGCTTCACGAAGTGTACGCACATACCAAAGTAACTTTGGCTCTTCCTGTTCAGCATCAAAGACAAAGACCAGTGGCTTATCCGAATATACTGCTGCAGCTCGGGCTTCGAGCTGCTCACTATTTGGCAGCGATTCAGCTTTCACACCATCCTGCAAAAGGCCCGCCGTAATCGTGTGAGCGGTCAGATCATCAATACCGACAAAGATTGCACTCAATGCCGTAAGCGGAAGCGACTGCTCGGTATACACTGAACTTTTCACTTTTCTCTGCAGCGATGCTGTTGTTGCGCTATCGCGAGAGATAGGCAAGTAGACGGTAAAGGTCGCTCCCTGCTGTGGTGCGCTCGATACAGTAATAACACCATCGTGCTGCTTAACAATAGAGTAAGCAGATGATAACCCAAGTCCCGACCCACTCAATCCAAGACCAGTCGCATGATCGACTGATTTTGTTGTAAAGAACGGCTCAAAGATTCGTGCAATTTTTTCAGGATCAATACCGAAGCCATTATCTTGAATCTTAATGGCGAGATACTGACCAGGAGCTAATTCTGGATGCACTTCACCCGATGCGAGGCGTACTGCTGATGCATGTAATAACACCCGCGCAGTTTTCGTAAGCCCACCACGCTCTAATGCTTCTTTCGCATTCACTATAATATTAGAGATAGCCCGTTGAATCTGACCTTCATCTCCGTACACCGAGCGAAGACCAGGCTCAATATCACATTCAAGCCGAATACTATCCCCAAGCATTGAACGATAGAGCTCAATTGATCCC
>JBILLA010000092.1:0-9540 GCA_044376365.1 Bdellovibrionota bacterium | reverse complement strand
GGCGGGGGGGCCCCCCCCCCCCCGGCCCGGAGCGGCTAGCGCAAAATACGGAGCCGACGGGATTTTGCTTCGCAAAATCCTACTGGGACTCACTGTGTTGTTTTGGTTCGAGTCCCGTCGGCGAGAGCACGAGGGACGAGTGCAAAGAATACGGAGCCGACGGGACTCGAACCCGCGACCTTCCGCGTGACAGGCGGACGTTCTAACCAACTGAACTACGGCTCCATTTAGGTACTACTCACACGAGGTTAAGTGTGTGAGGAAGCGAGATCATAGCGGAAGCCGGATATTAATTCAAGCTGACGGCTGGGGGCAGATGGTTTAGTATGCTGAACTACCATGAATGCTCAAGAATTAATTCAATATCAGCTCAAAACCGTCAGTTTTCAGGTCGAAAAGTGCTTCGAAGGACTTCCTGTAGCCCTCTATGAAGCCACAGTTCATCATACTGCAATGTCTCCTCGCCACATCCTTGCCCATCTGCTTGAGGTCCTTGAAGCGGTCGATCTACAGCTTGAGGGCAAAGACCCTCAATGGGGCGGGTACCAAGCAAATACGACACCATTTGAGTCGCTCTTAAAACAATATACTGCACGACGCAAAGATACCATTACACGTGCGCTTGAATCTTCAGAGCCACAACACCTTCAAATTCTTTCTAACTACATAGTGCTTCATGAGAGCTATCATGTCGGCCAATTATGTGGGCTTCGCATGGCACAAGATCCAACGTTTGATCCATTTAGTATTTACCAACATTCATAAGAAGCGCACATGGAAAATCTTGACAATATTTTGTTTCCCAATGAAAAAGCACTACCCGCATGCTCGCCCTGTGATCATTACGCTGGACACGAAAAATTAATTCTCAAAAGCCTCGAAACACAAAAAATTTTCAATGGAAGCTTTGATATCACCTGTGATTTAGAAGATGGTGCTTCTATTGGTCAAGAGGCTGCACTGCGTCAGCTCTGTCTTAATATTATTACGTCTTCCGATAACAGCTATAAAAAAATGGGGGTACGCATTCATGATGCCCAATCACCTCATTTTACTGATGACCTTACCTTTGTTGCAAAAAATCTTTTTGGCACGATCTCCCATCTTACAATCCCGAAAGTGCTTTCGTTCATGCAAGCTGAAAAAATCGTGAATGAAATCATTGCTGTCTATAAAAAGGAGTGTGATACCGCATCAGTATCAATTCCACCAATTCATTTTCTTATTGAAACCCCTGGCGCAGTCCAAGAGGTGTGGCAAATTGCGACACTGCCATACCTTCGAGGATTAGATTTTGGTGCAATGGATTTTGTGTCATTCCATCACGGCGCACTTTCTGACCGATGTTTTCAAAGCCCCGAACAATTCGAGCATCCTTTAATGATGCGTGCAAAAAGCCGTATTGTTGCCGCATGCCTTGGGAACAACCTTATTCCTACACATAATGTTACGGTTGACTATAAAAACCCCGAGCAAGCTCATGATGATGCCTTGCGCGCTCGTCATCACTTTGGATTTTTGCGAATGTGGAGCATTCACCCGAATCAAATCAAACCTATCCTTGATGCGATGTCTCCAAGCAGTGAAGATATCCAGACCGCGAAAGAAATTCTTACCCTCGCCAAGCAGAACTACTGGGCCCCTATTTCCTACAAAGATCGCCTTCATGACCGTGCTTCATATCGCTATTACTGGAATCTCTTAAAGCGAATCTAACAAGTTCTTTATATATATACTCCCAGTAAGCAGCTACTTATATTTATCAAGGAACATACACCACTGTTTTTTGATATCTTCGTAGCTCTTATCCTGATCTTGCTTTGCTATTGAGAGCCCCGCTTCAAATGCATCAATTAAAATCTCAATAATTGCATCCTGCGCATCATCAATATTCTTGGACTTCAAAAATTTTTTTAAAATACTATGAACTCTTTTCATACAAACCCTTTGCTCACCAACACCATACTTGCTATCTGTATGAGGCTCTAAGAGCTCACAAAGATCCAAGCTTAATATCTATTTGAGCTACTTCTTTCGAAGGGGTTGAGTAAAAAGTTTCTGCGCAAAGGATGCTAGCAGTAAACTGTTAGCTCCATTCGTGCCAAAGGTAGAAAACTTTTTTGGCTTTTGGTCTTTTTATGCAGCAGCTTTGCGACGATACACAAAGAATATGATAGCGGCACTAACACCAATAAGGGCTATCGCTGCAAGTGGCCGATAGGCAATCCATGCAATCGCAATAGTCACTAATGAAACAACTAATCCCAGAATAAACGATACAAATCCAGTACCAGCACCAACAATCGATCCTAGGATTGGCAACACATCAGCAATAATCACCAATGGTTTCATAATTGCTGCAAAACCAATGAATGAAAGTATGAATCCACCCAATCGGATCAACCACGTAAGCATTGAGTTTTCACTTAATGCAGAAGCAAACAAGGCATCCGAACTGTGTGTTCCACTTTCAACGAGGGCAATCATGGTGCCGTTTTGGGCGCTGTAAGGCTCTAAAGTCGCTGCGTGCTGCGCAGCAACAACGCTGATCGTTGAGGGCGCTACATAAGAATAGGTTATCATGACGTCACCAATTTGTGGCTCTTTAGGTTTATCTCCTAAATAAAATCCACCATTGTATAACTGGAGTTCGTCATCACCATCAGCAGCCTCTAGATCTTCTTCTTGTAATCGAAGCTGCTTTTCATCTTGAAGCTTTTCAACAAGTTGGGTAGTGAGAGTAAATGCTCCGACATGAGCATTCTCTGCTATGAATGCATCAGAGGTCACACTTAAGGAGTCTGGATTGCTATGTCCTTCTTTCTTATGAAACTCACGTGAATCTATCAGTCGCTCAGACCATTCTTTCGAATAGCTGTATGTCTTTGTCGTCGTTTCACTACCACCAACATTAGACTTAGTTTCTGATTTCTCAGACTCTTTCCATTGATACGTCTTGGCTACACGGCGAAGGATCAATGCATTTTGTGACACTCCAAACTGCTCATCTTCTAGAACCTCATCAGTCGTAGCCAGACCAGTGAGGTAAACTAATTTTCCATCATTGGATGGCACAACCTTCTCTGGAGTAGTAGCGATAACGTTTTTCTTACCCTCTACGAGCGCCGACAACGTATGAGCATTCCGACCTTCGTTCCACCATAAAAGCACTATAGCTACGATGATAAGCAGTGGGCCTATCAGTAACCCACTAAAAGATTTACCAATGCGACTGAGCCATCCTTAGTTTGTAGAAATTGAAAAAGAATCGTTTGCTTCGCTCATAGGTAAATTTGCTTAAGAATAAAGTTGTCAAAACGTAACATGAAGACAAGCTTGTTGCATCTAGCGAAAACCATATTATGAGATATTTTTTTCAGCGTGCCTACCTATGGCGGCTTTTGGATACTATCCCAGCAATTTCAACACAAGCTGTGGTTGCAAATTTGCTTGACCAAGCACTGCTGTTGCTGCTTGTTGCAAAATATTTTTTCGGACAAGTTCTGCTGCTTCTTGCGCGACATCAGCATCTTCTATTTGTGAAGCTGCTCGCCTATAGTTTTCTCGTGATACAGATAGCGACTGCATAGCTACTTGGAACCGCGCTTGACTACTTCCAATCACACCTTGCTGTAATGACATTCGTGTCACTGCAGAACGTAAACTATCCAAAGATGCTCGAGCATCACTTTGCGTCAACAAATTATACAGCTCTGCTTCTCCAGAACGTCTTGTCTGTGCTAGGTGCAAACGAAACATATTACTACCAGCAGCAGACCCACTAACAATATCAAGCGCACCATCTCTATTAAAGTCAGCAGCAACTATAGATTCAGGTTGCAGTCCACTCGCGATTGAAACACCGACTTGGAAGGTACCATCTCCGTTTCCTAAGAGCATACTTAAAGAGCCTGGATTGGAATTATTTGTACGAGCAATATCCATGTAGCCATCATTATTAAAATCATTGACTACAACTGCTTCTTCATTTGGTGATGTGGATGTATAGCTTACATTAGTATTAACAAAGCTACCGTTTGCTTGTTGTAGAAATACTTGAGCGGCTGAAAGAGCGCCTCCTGACACAAAGAAGTCAGGACGGCCATCACGATTAAAATCTGCCGCAGTACTGCCGCCTGGAGTACTAGCAGGTGCAAATGATGCTATTTGAGAAAACGACCCAGCTGTAAATGAAAAGATTCTCGTTACACCTGAAGATGATGTGACAACGTCTGCTTTCCCATCTAGGTTAATATCACTGACAGTCAAACCAGACCATGAAGTAGTAACAGTAACGACCGAGCCAAATGTTCCATTACCGGCACCTTGAAGCATTTTTACACCCTGTGAATCTGCAACAACAAGATCAAGAATGCCATCGCCTGTAATGTCACCCTGTTCGATACGAGTTGGTAGCGATATGCCTGTAGCATAGCTGACTCTCGTGCCATACGTTCCATTTCCTTGATTCAGACGAACGGAAACTGAATTCCCTGCGTAATCAGCAGTTGCAACATCGATTGAACCATCTCCGTTAAAGTCGCCAACAGCAAGTCCGTAAGCATTACCTCCCATACTGTATGATACGGGGGCACGAAATGTTCCGTCGCCATTACTAAGACTAACCGTAAATGCTGGATAATCAGAGGCTATTGAGAGTAGGTCTACCATACCATCACTATTCACATCGACAGCAGCCATACTGCGAGCACCTGACAATGATGTATTGATAGTGACTTGATCTGCAAAGGAGCCCGTCCCAACTGTTTGACGCATTGTATCACTCACATCAGCAGATAGGACGACATTGTCGCCTCTACCCGCCTGCAGGAATAGAGTCGTTGCATTGTCATCAAGAAGCCTAATGCCATTAAATGCTACAGTGCGAACAATACGAGTGCGCTCTCTACTGAGTGCATCCGACTCAGCTTGCATTGCAACTCGTTGCTGCAGCGCATACGTTCCATTTGCAGCTTGGGCAGCTAACTCAGCTTGTCGTGTAATAATCTCTGTCAGCTGAGAAATTGCGCCCTCAGCAACAGAAAGAATTGATATACCATCATTAAGATTTCTAATCGCCTGCGTAAAAATCCGTGTGTCACTCTTCAGTGAACTTGAAATTGCTAAACCAGCAGCATCATCACTGGCACGATTAATACGGAGGCCAGATGAGAGGCGATCTAAGCTAGACGATAACGACTCGGATATACTTCCAAGTTGCCTCTGCGCGCCAAGAGACGCTATGTTACGAGCGACTGTTATTGGCACTTAATTTTGCAAATCCTTTTGCACATTTTCATCATGAACACGTTCGCAGAGCACACCTTAAAAAAGGGGTTCTCATCCCTCGTAAGATCGATATTTTATTGAAAAAACTTAATAGGTTAGCTCTAAAGTGCTTTTATTCGACTGCATAACCCAATGTTGAGTTTCTTTATACGACAATTCACTAAGTATTTTCTCTAGACTCCGTTGTTAAAGAAAATAAAAAATAAAGGGATCATTCGCTGTAGAGTGCTTTTTATATATTTTCAAAAATTAAAAAATTGGTTGCTAGTAACACATTTTGAATAAGCATTCTCGGGATAAATACAACAACCAAGAAATGATTTTTTCGATCTCAGAAAAATAAGTAGTCAAATTAATATACTAGCTACCACAAGTTTCATAAGTAAATAAATCAAGCAAAAATAAATTTTGTATAGATTGAATTTGATTGTACGAATTTCTATTAGATCGTAGCCTTCGCACATGGAATCAATGGACCAAGGGGCTTTTCAGATTTCACTGGAGCTGCAAGAGGCTCCAGATATTCTTTCGAACCTATTTTTTACAAGCAACCCTACCCATTGGCAGCGCAATACTTTTAGTGCTTCCGATATTGGGATGCAGTCAGAAACATTAACCATCAAAGATCAGTTTACTCGTGTTCAAGTTCGATTAGATCAATTTGCTGACAGACAAGAGTATTCTGGTGCTGTGTATGATGGTATCGAAACACTAAATCAGCAATGTATCCCTTCGGCGTTAGCTGAAAAATTTTTCAAAAGAGTCAGCAATCAAAAAGAAATCTTCTCTGCATACGCGTCAAATGATTCAGTAGATAAAAAACTGAACAGGTAAGTTGTATCCAAGAAATTGACGAACTTATCTATTCACGCTCTCCTCTTGATTGGAAATTAACGACACTGCGAGCAGACAAAAAAGCAAATACTCCCAAAACATTAATACTTTCAGCAGGACATGGCACGAATCGAGTTACTTTAACAAAACAATTCGGAGTTGGTAATGACGGGCAGGACCAATATAGTGGCTTCTTAGGTTGTTTTAAAGAAAGTCATATTGAACCAACAATTGCAAAAAAATACTTTAAGCAGATCAAAAAAATAGCGTCAAAAGCGCTTGAGAAAGAGTTAGCTCATCTAATGCATTATGAATTTGACGCTTTACAAAAACAAATTCCTGATGTGTCATGGCAACTCTCAAAACGCTCGCTCGAAGTTGGTCAAAATATTGAAGAGCTGGGATTTTTTGCAACAAGCTCGGTGATGATCAAGGAAGGAAAGCATTCATCTGAGTTTCAAACAGATGTCTGTATCGATACGGTATACCACCAGCATACTGTTCGTTGCATTTTACGAATGAATGGCCACCAGACTTCTGCATCACTAGCAAACGATAAACAGAGTATGCTCCTGAAACACGTTGCCACACTTTGCAAACTACCTACTTTACAGACAGACACTGCTCAACTTACTTTAAATACGTAACATCTGTAAAAATTACATTATGCTGCTGCTTGTTCAGCATATATACATATACAATTCAGATTTTATAACAAATAGTATAGCTTTCAGTCTTATTTACTCCACCGATGATACATGCCGTTGGGAATACAGGATGTAGTGTTCTTAGTATATTTTCTGCCATATGTGGACTGACACTCAATAACAAACCACCACTCGTTTGCGGATCATGAATGAGTGAGCGCATGGATTGATCAATAGCAGTATCAAAGCATGCAGCTTTTGTATACGAAGCATTTGAAACATGGGCTTTCGTCAGAAATCCCGCATTGATAAAGGTTAGCGCGTTTGTAAACATCGGAAGTTTTGAGACTTCGATAGAAAGTGAAACACCACTGGCTTGTGCAAGTTGTTGTGCGTGCCCTGAGAATCCAAACCCAGTCACATCAGTTGCAGCATGCACAGCTTCTACTTGCTCTTGTGAAAGCAGATCGCAAACATTATTCAGAAGCATCATACTCTCTATAGCATCAGCTATGTCCTGCTCGGTGGCCTCTCTCCTTTTGAGTGCAGCAGTGCATGTACCCGTACCAAGTGGCTTTGTTAAAATGAGCACATCACCAACTCGAGCACCAGCATTCGACCAAATTTTTTCCGGATGCACAAAGCCAGTCACAGAAAGACCAAATTTCAACGTGTCATCATCGATAGAGTGCCCACCGACAAAGGTGGCACCAGCACGGCCAATAGTATCACTGGCACCCTGCAAGACATCTACGATGATACTTTTATCGAGTGTCGCAAGTGGTGCTGCAAGAATTGCCATTGCAGTCTGTGGGCGACCTCCCATTGCATAGACATCACTGAGCGCGTTTGTAGCAGCAATAGCTCCAAATATCTTTGGCGTATCTACAATTGGCGTGAAAAAATCGAGGGTTTGTACCAGTGCAATCTCATCGGTTACTTTATAAATCGCAGCATCATCAAACAACCTGCCATCAACAAGAAGTGCATCATGAGGAGCTGGGAAACGGACACGGCTTAAAATATCCCGAAGCTCATGCGCTGCAAGCTTTGCCGCACATCCACCGCGCTGTACTGTTTGTGTTAGTGCAATGTCATTCATAGATAAACCATTGTAAACCATCTTATAGACTCGTTTCTATGCCTTCCATAAGGCACTGCTCTGCTTATCCCTGCAAAGCATCCAATAATTCATGCACACTTGGAAGAAACTGCTCATATGCAGCATCACCTTCAAGCAGCTGATCCATCTGTTTTTTCTTTCGGTGAAGATTATAGCCAATTAATTCATCAACTTTTGAGCCATTCAGTACTATTATCGTAACAGTACCAGTCTGTCCGATGCGATGCACTCTATCAATTGACTGCAGCCAATGCTCTGCATTCCAGGTTCTATCGACATACACACAGGTATTTGCAGCGGTTAGGGTAATACCTACGCCACCAGCAGCTGGAACAGCTACTAAAATACGGTTTTTTGATTGCTTGTCTTGAAAAGATTGAATCGCACTTTGCCGATCCTGGGGATGCACATTCCCACTAAAGGGAAGTGCTCCGAACTCTTTATAACGTTCACAAAGCTCGTCAATATTGACTAGGTAGTTACTCCAGATAACTAATTTTTCACCTTTTTCGCGAACGACATTATCGACAATATCATCAAGCTCTTTAAATTTAGCAGGATCTCCTGTCCAGGTTGGATCAATTAATCGCGGATTGGAACATACTTGCACTGCGCGAAGATATTCTTCAAGGATACTCTCAATTGATTTAATCTTCTCTTTCCCCTGAATACTGCTCACTTGCACTAATAATTCATCTCGAATCTGTTCAAAGCGCTTTCGCTGGTCACCCTCAATTTCAACATCTCGGTACAAAAATACTTTATCAGGCAAAGAGACAACGTCTTCTTTTTTGCGCCGTAACAGAATCTCTTGTGTTCGCGCTGAAACTTCTTCGACTGCAGCAGGAATGAACCGTTTAACAGCAAATTCACTCCACTTTGTTCCTAACTCTGCAACTGTTTTCAACCATGCAGTAAAACTTCGTCCAAAACGTTCACCCTTATCAACAATAAACACTTGCCCCCATAGGTCGGCAACATCACGTGGCGTCGGTGTTCCACTCAACAGAAATCGTTTTCGAGCATTCAGTGCAAACGCTTTCAGAGCTTGGAATGTTTTTGATTGAGGATTTTTAATACGCTGAGACTCATCAAGTGTTAAGAAAACATGCCGTTGCTGCGTCAGTGCTTGCAATGCTGGCCACACTGTTTCAAGTCGCATCGCTTCAAAATTAATAACAAGCCCATCAAGGCTTTGCTGTCGGTTCTCTGCAAGGCTTATCAAGAATTGCTCACGTTCTCGCTTTGCTTCAGGCAGCGCACGAAGTGAGAGTGTCGGAAACCACTGCTGCGCTTCACGAAGCCAAGTACGCACAAGCGAGTTTGGGCAAATTACGAGCAAGAAATCAGTCTGCCCACGAGCGATTGTTTCATAGTACGCGGTAAGGACTGAGAGCGTTTTGCCAAGTCCCATATCGTCTCCAAGCATCCCCGATTCATTATCGAGTATCCATTGCACTGCAACTCGCTGATGCGGATAGAGTCGCTCAGCATAGATATCGCCTTGTTGTAGCTTCAGTTCGACATCTTTCATCGATTGATATTTATTTTGTGCGGCAAGACGAGCTGCTCTCTCACAGAGCATTGAAAGTGTTTCAATAAATTTTGTCGAACGAGGAATCTGTTTTTTACGGTGCTGTTCAAAGT
>JBILLA010000251.1:0-2795 GCA_044376365.1 Bdellovibrionota bacterium | reverse complement strand
TTTCGAGGGATATCTGCCACGGAGAGCCTCTTTTGCTCAGCATGGGCATGTCAGATGACTTTGAGATCGCTATAGAGGAGGGTGCCACCCATGTACGCATTGGATCTGCTCTCTTTGGCGCCCGCCAGAACTCCTAAAATCATGGCTTGTGTGCTGGCTCCTTCTAAAGCGATGCTAAACATGGATTCTTGGATGCTTTCTAGACGGTCTTTTGCTCCTCGTTGTGGGGGGTAGCCCGCCCAGGTGCGAGGAGATTTTCATAGAGCCTCCAAGTTTATCTGAAGTACTTACTATGTTAGGTAATTAAGGAGATAACTTTTATGAAAAAAACAGTCTTTGCAGTACTTGCTGCTGCGGTTTTTGGATGGCAGATGTCGGCTAGTGCAGATCCGCTTATGCAGTACAGCAACGTTGATCTTGGCTATCAGCTTACAGATCGTGATGTTGGTGATAATTTAAACGGACTTAATTTGCAGGCTTCGTATGAGTTTATGCCAAATTTCTTTGGTGTACTTGGTTATGACTACGATGCACGTGGCAGCTTGAGTGTTGATACGTTCAAATACGGTGCTGGTGCATACTATGCAATCAATAATAACCTCCATGCTGTTTTTAATATTGGTGGTCTGCGTACTCATGTGAGTGATGGGGTTACTGTCAATAACGATTGGTTCTATATGGGCTCACAGCTTCGTTATCGCATGATGAAAGATCTTGAATTGACAGGTGGCTACACCTATTTCCGTGTTGATGGTGCTGATAAGAATGACCTCGATATCGGAGCTCTTTATGCAATCAATGATAATCTAGCGCTCACTGCTGGTATTACATTCGTTGATATTGAAGCAGCTAACAGATACGGCGTTGGAATTCGTTACGCATTCTAAGGCCTCTCTGTCGTACGCCGTTTCGTATGCTTTTTCGGTCGTAAAGGCCCCACAACAGTGGGGCAAAAAGCATAACTTTCCTCTCTTCCAGGGCGTTTCGAAACCTCCAAAATCTGCTATACTACTGCTTCTATGCAGATACTTGTTGGGAACCTTCTTCTCGGTGTAGCGCAGATCCTCCACTTGCTCTTGTCGACCTATATTTTTCTTCTTTTCGGTCGAGTCATTATTTCGTGGGTCAATGCGGATCCTTACAATCCCTTGGTACGATTTTTAGTTTCCAGTACTGAGCCTCCTCTCGCACTGATTCGTCAATATCTTCCACGAGGGCTTACTCGTGTCGGCGGAGCACTTGATCTGACGCCACTATTTTTTCTTATGGCGATATATTTCCTTGATACGTTTCTTGTGACATCGCTAATGGATTTTGGTTTAGCTTTTAAACGGGGGATGTAGTAACGATGCCTACCTATGAATATGAATGTAAACAGTGCGGCGTGTTCGAAGTTGAGCAACGTATTACAGAGGATGCGCTGAAGGTGTGTCCAACCTGTGCTGAAAAAGGCAAGAAAGAACCAGTGTCTCGATTGATATCAGCACCTGCATTCCACCTCAAAGGTGGTGGTTGGTATAAAGATCTTTATAGTAGCTCAAAGAAAGAGTCTTCATCGTCTGCGAGCACCTCTGCTGACAGTCCTTCATCGGCAACGTCTGCGTCTGCTGATGTAAAAGATAGTGCCCCCAAGAAGGAAACAAAGGCACTCAAAACCACTGGTGGTTGTGGGAGTGGTTCTTGCGGCTGTGCCTGATCGTTTATGAGTTAACGATGCTTGCTGCTTCCGTGTGAGCTATTGCTTTTGTTTGCGCGCGTGTACCACGACTGATGGCGTTGGAATCATAAAACCATTTGCAGCTCGAAACTGAGATTCAACACCACAGAGAATCTCAGCACGTATCTGATCTTTGATATGGGGCTCTTGGAGCTCGATCATGCCCCCCATCCGTGTGCCTGCTTGAATCGCCTGAAAGAAAGTTGCTGCATCGGGTACATGCCAAAAGGAGTCAAACTGCTCAAGTGATATATCAATAAGTCCAAGATCTTTGAGGGACCTTTGGATGTAGGGTGTATCAGTCAACTGAAAAACATCTTCGGCTGGAGGTATCACAGAGGTATCTGCGAATTTTTGGATTGCTGAAAATATGAGGGCAAATCCAGGTGAACGCTGTGGTGGTTGCCAAAGAGTATAGATAAGTCGACCTTCAGGTTTGAGGATTCTGCAAGCCTCACGAAGTGCTTGGTGTTGGTGAGCAACGTGAAGCAGGAGATAGTTTAGTATGACAATTGAGAACGAAGCATCGTGGAATGAGAGCTGCTCTGCATCTTCGTATTGAAAACGGAGTGTCGGATAGTGACGCGATGCAATATCAATCATCGCATGTGAAGCGTCGCCACCAACGACAGAAGCGCCGCGAGAAGCTGCTGCAGAGCAGAGGTGCCCTGGGCCACAACCACAATCAAAAAGTGTATCGCCAGGTTGTATATTGGCACGATCGAGTACGAAAGGAATCACTTGTTGTGTCACACTACCCCATGTGTCTTCATAGCGAGATGCTTTCTGTTCCCAAGCAAGACGCTCAAATTCTTTAAAGTCATTCATGGGATGTTTATCGTAACTCATCACGAAGTTGTTCAGGGGGAAATGCAGCACGAAGGCCATTGAGTACAGCAACAATATCAATGACTTCCTGGGTGATAGCACCACCGAGTGGGGTTAAAAGACCAAGTGCGGCGAAGATCATGCCGATGATACTGAGTGCCATACCGCCGATAGCGCTTTGAAGGGCGATCGTTTTCATGCGCCGTGCCATGTGCATAAGCTCATCGACTTTTTCAAGGGAGGGGTCAAG
>JBILLA010000091.1:0-9627 GCA_044376365.1 Bdellovibrionota bacterium | reverse complement strand
CTTTTTGATGGCACCAATATCACAGATCTTCCTATGTATGAGCGTGCAAAACGTGGCATTGGTTATTTGCCACAGGAAGCATCAGTCTTTCGCAAACTCTCTGTGCGCGACAATATCATGGCGATTCTTGAGACGATGCCTTTTGAAAATCAAGATGCACGTGAAGCCCGATTACAAGAGCTTTTAACAAGCTTAGGATTAAATCACATTGAGCACAGTATCTCGAGTGCGCTCTCTGGTGGTGAACGCCGACGAGTTGAAATTACGCGAGCACTTGCTCGTGATCCAGTGTTTATGCTGCTTGATGAACCATTTGCTGGTATCGATCCAATTGCGATTAAAGATATTCAATACATTATTAGCGCCCTCAAAGAGCATGGAATTGGTGTCCTTATTACTGATCATAATGTTCGTGAAACTTTACACATCTGTGATCGTGCCTATATCTTGGTTGATGGACAGGTGCTTGAGGCAGGGGACTCACACCATATTGCAAATTCAGAGAAAGCTCGTCGCTACTACTTAGGCGATGACTTCTCACTGGGCAGGTAGTCGTAGGTAACCTATTGTAATCTTTGATTAATATAGCCTACCTCGAGTTGTTTTTTGTAGTAACACACATTGCCGCCGTAACATTAAGTTTTTTCACCACCTGGTCGACTTTGTTCATTGGTTGGTAACTGCGACTTTCTAAACGCAGCGCAAATGAGGGAGGTTCCTTGAAAATACTCATCGCAGATGATGATAAGACTGTGCTTAAAGTGCTGGAAAAACTTCTCACGCAGTGGGGCCATACAGTTTTATCCGTAATTGATGGTATGCAAGCTGAGACACAGCTTCAGTCTCATGGTGATATCGACATGGTCATTCTTGATTGGAACATGCCTCAGCTCACAGGTATTGAGATTATTCGCAAGCACGTTTCAAGTGAGGCAGCAAAGCGTTGCTTCTTTTACAGTATTATTCTGACCGGTAACTCTGAAAAGCAACATATTATTGAAGGTTTCGATGCAGGAGCTGATGATTTTATTACGAAACCAATAAATGTTGACGAGCTTCGTAGCCGCGTTCGTGCAGGCGAGCGAATTATCGAGTCGCAAAAACGACTTATTCAACGCAACGCACTCTTGGATGAAGAAATTAAAGCACGAACAGTTGAGCTGTTTGAAGCTTTAAAAGTTGCAGAGCGTGCTTCTGAAATGAAATCACACTTTTTAGCTAATATGAGCCATGAGATCCGTACACCACTCAATGGCATTATCAGCTACATTGAGCTTTTGCTTTATTCCGAGCTCACAGAAGAGCAAGAACACGATCTTAAAACCATAAAAAGCTGCGCTCATTCGCTTCGAACAATTATTAATGATGTGCTTGATTTCTCGAAAATTGAAGCAGGCAGGATGCTTATTGAAAGTTCTTCATTCGATATTGCTGCTGCTACAGATGAGGTTGTCGAGCTGCTGCGGATTGTCGCAGAAGAAAAACAAGTTGAAGTGGTTAACAGTTTTCAAGCTCAATCAAAGAAATACGTGGGCGATCGCATTCGCTATCAGCAGATCCTCACGAATATATTATCAAATGCAATTAAATTCAGTCACTCTGGACGTGCCGTATCAGTATTAGTAGAGACTGGGCCATATACTGATGGTACTGCAGGTATTGCTTTGAGTGTCAGTGATACAGGTGTTGGTATTCATCCATCGAAATTTGAAAAGATCTTTGAAAGCTTTAGCCAAGCTGATACGAGTACAACCAGAAAGTATGGTGGTACCGGCTTGGGATTAACTATTGTAAAGAAACTCACTGAGTTGATGGGTGGAAAAGTTTGGGTCAATAGTGTTGAAGGCATCGGGTCAACGTTTCACGTGACACTGCCATTCGCAAGTGTTGCAGACCTTGAGAAAGCTGACAAAGAAGTGCCCGTACAAGATTATAGCTTTCAAAACCTTTCAGTCCTGATCGTCGAAGATAACCTATCGAATCAGCAGGCTATGAAGCGCATCCTTGAGAAAGTTGGATGTGTGGTGACCGTAGCGAATAATGGTCAAGAAGCGGTCGATCGATTCCAGGCATCTCCAACGCAGTGCATTCTTATGGATATCCAGATGCCAGTTATGGGAGGTGAGGAGGCGTCGAACTATTTAAAGAATCAGATGCGTGAGCAGGGAACGCGAGTGCCGATTATAGCGCTCACAGCAAATGTGTTTGAACAGGACAAAGATCGATATATTGCATCAGGTATTGATGAAGTGCTCGGTAAGCCGGTGTCATATCCTGATTTATTTGCTGTAATGACCAAGCTTATAGAGAAACAATAACGGAGAATTGTTATGACTGACGAGAAATTAACCCCTGAAGCAAAAGCAGCTTTAAAAATTCTTGTGGTTGATGATGTACCCTCTGCCCGTAAAATAACCGTACGTATGCTTGGGAAGCTTGGATTTGCAAATTTTATTGAGTGTGATGGTGTGCAGGATGCGATTGTTCGACTCAAAGAAGATCCAATCGACCTGCTGATAGCCGATATTCACTTGAAAGATGGACTTGGTACGGATCTTTTAAAGCTACTTGAAGGGACGGATCGGTTGCAATCTTTACGAACGCTTTTTGTGACCTCTGATATTCAAAAGAAGGATTTCCTCAGTTCACTCCACTGTCGAGCGACGAGTTTTCTTATGAAGCCATATTCAGCAGCAGCACTCGATGAAAAAGTCGAGTCCTTGTGGTCCAATTAATCGACCAACAGCGCGTTAGCGAAGCGATGAGATAATCTGTTCCAGAGTCGTATTGACGATTGACTGGTACTTCTTGAGCTCATCTTCAGTTGTTGCTTCAAAGCGCATCACTAACACCGGTTGCGTATTGGAAGCACGAATCAACCCCCAGCCATGCTCAAAGGTTATGCGTGCACCGTCAGTTGTATCAACCGTATAGGAATCAAAGGCCTTCTTGGCAAGTTCTGGTACTTTAAATTTTATCTCTTCGGGGCAGTCGAATCGTATCTCAGGTGTTGAGACTGTTTTTGGAAGATCTGCTAAAAGTGCCGAAGCTTTTGTTTCAGTGTTGCTCAAGATTTCAATTAAGCGACACGATGCATAGATTGCGTCATCAAAGCCATAGAAGCGGTTTTTAAAGAAAATATGACCACTCATTTCACCAGCTAATGCACCGCCAGTTTCCTTGAGCTTAGCTTTAATGAGGGAGTGCCCCGTTTTCCACATAATAGGGGTGCCTCCTTTCTGCGCAAGATCGTCAAAGAGGAGTTTTGAGCACTTTACATCACCAATGATAGTTGCGCCTGGCTCTTGCGCAAGGATAGCTCTTCCAAAGATAAGAACGAGCATATCTCCGAAAATAACATTACCTTTCTCGTCGACAGCTCCGATGCGGTCTGCATCTCCGTCCCATCCGATGCCAATATCCGCACCTGTTTCCTTAACAGTTTTGATGAGTGTTTCGATGTTTTTGAGTACTGTTGGATCTGGATGGTGATTTGGGAAATTACCGTCTGGTTCACAGTAGAGTTCAATGACTTCGCATCCAAGAGCACGCAAGATAGTTGGACCTGTCATACCACCGACACCGTTACCTGCATCGCAGACAACTTTAAGCTTTCGCTTGCCCATGTGTGGCTTGATATTTTCGATAATATGCTTTGTATAATCATCGACGATATTTTTACGACTCGTTGTACCAACGCCTTTTTGTTTAGGTTCAGTACCATTGAGGCGTTCGCAACGTCTGAGGAGATCCTGAATATCTGGTCCTGAAAGCGTGCTGGTACCAAGACAGATTTTAAAACCATTCATGTCTGGTGGATTATGGCTGCCCGTAATTTGGATGGCGCCACCAAAGCCATAGACAAATGTTGCAAAGTAGGCGAGGGGAGTTGGCCCCATGCCGATGAGCACTGCGTCGATACCTTCGTCGTTGAGTCCTTTACAGATTGCATCCGCATAGCCCGGAGAGCTTAAGCGGCAATCGAAACCAACCGCGATTTGGTTCTTATTATTTTCTTTAGCAAGCGTTGCATAGGCGCGGCCGAGGAGGTAAGCAAACTCAGCAGAAAGGTCAACGTCAACGGTGCCACGGATGTCATATTCACGAAAGATATGGGGGAAAAGTTTCATAGCGTCATCATCCTGTTATTTAAATTTTTTTTCAATTGTATGAAGCTTCGGAAGCTCTTGATCAATGAAGGAGGTCATCTTTTTTTCCATTTTTTCAGCTTCAAGCTTCTGTTTTACCTGTGTCCGTATATCAGCGGGTACCTCATCGACGCGCTTCTGGAGCGCTTCATCGGCTTCTTCCTGGTCGCTCTCTGAGCTATCAATACGTTCAACAAGCTGAAAAATTTCAAAGCCAGCAGGGCTTGTAACGAGGTGCGATGTTTGTCCCTGTTGTAGCGAACTGACAGCATCAATGATCTCTGGGCTGAGATCGCTCGTAGGAATCGTCCCAAGATCACCGCCGTTCGATGCATCTGGAGCGTCAGAGAGCTTCGTTGCAAGGCTTTCAAAGCTTTCTCCTTCATTGAGTTGCTGTGTTATCTCTTCATTTTTTTTGCGGGCATCATCAGCAGCATAGCGTGTCGCTGAGAGAAGAATTCGACGAAGGTGAACCTTCTGACCTGTCGCTTGTGGTAATTCTCCGCCAAGTTTTTGTCTTATGTACTGTGTCACTTCATCTTCGGTGACAGCCGCAGTGCTTTTAATTGATGCTGTTGCAACACGGCTTTTAAGGATTTCATTTTTAATGCGCTCTTTATATGAAGCGAGTGTCTGATTCTCTTTTTTTAAAGCATCTTCAAATTGCGCATCAGAGAGCTGGTTTTTGATCTTCACTTCCTCGATATAACGACTAATATCATCATCAAGAATTTTGATATTTTTACGCTCTGCTTCTGCTAACAGAAGTTTTTCAAGGATAAGCGCATCAAGAGCTTTTTGTACCGTAGCATCAGTCGATACCTCAGAGAGCGTCAGTTGGCGTGGAGGGGTCATGCGCTTGCCAAGCTCAAGAAGGGTTATGGGTTTATCATCGACAGTCGCAATGACCGAGTCGATGAGGATATCAGCAAAAATAGGAGCGCTGAATGTTGTGCTAAAGAGCGCGGCGACGACAAGAATCGTAGTGGTGATGTTTCTCATGAACGCCGCTATCTTCGCCCTTTTTAGGTAAATAGAAAAGAGACTCAGGTAGGAGAGCCCCTTACTTGGGCCTCTTCGAGCTCAGGGTTAAGGAGCTTGGTTACTGCGGCAAGGAGCAGGGACGGCGGGAGGGGTTTAGGCAGGCAGTATGAGATGCCCATCTCCATAAACCGCTCGGGCAGGGGGTAGCCTGATAACAGGATGATGGGTGTCGACGATGAAATACGTTTAATACGCTCGGTTAGGTGGTTACCAGTCATCACGGGCATCATCTGGTCAGTAATAACCAATAAGTATCGAGTTGGGTTCTCTTCAAATGCAGCAAGCGCTTCTTCAGGCTTTTGAAACTGAGAAACATGGTAATGCTCTTTCTCAAGGATTTTTCTCAATATAATGAGAGAAGAAGATTCATCGTCCACTATCATGATTGATTTTTGAGAAGTCTTAGTTGGCTCTTTTACAGGAGACAAAGAGCTTGAGGATTTTTGCTCTGCACGTTGACTGACAATTGGAATATAGACGTGAAAGATTGTGCCATGCTCAAGAGAGCTTTCAACCGTGACGGCACCATTGAGGTTACGGGTGACGGTGTGCACGATAGACAGACCAAGACCTGTACCTTGGCCAACATCTTTTGTCGTGAAGAAGGGGTCAAAGATACTTTGAAGCATGGATTCCGGCATGCCGTGACCTGAGTCCTTCACGAAGATCTCAATGTGCTCACCAGGCTGGAGGCATGCATGAGGAACTGTATTGGGGAGCCCTGTTTTTTCTAGGAAATGGTGTCGTTTGGTTCCAATCACAATGCGTCCTGGCTCATCACCGATAGCATGCGAGGCATTCGTGACAAGGTTGATAAGGATCTGGTGAATCTGTGTTGCGGTGCCCAAGATTTGAGACTTATTTTCATTGAGCTGTAGTTCAAGGCTAATGGAACGAGTGAGGCTTGCTTGAAGAAGCTCAAGACCAGAAAGAATTGCATCTTCAAGTGAAAGAGGCTGCATCGTGAGAGGTGTTTTTCGACTAAAAGCTAAAATTTGCCTTACCAGCTCTCGTGCACGAGCACCAGCTTGATGGATTGTTTGTAGCTGAGGATGTATGTCTTGGTTTGCCTGCAATCGAAGTTCTGCAAGCTCGATGCTTCCTAAAATAGCACTAAGAAGATTGTTAAAATCATGTGCAATACCACCTGCGAGTGCTCCTAGAGACTCAAGTTTTTGGCTTTGAAAGAGCTGCTCTTCGAGCTGTTTGCGTCGTGCTTCTTCGAGTGAGCGTTCATGTTCTTCCAGCGCGAGTGATGTGAGGTCAGAGAGCGCTGTAACAAAAAGGAGCTCTTCTGGCTCCCATGTGCGTGTTTGGTCGCCATGCTCAAAGCAGAGCATTCCAGCCATTGCCCCCTTCTTTCGAACAATAATAGAGAGCTTGCCGTAGATCTGATGAGGGATGAAATATGTTTCGGTAAATTCTTTTGTGCGGGGATCGAAGCGCGCTTTATCAGCAACAATGTAGCGCTCTTCACAGAGACGCTCAAAGAAGTATTTATAGTCAGATAGCTCCATAGTTGCACCTGGAGTGTGTGTCAACGTATGGGTATCAAAAGTTGTGATTGCAGTCGCGGTGCTTTCAGCTCGATTGAGGAGCCAGCTGCTCGCTCGCGAGACCTTAAGAGCTTTTGCGCCGAACTCAGTCAGTTCGCGAATTGTTGTCTCAAGCTGTTCCCCTGTAAATGAACGACGCTGTGAAAGCTCCAAGAGGTTATGACTGAATTCATTGAGGCGCTCATAGTATGATAAGAGCCGCTTATGTTCTTCAACTTCTCTTGTAATATCTTGAACGACAGATGCTGCACCAATCTGTTCGCCATGCTCGTCAAGGAGGATGGTATTATACCAGCGACACCGAATAACTTTTCCTGACTTCGTACAGTTGTTATTTTCACTGAATCGTCCACCACGATGGTGTTCGAGTCGCTCAATAACTTGATTAACTTGATGCTGATCTGATGTAGGGATAAGTTGTAGGTGCTCGATACCAAGTGCTTCAGCTTCGGAGTATTCGAACATAGCAGCAGCCGCGGAGTTCCATCCGATTACTTTCCAATCTTTATTCCATTCAATAAAACCTAGGGGGCTTTGGTGGAAGAACAGTTGGAGGCGTTGGTTGCCGGTTTCAGTCACGGGTCTATGGTACTAAAGGAGCAGAGGAAAATCACATAGTATTTGTGCTTTTCGCAGGTATTCCACTAGGAAATACGGTTATGAAGCACCCTAGTGAGCAGATAAGCGGTGATATATATGCTGTCTAGGTATCGGAGGTGGAAGGCTATGAAGAAAGGAGCTCCAAGAGTCTCAGACGTTTTAAAAACCTTTCGCATACGCGAAGAGGTTTTCTTGCGTATGAGCTCGAGGAGCTTTTATCTTAGCTAAAAAGATATTATCTCCTTAGCAGCCGTAATCGATTCCATCGTAATCGGCGATGAAGCGGATTTGTCCGGCTTTGAAGCGGATTTGTCCGGCTTTTCGAAGCAGCAGCAGTCCAATAACGGTTGCAGCTGCAGTGACGACGAGAATTCCCAAAGTTGCCTGTTGTTTAGTAACATTCGCCATAGTGTAACCTCTGTTTCGAACCTTCTAAGATCTGAGATCTTGGAGAGGCTCTATAATACGCTAAATTCCAGCGTTACTCTACCTTCTTATCAGTACCAATTTTCCCTGCAATAAAGCCATCTGAAAGAGAGTCAGCTGAATTTTCAAACCATACTTTTTTGATTGAATCTGCTTGTGACTCTGGTACCGTTTTTAAGCAGCAGTTTCTTTGTCTTGATTGATAGGAGCACAGTGTCGCTCTATGAATAACTCATCTCATACGAATGCACGGCGCGAGACGCCTCGTGACTGGTCAATATCTGTAGCAGGCATAAAGAATTCGTTTGCGCATCAGCATGAATCCTCTGGGCCTATTCGAAAACTTTATACGCCTCGATACCGCATACTTGAGACAAAACTCTTGATCGAGTGCACGACGATGCGCGCTGATGATATGACTGTATTGGACCGACTAAAACCGCTTATTCGCTCAATTATGACATATTGCTGTAAAGATGATGCGATTTGTCAGATTGTTATGAAGAGTGCCATACGCTCTGAGACGCTCTTAGTGATGGCGAGTATGTGCTTTGATGGAGCGACACCGACTATGAAGAAGCGACTCAAACGAGTAATTTTTACTATTTTTAAAGAGCGCCAAGAATTTACTCATCCAGATAAAGTGACATGCTTAAAGCAGTGGTTGTTTAAGAATCGTACGAAGCCATGCCGTATGAATGGTTCGTAATATCTTTAAGCAACTTTGATTTTTGCTGCACACATTGCAGTAATACACATAAGTTTTATTGGGAAGAAGTTTTGTATCGTCTGTATAGTACGCATAACTCGGAAACCTGTCATATCAAGTGAGATACTATTGGTTTCAAATGTATGCATACAGCACTTCACCATTCAAAGCTCAACCCCACGCTCCCTAAGATATGAAGCTATCTTTGGGCACACTATCCAAGTCACAGAGCTATGACCTTGGAGGCATGAGGCTGGTCTGTCGGTGCTTGGTGGCAGGGAAATCGCCTCGTATACTGAGCGTGCTTTATGTTCACCTGACGCTAGTATGAGAATATTCCTTGCATCTTGTATAGTTTGAAGCCCCATGGATGCAGCATGTGTGGGAACACGTTCAGGTTGTCCTTCAAAAAAACGAGCATTGGCAAGAATAGTTGAAGCGGACAGTGTGACGAGCGAGGTTCTGCCTTCAAATGAGGAGCCTTTTTCCTGAAATGCAATATGTGGACTTTCATTGACCCCAATGCCCGCAATCAGGACATCAATGCCACCATAACTTCTGATTAAAGTATCGTATGCTTCTGGTTCATTTGGATCTGGAAAAAAATTACGATTGGGTGATGTTCCATTTGGCTGGAAAAAATGCTCGTTCATGAAAGCATAGTATGACTGAGGATCGTCTTTAGGGAGCGATGCATATTCATCAAGATTAAAAGTAATCCAGCGAGCAGGATGCTGGTAATGGTCGCGTGGAAGATGCTCAGTGTTAAGAGTAATTTCTTTGTACATGTCGATTGGTGTACTGCCAGTTGGAAGTGCGACAACTGGATCGCCATACTGAGGGAGAAGTTGCAGTAAGAGAGTTGCTGCTATTGTGCCAACAGCTTGGGTATTGTGAGCTGCAAGGATAAGGTGTCCGTGATGATGGTGCTGCTGTGAATGAGAAGCATGCGAGACAATAAGGCGTGTATAATCAATATCAGTACCTTCAAACATGAATGCATTCTAATGACTTAGGAGGAGTAGTCAAAGACTTTCTATAGAAAGTAAATGATGCTCAAGTAAAAACAGATATACCAGCACGGCTGAATGATTCAGTGAATATCTGATCGGTTGGAAATCCTGCCTCTTGTATGACTTGTTCA
>JBILLA010000090.1:0-9630 GCA_044376365.1 Bdellovibrionota bacterium | reverse complement strand
CAAGCGCTTCTTGTTACTTTGCTCAAAACATCTATCCCCGAAGCAGTGATTCATTTTCAGTCGTTACCTTCTATTGGCAATACCGTCAGTGTTCGATTTCCAGGCTCACAAACTTCAGATATGGTCGTATCCCTTGATTTACATGGTGTGTATGCATCGAGTGGCTCGGCATGTAGCTCAGGAAAAGTCTCGGCATCACCAGTGCTTCTTGCGCATGGTTTTACAGAGGAAGAAGCGCTTGAGACTGTACGCTTAAGCCTGCACCATCATCTGACCGAACAAGATATACAGCATGCTGTGGCTCGAATAAAAACTGCTTACAATACGATGCATGGAAGAAGGGCTGCATAAATGAAACATACGTATACAGGAATAGAGCAAGCTGTTGTGGCAATGTCAGGGGGAGTTGATTCCTCTGTTGCCGCGATGCTTTTAGCAGAACAGGGAGTGCCCTGCGTCGGTATTTCTATGCAGGTATGGGACTATCGAAATAATGGTGGGAGCTGCACCCGTGCTACTTGCTGTGCACCAGATGATTTTACCGATGCTCGAAAAGTAGCTGCAAAAGTTGGTATTCCATACTACGTCTTTGATTTTGAAAAGACATTTCGCAAAGAAGTCATTGATACCTTTGTCGAAACATATGCGAGAGGCGAGACACCAAATCCCTGTATTGAATGTAACAACAAAGTTAAGTTTCGAGAGCTTCGTGATCGAGCTAAGGCATTTGGTTGCTCACATGTTGCAACTGGACACTATGCACGTGTAAAGCAAAGTGAGCAGGGATGGCATCTTCTTCGTGGTCTAGATCGAGAAAAGGACCAAAGCTACTTCCTCTATGGATCAAAGCAAGAAGAGCTCTCTGAGACGCTTTTTCCAGTGGGCGAGCTTACCAAGCCTGAAGTCCGAGAACTTGCTCGAGCCGCTGGCTTATCAACGCACTCAAAACCAGAAAGCCAAGATATCTGTTTCGTGTCTGGTTCAGTGCAAGATTTTCTTGTCAAAATTGGCGGCAAAAAACCTGAAGGTAAAATCGTGACTCGTGCTGGTGAGATCTTAGCAACGCACGATGGCATTGATCACTTTACAGTTGGTCAGCGCCGTGGATTGCGCGTTGGAGGGCAAGAGAATCCGCTCTATGTTCTTGAAATTGATCCCTATAATAATTTAGTCATTGTCGGACAAAAGCATGAACTTGAGCGTTCGGAGTTTTTGATAAAAGATCTTACATGGGTGGCACCGTATCCCCGCGCCGCAGGTCAGTCGTTTCAAGCGCTCGCGCAGCTACGCCACCGTCACCGAGGAGTAAAAGTAGAGGTCCTGCCAGCACCAGACGGCACCGCTCGGGTTACTTTTTTGGAAGATTGGAGTACAGTTTCTCCAGGTCAAGCGTGTGTGCTCTATGACTTAGAGAATGAAGAGGTTTTTGGTGGAGGTCGAATCGTCAATGGCTAAAGAAGTGAAAGCCAAGAGGGAGGTTGCAAAGAAAAATCCCCTTGAGACGCTACAAAAAAAGATAGGCTATCGTTTTAAACGAAAAGATCTTCTCGAAGCAGCACTGACACATCGTTCAATGCAGCAACGTGGCGAAAAGAAGGATTATGAGCGCCTTGAGTACCTTGGTGATGCTGTGCTCGACCTTGCCATTGCCCATCTGTTGCTTGATCAATACCCCGATCACAAAGAGGGCGACCTCTCAAAGATGCGTGCCGCACTGGTGAATACTCAAAACCTTGCTTCGATTGCACTCTCACTCGACCTGAGTCAGTACGTTCGAGTCAGCAAAAGCGAAGAGAGCACTGGCGGAAAAGAGCGCCCATCACTCTTAGCTGATGTTGTTGAAGCACTCTTTGGAGCTATATACCGCGATGGTGGCTACAACGAAGCAAAGGAAGTCATTGATACAATTTTCTATGAGCGTATTCGAGATGTTTCTCCTACCGATCCAAAGACCGAGTTACAAGAAGTCCTTCATGCACTTGGGATGAGTGCTCCTGTGTATACGCTTGATAAAGTTGAGGGCCCAGAGCATGCCCCAACATTTGTTTCTTCGGTACTTATTGAGGAAGAAATATTTGGCACGGGTAAAGGTGCAACTAAAAAATCATCGCAGGCGGAAGCAGCTTCGTTTGCTCTGACGTACTTAAAGAAGATGTCTGCTAAAAAGGATATATAGAGCTATGGGAATAACGAAGATACCAACGATTGCAATCGTTGGCAGAACTAATGTTGGTAAATCAACTCTCTTTAATGCCCTCGTAGGGCATCGAGTCTCTATTGTTGAGGACGTTGCTGGTGTTACTCGTGATAGGCACTATGGCTATGTGAGTCGATTCGAGTTTCCCTTCACTCTGATTGATACAGGTGGAATGATTGGTGAAGAGGGCAGCGGTCTTGAAGACGAAGTACAAGAGCAGGCACGTATCGCAATAGAGGAATCTGACCTCGCTGTTGTTGTGTTTGACGGCATTGCTGGGCCTCACGCGTACGACCGAGAAATTATTAAAAAACTTCGTCGTTCTGGAAAGAAAGTGCTCTATGTGATTAATAAATGTGAAAAGCCTGATGTGCAAGTCGCTGCAAATGAGTTTTATCGACTTGGCGTTCCTGAAGCATTATTTGTCAGTGCTGCTCATGGCGTCGGCATTCCTGAACTCGTTGATGAAATCAAAGAGATTCTCGAAATAGATCCTGAAGCTATCGATCCGCACGAGAAAACAAAAACTGGTGCCATTAAGCTTGCAATTATTGGGAAGCCTAATGTCGGCAAGTCTTCGATCATCAATCGTATTTTGGGTGAAAAGCGACTCATTACTTCTGATATCGCTGGAACAACCAGGGATAGCATCGACATCATGCTTACTCGCGACGGACAAAAGTACCAAATCGTCGATACAGCTGGTCTTCGAAAGAAAAATAAAGTCGATGATGAAACCATTGAACGATATGCAAACTTGCATGCGCTTACTTCACTTGCGTCGTGCGATGTCGCAGTGGTTGTTATGGATGCTTCTAAAGGGCTACCTACTGAACAAGATGCCAAAATAGCTGGTCTTGCACAGGAGCGAGGACGTGGACTCATTTTTGTTCTGAATAAGTGGGATCTGGTTGAAAAAGATCATCGCTCAGTGAAAGCCTATACTGAGGGCGTCTATGAAGTGATGAAGTTTGCCCGCTACGCACCGATTCTTTTTGTCTCTGCTGAAACTGGTCGACGATGCCCATCGATTCTTGAGACTGCAAAAGAAGTCTATGGAAACTGGACTCATCGAATTCAAACTTCAAAGCTCAACAAGATTCTCTCTGTCGCATGGGATCGAAAGCCTCCGCCAGTCTACCGTGGACAGCCAATAAAGCTGCTGTTTGCGACCCAGGCCTCGAGTGCGCCGCCTGAGATTGTCTTGTTCCTTAACTACCCAGATAAGCTGAATTTTTCGTATCAGCGATACATTAAAAATACTCTGCGTGAATCATTTCCGTTCTCTGGAACCGACCTAAAATTGACGCTTCGAAAGCGAGGTGAAGAAAAAGAGAGTTAATGGTATAATACTTGAGACGTTGTAAAGCAGTATCAAATGTCTAGTCAGCAGTACCCCAAACTTTCCACCAAGCGAAACGGTTTCCACCTCGTTGCCGCGCATTCCCATTATCTTATCGATAAAGTTGTTCAGGACAGCTGGTCGATGATCAAGGCTCCGAATGTTCTGACCGCCGCGGATACTGTGACAGAGCACTTTATAAAAGAGCTCGCTGAACATTTTAAGAATCGAGTCTCCCATATAAAGGAAGATTCTAAACTTGGTGCTTACATGACTATCCCATGCAGCAGAGCTATGTCGCATATCGAGAATTCTTCTTGGCCACTTGCATCTGTCATCGACAAGATGGTCCCACTGAGCGTCAATCAAGACCACATCATGGAGCGAAAGGAGGTAGCTCGTCTTGTTGCGTGGCTGGTCAAGGATATTCGCGTTACGCTCAATGATCTTAAATCGCCTGAGGATCCATGCCCCGTGATTGCTTTTCATGAACTAGGATATTTTTCAATGAAGGGCAATGATCTGGTATTCCACGAGTGTTTGCCAACATCTGCTCGCTAGAAAGAAGCTACAAACAGCGATTCTGGCCTTACGGTCTATTTCTGTAATTCGGGAAGCGAAAAGTAAGAGATTTGATTTAGTTTCGTAAGAGACTCGTCTCTTGTCGCTAATAATTCATTCTTCTTTGTGAGTCGATAAGGAGCTGTAAGCTGTTCAATACAGCTAGCGAGTGCGCGCTCAGAAAATCTTTTGGGAATCGGGATTGCTCCGATAGTTTTTTCATGATGAGCGAGCCATAGACTAAGCAGTTTCAACTCAGTGAGCGTCTTGTCAGCAACTGGTTGCTGGAGGTCAATCAAACTGTCTCTGTGAACTTCTAAGCCGATAGAAGTTACGTTGCAGTACTCGCTCAAAAGAAACCGCATTTGTGGACGGATATCTTTGCTTTCTTCAAGTCGATTCATGACATACTGTGATGCATCAATCCATTCTTGATCTTTCGGATCACGAGCAAGCCATGAACCGTTTACTAATGTACCGTGCTCATCAATCCGAGTTGTATTGGTAATAAGATGACGGACATTAGTAGGAAGCTCATCAGGTTTTTTGATCGTACGTGAGAGAAAAGAACCAATTGCTGTAACGGCAACCAACGCTGCAACTGGTACAGTAGCTTTCTGTAGCGATGTGGTCACACGGTCTTGCATGATGGTCGAACTATACCAAAGCTTAAACCCTTAAGTAAGCAAAGTTTTAGCTATCCTTTGCGATAAAGAGGCTACTTAAAAAAACTGCGCCCTTGAAAGCTAAAAATAGGAATAAAAAAAGGCCAGCCCCAAGGCTGACCTTTAACGTACAAAAGATACAGAGAGGTTCTTATTTAAGAACGTGCTCTTTGAGTGCTTTTGCAGGGGTGAAACGTACACGCTTACGAGCTGGTATACGAATCTCTTGACCAGTTTGAGGGTTGCGCGCCATACGAGCTTTGCTCTCTCTGACGTACAATTTACCAAGGCCAAGAAGAGGGAGCTTGTAGCCCTTCTTGAGTGAATCACGAATAAATGTAGCAAGATCGTCAACAAGCGTCTTAGCTTGTGCACGCTTCTCAATGCCACAATAGTTTTTGACGTTTTCTACGAACTCAGAATAGGTGTAGCTGTTCGTTGAGCTATTCTTTGGACGACTAGCAACTTGAACCTTCTGAACAGTAGTTTTGGAAGCAGCAGCAGCAGCTTTTGGAGCAGCAGCTTTAGCTTTCACGATTTTCTTTGGGGCAGCTTTTTTAGGAGCTGCTTTTTTGACTGGCTTCTTAGCCATAATTATTAATCTCCTTATGAGTTAATGTTAAAAATTTCAAAGAGCAAAGTCCTCTGTTTTCGCGATAATAATGAGATCTTCGAGCAGAGCGCAATACAAAATTTAAGTAAATTAAAGAAAAAAAACTGCAAGTTTCCCATGGAAAATTGAACTTTTTATAGAATGGCTAAAAACAAGTTGCGGATACCTGAGAGAACTCGCTAGCATACCCGTATGGTTTTAAAGCTCTTGCGTCTGCGTCATCTGTTCTATCTAGCTGTATTCGCCCTGTTTTTTCTACCTTTTTCAGTGCTATCACAGGACTATTCCTTCTCTGATTCAAAGTTAGGTATATCCCTTAATATGCCTGAAGGCTTTACCGTTGAGAAACAGCCGCCTGGTGATGTTATTTTTATTGCTCGCTCTGCGGAGGACCCGCTACCAACTATCACGTTAGTAAAGCAGATGGGTAATCCTCGAATTGCCGAGAGAACGAAGGCTCAGCTCCGAAATGATGTGGTCGATAGTTATCGTGCCGCGGGTTTTTTTGATGCTGAAGCTGAATACGGAGAGAAGCGAAAGCTAGCCGACCGAGATGTTTTTTTTGCTAAAATACTTTACGTACACAAAGAGCGATCTGTCGCTGCGGGTGTCTTTATATTCCCGACCAAAGAGCGCTACTTCATCTTAACAATGATTGATGATCGAGATGCCCTTACTGCGAAGCTTCCAATCCTTGAAAAAATCGCCAAAAGTGTTCGACTCAAAGGAGGCGCCCCTGACCCAGAGATCGAATCAAACAAACGACAGGTACTCTATTGGTTTATCGGCGCAATCGCGCTTGTTTTATCTCTCCAGATTGGCTGGTGGCTCCTAGGAAAACTAAAAAAGGCTTAAGTTTTCCCATTTATACAGCTCTACTTGCATGTGCAATCGACCAGCTTTTAAATGCTCCTGCAAGATTGCGACATGTATAGCCGTGCTCTGTCAGTATGCGGGCTGCTAGGTAAGAGCGCATACCACTTTGGCAATAGACAACAATGAGCTGATCCTTTGGTAGTTCATGCAGACGCTGACGAAGCTGCGATAGGGGGATGTGCCGTGCTGTTGGAAGCCTTCCACGTGATACTTCATCGTCATCTCTGACATCCAGAAGGATGCCGCAATGGTTTGCAGGATCGAAAGTCCATGGATGCTCGACTTTTACTAATCCACGTACAACATTTTGCGCCGCCATGCCCGCAATCTGAACAGCGTCCTTTGCTGAACCGAACGGTGGAGCATAAGTAAGCTCTAGTTCGCACAGATCGTCAACGCTAAGCTTTCCTTTTATAGCTGTGGCAATAACATCAATCCTTTTATCTATGCCATCCTTACCAACAGCCTGTGCGCCTAGAATCTCACCAGTATCTGGGCGAAACAGAAGCTTCAACGCAATTGGATGTGCGCCGGGATAGTATCCTGCATGAGAATTTGGATGAACGAAAACTGCTTGGTAAGGAAGAGCGGTTTTCTTGAGCTGTTTTTCATTGAGGCCAGTCGACGCAGCAGAGAGCGAAAAGACTCTGGCAATAGCAGTGCCTAAACCGCCCGTAAAAGCAGTTAACTTTTCTGGGTGCATGATATTGTCAGCAACGATACGTCCTTGCAGATTTGCTGGTCCCGCCAATGGCACAATTTGAGGAGTGCCAAGAATTGGATTGATAGTTTCTGCCACATCACCGACCGCCCAGATATGAGGAATTGAGCTCTGCATATACTGATTAACATGAACGCCGCCGGTCACTCCAAGCTCAATACCTGCGCTTTTCGCAAGTGCAGTCCTTGGCTTAACACCGATACCCATTATGACCAGATCGGCTGGAATAAGGCTCTCTTTGGCGGTTCTTACCATACCTACAAGCGCGTCCTCAGAGGGCTCGATTGCAGTGATTGGTTCATTAAGATAGAGGGATGCGCCAGAGCGGATTACTTCTTCGTGGATAAATGCAGCCATTTCAGGATCAAGGGGCGCTAGTAGTTGAGAAACCGCTTCGATGATAGCGACTGACATGCCACGATTTTTGAGCTGCTCTGCTACCTCTAACCCAATATAGCCACCACCCACAATAACTGCGCGCTTGGGCTGATGTGAAGATATCCATGCAATGATACCATCCATATCTGCCATATCGCGAAGCGTAAAGACGCCTGGAAGATCAAGGCCAGGTAGCGACGGACGTATTGGCTCAGCGCCAACTGCCAACACAAGTTCATCATAGCTCTCTTCGTAGCGATTACTTGGATTTGTGCTGTCGACAATAGTGACAATCTTTCGTTCTGCATCGATTGCTATAGCTTCGCTATGCACTCGAACATCAATATTATAGCGAGCTTTTAGTCCCTGTGGGGTTTGAACAAGAAGTTTGTCTCTGTCCTCAATTTCATTACCAATATGATAGGGAAGCCCACAGTTAGCAAAAGACACATACGGCCCTTTTTCAAGAAGGATGATATCTATCTTTTCAGAGAGTCTTCGCAGACGTGTTGCGACATTTGCTCCACCTGCAACACCACCGACAATAACAACTTTCATATTCGTAACTCCTGTTTAGTTATTCCAAGGCATTTTGCCAAGCACAATTGCCATTCCGCATGTATTGGTAACGCCCGAAAAGATAAGGCCGAGTCCAACAAAAAGACTAAGAGCAATCCAAGAGCCGCTGACAAACCATGAAAGCAGAATGCCGAGGACAACCAGTGAACCTGCTCCAATTCGGACCTGTCGTTCTATGCTCATAACAGAGCAGTGCGCTCCTTCTGATTCAACTGGAAATGTACGAGCGAGCCATGCATTCATTCCACCATCGATATTTTTTACAGCAGAGCCGAATTGTCGCGAAAGCTTTTCACATGCGGCAGCGCCACGAGCACCAGCCTGACAGATCACAAAAAAAGAATCAGTCTGAATCTTTTGTGATACCTGCTCAGCTGTAAGCTTGTCCAGGGGAAGGTTAATTGCACTTTGGATATGCGATGCGCGAAACTCTGCAGGCGTTCGTACATCAACAACTGGTACTCCCTGGCGTATTTTCTCGTATGCTTCTTCTACTGAAATGGCTGCTGTTGTCATAGTTACTGTCCTCTAAATTTTTTATGTATACAGTGTAGTAAATCAAAAAGGTGATCTTCGCAGATACTGTAAATTACCTGACGACCTTCTTTCTTAGCATGAACTAATCCACATACAAGAAGCAGACGAAGATGCTCGCTTGCAACGTTATGCGGAGTTCCACAGTGGCTAGCAACCTCACCAACAGAGCGAGGGGCAACACTGAGCAGATCCACTACTTGAAGACGCACAGGATTACTGAGCACTTTTAAACAGTGCGCAGCTTTCTCAAGCGATTCTTGGGATAGGAGTGTCTTAAGAGAGTTGGACTTTCTCATATCGCAGTATTGCGATAATACGATATATTTGTAAAGCCCTCGATTGCTCTATATTAGGCTCTTTGAAATAGGTAGAATCTATTGTCGCTTACATAAAACCTCTCCATGCACACTCACCAGAGCCAACCTGCAGAAAAACTCTCGCTACCTGCACAAACAGGGTGGAAGATTAGAGTGCCCCACATTAGTCATATTTCTCGTTCCATCGATGCAATTCCCCAATCGCTCGCTCTTTTAGACCAGAGACTCACTGCTGAGCTTGCTTCATGCGTGCATTCATTGAGTCGCATTGCTCCAGATTTAAGCAGAAAAGTATCCTCTGAAAGCAGCGCTTCATCTTGTCTATATAGCTCTGCCCATATCAACGTTTTTAACAGAACTGCCATAAAGCCGCTCCTTGAGCGAATAGAACCACTCATCACCGGGCCGGTTGATAGTAGTCAACACGATCTATGCAGAGCATCACTCAATACAATTGGTCGCTATCGTGAGCTTCACCGAACTCGATCGATTCTACAAAACAGAGGAGCTCTTGTGTTTCTGCGTGCCATCGCTGAGCGTGCATGGAATCTTCACGAAGAGTGCCTCCATATCGATAGCACAAAAGATAAATCATGCATCGCACAAAACTACCTCAGACAGGGAGCCAGTAGTATCTATTCGTGTAATGACGATTGGTTTTCGCGTGAATTGTTTGAACAACTTGCAGCAAAAGCAGATAGATTTTTACCCTTTAGTCCTCGCGCTCTTAGATCCGCACTCTTCCATCAGAATCTGAGCCATGATCTTGATAAAGCACTGCGATATGAAAGTGCCATAGGTGTACGTGGCGCCCATAGTGGAGATCGCTTTGATGGGCGACTGG
>JBILLA010000250.1:0-2814 GCA_044376365.1 Bdellovibrionota bacterium | reverse complement strand
TTCAAGGAGCTCATCTTTAAGTGCATTTTTACCAGCAGCGTTCAAAACATCTGCAGGCGTTTTTGAAGAAAGGATCGCTATGATTTTATCTTTCATACGCGCTTCTTTTTCCATCAGCGCAGGAGGAAAGCCACCTTCTGGAGCTTCACCACCACCTGAACCACCACCACCATGTCCAGCACCACCACCTTCTCCACCAGTAAATTTAGTGACAAGTTCCTCATCGTATTCAAGCAGGATTACAACTTTCAGGAAGCTCTTTGCTTCTGAGAGGTTCACAATAAATGGATCAAGCTTTGCAGTCTTAAAGACTTTCGGTTTTTCAACTTCTTCGACATGCTCAGCTTCTTCGGGCTTACTCCCTAAGAGGAAAAATGCAGCAGCTCCACCCAACAGCAAAACGACACCAATAATGATGAACAGCATTTTTTTGCTTTTCTTTTTGGGAGCCTCTTCCCCTTCTTTCTTCTCTTCTTTGTCAGACATAACACTCTTTAGATGACAGTATTTTTTCGTCGATTCAAGAGGTTATCGAAACCTCTTTACCTATCAAGATGTCATCGGTAGAAAGACAATGTTTCTAAATTAAAACTCTTGTCCTGCGCCCTCGCGAAAGGAAGGAAATTGCAATTTTTGTAGATATCGCTGTTTTAAAAGAGCGTTTGATACTCGTTGATTCCCAAGCATCAAAGGATCCAAACGCTGCTGTGCTTCTTCAAGTGAGATAGTGTGCGGATAAGGAAGACCAAATTTTGTGCAATAAAATTCAACGACATCTCGCTGCGTCGCTGCATCATCATCACAAACACAAAGACAAGAAGGAAGAATCGCCTCCTCACAAATCAAAGCAAGCAGAGTCGAGCAAATATCATCAACATGGATACGGTTTGTAAAGCGAGAACCATCCCCAATCAGATGGTAACGCCCCTGTTGCAGGGCAAGCCCTATTCCACGACCAGGCCCATAGATAGCTGGCAGTCGCAACGCACAAAAGCGCCCCGTATCGCCAAACGCAGATCGGTATGCTTCCTCAACCTTCACTCTTGCAGCGGCACGAGGATGCTGCGGTTGCAGTGAGGTACTCTCATCAACACAGGAGCCATCAGTACGACCAAAAACACCAGTGGTACTCAGATAAAGCAAACGGTCAGTATGCTGAGCAATACGCGCAATATATGCTTGATAACTTTCGAGCAACGCTCCTGAGCTACTATCTTGCAGGGGAGGAGGAACTGAATCGATAACACATGAGAAGTGCTGATTGGTCAGCAGATCGTCAAGCTGTTCCGCAGCACGAGGGTGACTAAAATCGAGGATACTTCGATTAGTCGTTATCACAGCGGGTAGCAGGAGCCCCTGCGTTCGTTCAAGGAAGCGAGAGAGCGTATACCCTGCCCCAAGCAGTAAGAGAGGTTTATCAGTCGTAACCATGTTTTGAGGGTTATATAAAATTTTGGTACGATTCCAAGCGTAGCTTATGACCAACTCCGCTTTTTCAATAGTCTCAGTATATCGCAAACAGGCACCTCAGCGAAAACCCCTCTGGTTTATGAGGCAAGCGGGCCGCTACCTTCCTGAGTACCAAGCGCTGCGCAAGCAATACTCCATGCTTGAAGCAATACAAACCCCTGAGCTTGCAGCTGAAATCACATTACAACCGCTCCGTCGCTTTGACCTTGATGCCGCTATTATCTTTGCTGATATTCTCAACCCACTCATCGGCATGGGTATGCAGTTAGATTTCATAGAGAAAGAAGGGCCAAAAATTTTTAATCCCATTACAAAACCTGACGACGTATCGCGTCTTATCGTTGCCGATCCACAAGAGACTGTCGGCTATACTCTGAAAGCTATTCAACAGGTGAAAGCTGAGCTGCTACCGCGCGGTGTTCCAGTACTTGGTTTTTCAGGTGCACCCTTTACCCTTTCAACCTATATGCTTGAAGGGAAAACTGCCCACAGCATCAATCACGTCAAACGTTTTATTGGCGAACACCCACAGAGCTGGCAACTACTCCAACAAAAACTAAAACAATTTACTGTCACCTACTTGCTTGCTCAGGCAGCGGCTGGTGTATCGGCAGTTCAAATTTTTGATTCATGGGCTGGTTCAGTTTCACCTTTCTTTTACGCTACCTATATTCTACCTACATTGATCGAGCTTGTGACTGAATTTAAAGCTCAATGTGATACCCCTATTATCTATTTCTCAACGGGTACCGCTGGGATGATACCACTCTTAAAAACTATTCCTGTTGACGGATTTAGTATCGACTGGCGAATGCCCCTCTCTGCTGCATCTGCTGCATTTGGCTCTGATGTTGTGTTACAGGGCAATCTTGATCCTGAAATTTTAGGTGGCAACCGTGCACTCCTCAAAGACGAAGTTAGAAAAATTCTTGATGATGCTGCCGAGATTCCTCACCATATTTTTAATCTTGGTCACGGCATCCTTCCCCACACACCAATTGAAAATGTTGAAACTGTTATAGAAATGGTTCGTCGTGGATGAGACCTTATCAGTCGATACCGTTATAGTCGGCGCAGGTATCTCAGGGCTGATTGCTGCTTATGAACTCAAAAAACAGGGTAAAAGCGTAGCAATTATTGAACAGGCGGATATTGTTGGTGGTTGCATTCGTTCGAGTATCAAAGATGGCTTCACCTTAGAGCATGGAGCCAATACGCTTGTCCTCACACCTCGTATTGCATCGCTCCTTGAAGAGCTCAACCTTGATGATCGCATAACACAGCCTGCCTATCAGCCTTATAAACAGTATGTGTGGTCAACAACACATCACGCACCACGTGAAG
>JBILLA010000249.1:0-2828 GCA_044376365.1 Bdellovibrionota bacterium | reverse complement strand
ACGAATGCCAAGCGTCTGTTTCAACTGCCGATAAGCTTGTAGACTAAGCCCATGACTATCAATATTCGCATTATTGAATTTGGCATGTTTCGTCTTGATGGCGGTGCCATGTTTGGATCTGTACCCAAAAATCTTTGGGCAAAACTTATCCCAGTGGATGAAGAAAACTGCATACCACTTGCTTCACGCAGTATGCTGATTGAAGTACCAGGTAAAAAAATTCTTGTCGATGTTGGGCTTGGTGATAAGTGGGACGAGAAAAGTACCAAGATTTTTGGAATTAAAAATACCCCTCGCAGTTTGCTTGGGTTCCAAGACAGTGAGATTACTGATGTCATTCTGACCCACCTGCATTTTGACCATGGTGGAGGCATCTCATGTTGGGGTGCGACACCTGGCACAGTCGAACGACAGTATCCTCATGCACGTATTCATCTACAGCGCAGCAACTATGAACGTGCCAAAAACCCCGGGCTTCGAGAACGTGCGAGCTACCTGAAAGAAAATGTCAGTGTTATCGATGCGTCAAAAGATACCCTTCTTGATGCAGACGGTACGATCCTTACAGGAGCTGGCTGGAGCATCAATGGATTCCATATTGATGGACATACACTTGGACAACAGTGGATAGAAGTCCAACTTGATGCACCGTTGTACGGAGCATCAACTTTTATGTTTGCAACGGATCTGATTCCTACTTCACGCCACTTGCCCCTGCCCTATCATATGGGATACGACCTCTGCGCAGAGAAAGTAATGGATGAGAAGAAAGTCTTTCTTGAACGCGCCATCGCGAAAAATGCAGTCGTAGTCTTTCAACATGATCCTGATACACCTGCTGGTAGAGTGAGCATCAATGAAAAAGGGCACTACGCTCTGAAAGAAACTTTCTCGTTTCCATCATAAGGCAGCATGGCAGCAGTTCAAGTACTGAAAGCGTGGCAAGGTAAATCGCTCATTGAGGTATTAGCTCTTGCCTTTGGTATATCAAAGAAAAAAGCGAAAGAATCTCTCGATAGAAAAAAAGTGCTTCTCAATAACAAACGAGTGTGGATTGCAAAATATACAGTCCATACTGGCGATATTATCGAGCTCCTCGAATCCATCGACACTGACCAACCGCGGCGTGGGCAGCAAGAAATCAACATCCTTTTTGAAGATGAGCATTTTCTGATTGTCAATAAACCGCACGGCGTTATTACGAATGGTGAAAAAAGCTTTGAGCAGATAATTAAAAAAAAGTGCAGCCTTCCAAAGGCTCGAGCAGTGCATCGCCTTGATCGTGATACAAGTGGCGCTCTGATCGTTGCTAAAAATCAAAGTATTTTTGATAGCTTTGTAAAGCTATTTCAAGACGGGCAAATTACTAAAAAATATTATGCCATCATCCTTGCACAATCTTCAGCAATCAAACCCGGCGCCACGTTAGTGATTGATACGCCTCTTGAAGGTAAAAGTGCTCATACTGCAATCACTATCAAAAAATCTTATCCCCCCGTACATGAAGCATCAATTATCATTGCGACGGGTCGCACTCATCAGATTCGTAAACACTTGCTGTCGCGGGGCATGCAACTCCTTGGGGATAAACAGTATGAGATAGCACTTGGCTCTTCTGCAAAATACCGTGCGGTTGCTCGGCAGCTCCTCCATGCAGCTTCACTTTCTTTTCTACATCCTGTAACGTTAAAGCAAATAGCAATTGAAGCTCCGCTGCCAGATGACTTTCTTGCAGCTCGAAAAGCGTTTCGCGGCTAGATACTTCTATGACACACAACGCCCCTCCTCTCTATCTTGTTACTGGTGCCACTGGTTTTGTTGGTGGTCATATGATCGATTACCTCCTCAATAAAGGATGTGCTGTTCGAGCTCTCGTCAGAAGCGCTGAAAAAGCTGCTGCACTCTCTGCTCGTGGCGTTGATATTGTGCTGGGTGATATGAAAGATAAAGAAAGCCTTGCGCGTGCGGTTCAGGGTGTTACTGGTATTTTTCATATCGGCGCAGTTTTTCGCGAAGCAAAATTACCTGATAGTGAATTTTTTGCAGTCAACGTCGAAGGTACTCGTCATCTTTTTGAAGCAGCAATTAAAGCCGGCGTTCCACGACTTATCTATTGCTCGACAAATGGTGTTCATGGTGATGTGAAAAATCCACCTGCTGATGAAACTACCCCGTATGCACCTTGCGATGTGTATCAAGAGAGTAAAGTTGCCTCTGAAGCTGTTGCGTTTGAATTTTATCGTTCTCAAAAAATATCAGGTGTGATCCTACGCCCAGCTATGATCTATGGTCCTCGCGATACGCGACTTGGCAAAATATTTCGCATGATACAGCGGGGGCGCTTCTTCTATGTGGGTAAAGGTGAAGCATTGTGTCACTTTATTGATGTTCGAGATCTTGTGCACGCGTTTTGGCTTGCCATGGAACATACAGAGGTCAATGCCGAAGCATTCTTGATTGCAGGACAAGAGATTGTGCCCCTGAATCAATTCTGCAACTTAGTTGCGGATATACTACACGTCAAACGCCCTTGGCTGCATATACCCTTAATACCGATGCAGCTCTTAGGGGATCTGTGTGAACTTCTGTGTAGGCCCTTTGGGATAGAGCCTCCACTCTATCGCCGCCGCGTTGATTTCTATATTAAAAATCGAAGCTTTGTGACCAAAAAAGCCCAGGAAATGCTGGGCTTTCAAGCGAAACTGCCCCTTGCGGCTGAAGTGCAAGACATTATTACATGCTATCAAGATGAAGGATTTTTAAGCTCTTATAGGCGTGATAACCTTTAAAAGACTCATAAAACATAAATTTCTTGCGTAAGGTCTAAG